>JALCBG010000009.1:15201-59304 GCA_028066695.1 Gammaproteobacteria bacterium | reverse complement strand
AAACCGCCGAGGGCGATGGCGATTGCGGTGCCTTCCTGCGACTCGCCGCGCAGGGCTGCGATTTGCTCCCAGTTGTCGTGCATGCCGGCGAGGATGGCGCCGATGCGCGCATCGTGGCTGCTTTGGTTGTCGGCGAAGATTTGGGCGGCGCGGTATGCCGTGCTTTGCGGCGCGTTCGCCAGGCGGCGCAGCGACCTGGCGGTGCTGCGAATGGCGCCGCTGGTGGCCGGTTGGTGTCCGCTGCGGGTTTCCACGGGCGCGGAACGCGCGCCTGCGCCGCCGCCGCTCAGAAGGTCGACGCTTCTGGTGGAGGGGCCTCCCTCCGTGTCGAGATCGTCGGCGGCCTCCCTGAGCGCCGCGCCGGTGCCGTCTCGAGTGTATGCCCCGGTAATTGCGCCTTCTTTGAATCCGATTGGGGTCTGGCCGCCGGCCGGTCCGGGATCTCCGTCTTGTCCGGGCTCGCCTTTTTGTCCCGGAATTCCATCCACTCCGGGCTCGCCTTTTGCCCCCGGAGGTCCGGTCTGCGCATGCGCGGTTTCGGCAAACAGCGTGGAACCGACCGAGACCACCGCGCCGCTGCCGAGCGCGCCGAGGGCGTTCATGGCGATGCCGCCGCCGACGCCGGCGCTGTTGATGGCGCCGCCGGTGGAGGCCATGGACATGACCGCCATCATGCCGAAAGCGGTGTTGCGGCGGCCCTCGGCGGACGGTTTGCGCTCGCTCGCGGGGACGCGCGAGGCGGCGGAATGTTCGGCGTTTTCCGCGGAGAAATTGTCCGGCGCGGCCGACGGCGCCCACCAGCCGCGCGCGCGCGGGCGGGAGCGCAAAGCCGGCATCGCCGGGGAAGTGGAGAGATCTGCTTGGGAGGCGGTTTGCGGAGTTTTGCCGGTCGTTTCAGTCATGATTTTTTGGGCGCGATTTGCGCGGTCGGTTGAAAGGACGGATTGTGCGAATCATTATGCACAGCGCGCGGCGGCCTGTCAAGCGGGGTGTCAAGGGGTTTGCAGGGGATTTTTTTCGGGGGTTTTTGATGAGCATTTTTGCAGGGTTCGGGGATTTCGGCGGTTTCCGCGGGGATTTTTGGAGGGATTTTTCGGGCCGCCTTTTCAGCAGGGATTTTCCGCGGGGATTTTCCCGGCGGCCTTTTCAGCGGACATTTTCCGACGGGAATTTACATTTCCACCGGGTCCTTTTCCCGCCGCGCATACATCGCCGCAAAATCGGGCGGAGTGATGCCGAATTCGGGCACGCCGCCGTCGCGCGCCGCATCGGCGAGAATGCGCTCGGCATAGGGAAACAAAATGCGCGGCGCCTCCACATAAATGAATTGTTCGCGCGCGGCCGCGTCCAGTCCGGTGATTTCAAACAGCCCGGCGTAGCGCACTTCGGCGATGAACAAAATTTCGTTGCGCGATTTTGCGGTGGCCGTGACCGAAAGCGCCACTTCGTGCAAATCGCCGCGGCGGCGGCCGCCGATTTCCACGGAAATCGCGACGGTCGGAGCAGGCGCGCCGGGCGGCGCGTCCAACGACGCGGGCGCGCCGGGGTTTTCAAAGGAAAGGTCTTTTGTATACCGGCGGCGCAGAATGACGCCCGGGGCGGGAGAAGATTGCCCGGGCTTTTGGTCATCCTGCGTTGCGCCCCCTTTTTGGCGGGACATTTTTTCGCTCCCTATTTTTACGGCGGGGTGTTCGGCGGGACAGGAACGGCGAATAACACGCAAAGGATTTTATGCGGTAACATCTTTTTGTCAAGTTTTTTTTTCGGGTTTTTTGCGGGTTTTTCGCAACTTTTTCTTATGATTTTTCGCGCGGCTTTCTGTGGGTTTTCGCACAGCATTTTTCAAAACTTTCATAACTTTTTTTGGGAGAAAATCATGCCCTCTTTTGACATCGTTTCCGAGGTGGACTGGCAGGAAGTGAAAAACGCGGTCGCGCAGGCAAACCGCGAAATCAGCGCGCGTTTTGATTTCAAAGGCAGCGACGCGCGCGTGGAACAATCCGGCAAGGAGGGCGAAACTTTGACCATTCACGCCGACGACAAATACAAAGCCGGGCAGGTGTTGGATGTGCTGCGGCTCAAACTGGCGAAGCGCGAAGTGGATGTGCAGTGCCTGAAAGTCGGCGAGGCGGCGGTGAGTCCGGCCGGAAAAGCGGTGCAGGAAATCACCGTTCGCCACGGCCTGGACGCCGAGTTGGCGCGCGCGGTGGTGAAGGAAATTAAAACCGCGAAGATGAAAGTGCAGGCGTCCATTCAGGGCGGGCAGGTGCGCGTCAGCGGAAAAAAGCGCGACGATTTGCAGGCCGCGATTTCTCTCATTAAAGACGGCAAGTGGGGAATGCCGCTGCAGTATGTGAACTTTCGCGACTGAGTTTTCGCGGAAGTTTTTCGGCGCGCTATTGTTCGGGGAACAGCGAACTTTCCACGCGCGCCAATTTGTCCTCGTTGAAATACAAGGTGGCGAAATGCTGCTGCACCGCGCCGTCCTCACCGCGCTTTCGGTAGAAGTAATAGTCCCAGCGGTCGGTGTTGAACGGGTCGGTGACCAGCGGAAACCCGAGCGCCTTGGTGACCTCGGTGCGGCTCATGCCGAGTTGCAGCCGGTCCAGCATTTGCAGCGTGATTTCGTTGCCCTGCTGAATGTCAATGCGGTAGAGGATGCAGCCGGGCGCGGCGAAAGTCGCGGCGCCCATGGTCGCGGTTTGGGCGGCGATTTTCAAAAAAGTTTTTCGGTTCATTTTCATTGCAAATCTTTTTGCACGGCGATTTCGTCGCAGTTGCGAAACTTCGGGCAGTTTATGCAAACCCCCCAGAGTTTTTCCGGCAAGTCGCGCATGTCCACGGTGCGGTAGCCGAGTTTGTGAAAAAATTCGGCTTCCACGGTCAGCGCGATCAACCGCGAAAGTCCGAGCGAGGCCGCCTCGCTTTCCACACGCGCTACCAATTGCCGCCCGAAACCGCGCCGCGCGAATTGCGGCGCGACCGCGAGACTGCGCACCTCGCCGAGTTCGCGCGTGAAAATTTGCAGCGCCGCGCACGCCGCGATTTCGCCGCGCCATTCCAAAAGAAAAAACTCGCGCAAATTGCGGGTGAGATTGGTCTCGTCGCGCGGCAATAAAACGCCGCTGGCGACAAACGGCGACAACAATTCGCCGAGCGCGGCGATGTCGCGCAATTGCGCCGGGCGAATTGCAGTTTCGGTTTTCAAAACGGAAACCGGAGTGGATTGCGGGGCGCTCATGCCGACTGCAGCATCTGCTCGGCGTGGGCGAGCGATTGCGGGGTGAGTTCGGCGCCGGCGGTCATGCGCGCGATTTCCTCCACGCGCGCCGCGCCGTCCAGCGGCTGCACCGCGACTTCGGCGGCTTCGGCGCGTTTTTTCACGGTCCAGTGGTGGTGGCCCTTCGCCGCGACTTGGGAGAGGTGGGTGATGCACAGGATTTGCCGGTTGGCGCCGAGCGCGCGCAATTTTTCGCCGACCACTTCGGCGACGCGCCCGCCGATGCCGACATCCACCTCGTCAAAAATCAGCGTGGAAGTCGGCGCGCCCGCGGCCAGCGCGACATTGATCGCCAGCGAAATGCGCGACAACTCGCCGCCGGACGCGGCCTTGGTCAGCGGTTTCGGCGGCAGTCCCGGATTCGCGCTCGCCGCAAACTCGGCGCTTTCCAAACCGCGCCGGGAAATGTGGCGGGTTTCATCGGCGGCCTCAATTTCATGTTCTCCGTCAGTTTCTGCAGAGATTTTTTCATCGTCATTTTCCGCGTCGGTTTCTCCGGCGTTTTCCGCGGCGATTTTTTCATCGGCATTTTCATCGGAGTTTTCTCCATCAGTTTCCGCGTCGCTTTTTCCGCCGCGGTCATGCAGGAGAATTTCCAACCGCCCGCCGGCCATGCCGAGTTCCTGCATCAACTCGGTGACCGCCGGCGCGAGTTTCTCCGCGCTTTCGCGGCGGCGCGCGCCGATTTCCACGGCCAATTTTTGATACGCGGAAAAATGCTCGGCGTGTTTCGCCTGCAAATGCTGCAACTCGGCCTGCGGGTCCTGCAGCCCGGCAAATTCCTCGCGCAGACTTTCCAACTTCTCCGACAGAAGTCCCGGAAGGACGCGGTGTTTTCGCGACAGGTCGTGATACTGCGAAAACTTCGCTTCAATCTCGGCGATCTCGGCCGCGTCGGGCGCGCCGCCGGCGTAAAGCGCGCGCAGTTGTTCGGCGGCCTCATTAATATGAATGCCGGCGCCGTTCAAAAGTTCCACGATTTTTCCGAGCCGCTCGTCGTGGCGCGCGAGTTTTTGCAGCCGCCGCGCGCAGTCGTCCAGCGACGCGGCCATGCTTGCGTTTTCATTTTCGCCGTCGCGAAGCTGCAAAACCACCGCGCGCGTTTCATCGGCGAGTTCGCGCTCGTGGTGCGCGCGTTTTTGCCGCTGTTCAAGTTTTTGCCACTCCTCCGCGCTCGGCGACAGCGCCTCCAACTCGGCGATATACGCCTCCAGCAATTCGGCGCGCGCGCGCGCGTTTTCGCCGCCCTCGCGCAGGTGCCGCAGGCGCGCGCGAATTTCGCTGAGCGCGTCGTATTGCGCGCCGAGTTGCGCGAGGAGTTCGGTGTTGCCGGCGGCCGCGTCCAGCAACTGCAGTTGCCCGGCGCGGCTCAGCAGCGAGTGGTGCTCGTGCTGGCCGTGAATGTCCACCAGTTCGCGCCCGAGGTCGCGCATCATGGAGGCGTTGACCGAGCGGCCGTTGATGTAGGCGCGGCTCGGTTTGTCGCGGCGCACCACGCGGCGCAAAATACATTCGTCGCCGCTGTCCAGACCGTTCTCGCGCAAATGCGCGAGCGCGGGATGCCCGGCGTTCAGGCGAAAACCGCCTTCAATTTCGGCCTGCTCGGCCTGCGCGCGAATCAGCGTGTTTTCGGCGCGGTCGCCGAGCAGCACGCCGACCGCGTCCACTATCAGCGATTTGCCCGAGCCGGTCTCGCCGGTGATCGCGGTGAAAGCCGGGCCGAATTCCAATTGCAAATGCTCGGCGATGGCCAGTTGGCGAATTTCCAGCCAGTCGATCATTCGCCGTCTCCGCCGTTCTTTTTTTGTTCGCCGGCGCGCTCGTTCCAGCCGAGTTTGGAGCGCAGCGTTTCAAAGTGGCTGTCGCGCGAGATGCGCACCATGGACAGGCGCTCGCGCGCGAGCGAGATAGTGATGGTTTCATCGCCGGAAAGTTCGCACGCGATGCGCCCGTCCAATGCGAGATTGGCGCGCGTCTCGGCGAACACCAGCGAGGTGATTTCAATGCGCGCGTTTTCGTCCAAAACGATCGGGCGGTTGCTCAGCGTGTGCGGGCAAATCGGCGACAGGCAAATCACCGGCAGCGTCGGATAAATAATCGGGCCGCCGGCCGAAAGCGAGTAGGCGGTGGAGCCGGTCGGCGTGGAAATGATGATGCCGTCGCTGCGCGTCTGGCTGAGGAACTGCCCGTCCACGCGAATTTCAAATTCAATCAGCCGGCCGGTGTTGCCCTTGGAGATGACCGCGTCGTTGACCGAAACGCCGCGGTGAATTTCCGCGCCGCCGCGCGACACCGCGGTGTCCAGCAGACTGCGCTTTTCAATGCGGTAGTCGCCGTGCAAAATTGCATTCAAGCCCGGCTCGAGGCGCTGCATGGAAATATCCGCGAGAAAACCGAGCCGCCCGAGATTGACGCCGACCGCCGGCACATCGTGCTCGGCGAGTTTGCGCGCGACATGCAGCATGGTGCCGTCGCCGCCGACCACCACGGCCAGGTCAATCGCGCCGCCGGGCGCGCCGCCGATGCGCGCGCCTTTCGCCGCCTTGGGCGCGTCGTCGTCCAGCAGCGCTTTCAGGCCGTGTTTTTCCAGCAGTTTCCGAATGGTCGCGACCGCATCAATGTCGGCGCGGTCTTGGAATCTGCCGAACAGTCCTACGCGGGTGATTTTCACGGGTGTTTTAATGTGCGAAACGCGGGGTTTGCGGCAATTATACCGACGCGGCGCGCCGGTCCGCGCGCGTGGAATGTGTTCTATATTACGCAGTGCATTTCCCCCCAACCACTCTTTTTGGAGACGCAAAATGAACGAGCCGATAAATCACACTGCAAACGAGGCCGGCTACGCCGCGCCGGCGCGGCTGCTGCACTGGCTGATGGCCGCCGGATTTGTCTTTATGTGGGCCAGCGGGTTTTCCATGACCGAATTGGTGGAGGAAGACGGGCCGCTGGAGGAACTCCTCTACACGCTGCACATGTCCACCGGCTTCGCGCTGTTCCTGCTGCTGCTGGCGCGCATCGCGGTGCGCCGCATGTTTCCGCCGCCGCCGCCGGTTGCCGGGCTGGAGCAATGGGAGGAGCGCGCTTCGCACGCCGCGCACATCGCGCTGTATGCGCTGCCGCTGATGGTGATCATGGTCGGCTGGGTGGAAGTGGATATGGGCGGACACCGCATGCCGTTTTACGGGCTGTTTTCCTGGCAGGTGCTGCCCGATGTGGAATATGTCGGCGGGTATGAACTCGCCGAAGTCATGGAGGAAATCCACAAATGGCTGGCCTATGGAATGCTGTGCCTCGCGCTGGTGCATGCCGGCGCGGTGGCGAAGCACCGCTGGGTGGACCGCAACGACGTGTTTCACCGCATGTCGCCGCTGCGCAAATAATGCAGCGGTAAAGCCGGGCCGCCGCGGTTAAAAGCGCGGCGCGCTACGACTCGTCCAAAAAAGTTCGCAGGTGGTCGGAGCGGCTCGGATGCCGCAACTTGCGCAGCGCTTTCGCCTCAATCTGGCGAATGCGCTCGCGCGTGACATCAAACTGCTTGCCGACTTCCTCCAGCGTGTGGTCGGTGTTCATGCCGATACCGAAGCGCATTTTCAGCACCTTCGCCTCGCGCTCGGTCAGCGAATCCAGCGCCGAGCGCATGTCGGCGACCAGGCCCTTGTCGGCGACTTCCTCGTCCGACGGTTTGATGTTCGGGTCCTCAATGAAATCGCCGAGATGCGAATCCTCGTCGTCGCCGACCGGCATTTCCATGGAGATCGGCTCTTTGGCGATTTTCAGCACCTTGCGCACCTTGTCCTCGGGCAGTTCCATGCGCTCGGCGAGTTCCTCCGGCAGCGCCTCGCGGCCTTTTTCCTGCAGGATCTGGCGCGACACGCGGTTAAGTTTGTTCAGCGTCTCAATCATGTGCACCGGAATGCGAATGGTTTTCGCCTGATCGGCGATGGAGCGCGTGATCGCCTGGCGAATCCACCAGGTGGCGTAGGTGGAAAACTTGTAGCCGCGGCGGTATTCAAATTTGTCCACGGCCTTCATCAGGCCGATGTTGCCCTCCTGAATCAGGTCCAAAAAGGCGAGGCCGCGGTTGGTGTATTTTTTGGCGATGGAAATGACCAGGCGCAGGTTCGCCTCCACCATTTCGCGCTTGGCGAAGCGCGCCTTGGTTTCGCCGATGGAAAACTGCCGCCCGAGCGCCTTCAGATCTGCCAGCGTCAGCCCGGCATTGGCGCCGCATTCGCGCAATTTGGCGAGGCGGTCGCGAATTTGCGGACGGCGGTCGCGCAGTTTGTCGGCCTGCTGTGGGCAGGCGCGAATCAATTTGTCCAGCCAGCGCGGGTTGCTCTCGCATTCGGCGAAACATTTAAGAAAGCGGTCGCGCGGCGCGCGGCACTGCTCCACGCAAATCGCGGCGATGGCGCGCTCGTGCAGGCGCACTTCGTCCATGCTGCCGCTCAGCATTTTTGCGAAACGCTCCACCTGAATCGGCGTGAATTTAAACTGCAGAAATTCGTCGCCGAGTTTGCGCCGGTTTTTCAGCGCGAGTTTTCCGTCGTAGCCGTCTTTTTCCCAGGCCTTGTTCAGCGCGCCCCAAGTGCGGCGCATGCGGCGAAAGCGTTCCAGCGCCTCTTTAATGTCGGGGCCTTTCGGCGGCGACGCCTCCTTTTTCGCGGCGTTCGCGCCGGGCGCGCCGGGAGTGGCGACGGTCTCGTCGTCCAGCGCGTCCAGCGCCATGAAATCCACCATCAAATCGGTCAGTTTCATCTTGCCGTCCTGGACCGCCTCGCCGAGCTGCAGCAGCCGCAGCAGCGCGCGCGGCGCCAGCGCGACCGCCTCGGCGCGCATGCGGTTGCCGCTTTCAATGCGTTTCGCCAGCGCGATTTCGTCCTCGCGCGTCAGCAAATCCACCGTGCCCATCTCGCGCATATACATGCGCACCGGATCGGTGGTGCGGCCGAATTCGTTTTCCACCGCGGTTTTCAGCGCGGCGCCGACTTCCTCGGCGACTTCCTCGTCGTCCGGGTTGTCGCGCTTTAAGGTGATGGAGTCGCGGTCGGGCGCTTTGTCCACGACTTCAATGCCCATGTCGTTGATCATGTTGACCACGACTTCAATTTGGTCGGTGTCGTGCAGGTTCTCCGGCAGGTGGTCGTTGATTTCGGCGTAGGTCAAAAATCCCTGCGCTTTTCCGGTGAGCACCAGATTTTTCAGATCGGACTGCGGCGCATCGGGGGCCGCCGCCGCGGCCGCCGCGGTTTTCGCGGAGATTTTCGCGTCGGTTTTTGCCGCGGATTTTTCGGCGGTTTGCGCCGGTTTTTCCGGGGTTTTTTGCGGCGGTTTTTGGGGCATTTCGGGCTCGGGCGGGGTTGTGCGCGCTTAAAATTTGGTGGCGAAATATAGCATAACCGGCGGTTAACGCGGGGAAAAATTCGCCGTGGAAAATCGCCCGAAAAATCGCAGTGAAAAATCGTCGCGGAAAACCGCCGTGAAAAAGCGCCGCGAAAACCGCCGCGCGCCTCAGGCGCCGGCCTCAAACATTTCCTTGATTTCGCGCAAGGCCCGCCCGGTTTCCTGCGGCGGCAGGCCGCGCTGGTATTCCCCGATTTTTTCCGCGCGCCGCCGCTTGACCTCGTCTTCGCGCAGGCGGGCGATGGTGTCGTCAAATTGTTTTTCCAGCACATCAAGATCAATGTGATTTTCGCGCGCGGCGAGTTGCGCCAGGTAGGCATGGGTTTTTTCATCGCCGCGAAAATGCTCCAGCAATCGCGCGGTGGTGGTCTGCGCGTCGCCGGTGATTTTCTCCACGAGCGCGCGCAGGGTTTCGGCGCCCGGCATGTGCAGGTCATGCAAGTCGCGCCCATTTGCATTCGCATTGCCGGGCGCGACGCGCGCCGCCAATTGCGGGTGCTGCAGCAGCATGCTGACGGCGAGCGCCAGCGGCGAAGGTTGCCCGCCCGGCGCGCGCCGCAACGGCTGCCGCGCGCGCGGCAATGACGACGGCGACTTCGGCAGTTGGTCCAAGCCGAGCCGTGCCGCGTCCAATTCGCACAACTTGGCCAGCCGCTCGCGCATCATCTCGCGCAACGCGCCCGCCGGAAGTTGCGCCAGCAGCGGTTTCGCCAATTCCACCAGCCGCGCCTTGCCGTCCAGGCGTTTCAAATCCACCTGCGCGCACAGCGTTTTGAACAAAAACTCCGGCAGCGGCTGCGCGTTTGCGGCGCGCTCGGTGAAACCGTCGGCGCCTTCGGCGCGCACCATGCTGTCCGGGTCCTCGCCGTCGGGCAAAAACAAAAACCCGATCTGCCGCCCGTCGCGCAATTCCGGCAGCGCGTTCTCCATCGCCCGCCACGCGGCGTCGCGTCCGGCGCGGTCGCCGTCAAAGCAAAAAACGATTTCCGGCGCGGCCTGAAAAAGCCGCTGCAAATGCGCGCGCGTGGTCGCGGTGCCGAGCGTGGCGACCGCGTTGTCAATGCCGAATTGCGCGAGCGCGATTACATCCAGATAGCCCTCCACCAAGAGGACCCGCCCGGCGCGCCCGGCCGCCTGGCGCGCGCGGTGCAGGCCGTACACCTCGGCGCCTTTGTGAAACAGCGGCGTCTCCGGCGAGTTCAGATATTTCGGCTCGTCGTCGCCGATGACGCGCCCGCCGAATGCGACCACGCGTCCGCGGCGGTCCTCAATCGGAAACATCACGCGCCCGCGAAAGCGGTCGTAGACGCGCGCCGCATAACCGGGAGAAGTTTGCGGCGCGGCGTCGGCGACATGCAGGCCCGCGTGCGAAGAGGGCGAAGCGGCGGTCTTGTCGCTTTGCGCGAGCAGCCCGGCGCGCTGCAATTGCCGCCGCCGCAATTCGCTGCCGCCGAGCGCGCGCGCCAGATTGTCCCAGCCGGGCGGCGCGTAACCGATGCCGAACTCGGCCGCGGTGCGCCCGTCCAAGCCGCGCGCTTTGAGATAGGCGATCGCTTCGCGCCCCTCCGGCGCGCGCAGTTGCGCCTGAAACCAGCGGTTCGCTTCGGCGACCACTTCCAGCAATTCGTTCGGCGATTCGCCCGGCGCGGACGGCGCCGCGGGCGCGCCCGAATCCGGAACGCGCAACCCGGCCGCGCCGGCCAATTCCTCAATCGCCTCGCGAAAAGAGAGGTTGCCGTGCTCCATCAAAAACCCGATGGCGGTGCCGTGCGCGCCGCAGCCGAAGCAGTGGTAAAACTGTTTTGCCGGACTCACCGTGAACGACGGCGTCTTCTCCTCGTGAAACGGGCAGCAGGCCGCGTATTCCTTGCCCTTGCGCGTCAGCGGCACGCGCCGGTCGATCAACTCGACCAAGTCGGTGCGCGCGATCACCTGATCTATGAACGCTTTGGGAATCTTTCCGGGCATGCCGCGCATTATAGGGCGAAGCGCCGCCAAAATCCGCTACAATCGCGCCCGCGCAACGCCCCGATCTCCGCCTCCCGCACCGCATGCCGTCCGCCAGCCATTACCGCCCGTCCGACATAGAGCCGGCCGTCCAGAAATACTGGGAGGAGCAAAATTGCTTTGCGGCGCGCGAAGAGCCGGGGCGCGAGAAGTTCTACTGCCTTTCCATGCTGCCCTATCCGTCCGGGCAACTGCACATGGGGCATGTGCGCAACTACACCATCGGCGATGTGATCAGCCGCTACCAGCGCATGCGCGGCAAGAATGTGATGCAGCCGATCGGCTGGGACGCGTTCGGGCTGCCGGCCGAAAACGCGGCGATAGAGCGCGGCATGCCGCCGGCGAAATGGACCTACGACAACATCGCCGACATGAAAAAGCAGCTGCAGCGGCTCGGTTTCGCCTATGACTGGAGCCGCGAGTTGGCGACCTGCACGCCCGGCTATTACCGCTGGGAGCAGTGGTTTTTTAACCGCCTGTTGGAAAAGGGCCTGGCCTACAAAAAAATGGCGGTGGTCAACTGGGACCCGGTGGAAAAAACCGTGCTGGCCAATGAGCAGGTGGAAAACGGGCGCGGCTGGCGCTCCGGCGCGGTGGTGGAGCGGCGCGAAGTTTCGCAGTGGTTTTTGCGCATCACCGCCTACGCCGAGGAATTGCTGCGCGGGCTGGACGAATTGGAAGGCTGGCCCGAGTCGGTCAAGACCATGCAGCGCAATTGGATCGGCCGCTCCGAGGGCGTGGAGTTTTCCTTTTCGGTGGAAGGTTTTGATCAGCCGCTCGGCGTTTATACCACGCGCCCCGACACCATAATGGGCGTCACCGCGGTGTTCGTCGCGGCCGAGCACCCGCTGGCGCGCCACGCCGCAAAAAGCGACGCGAAAGTCGCCGAATTCGCCGCGCAATGCAAAAAAGCGGCGACCGCCGAAGCCGAGTTGGAAACCATGGAAAAAAAGGGCGTGCCGCTCGGCATGCAGGCGGAACACCCGCTGAGCGGCGAGCGCATTCCGGTTTGGGCGGCGAATTTTGTGCTGATGGGCTACGGCACCGGCGCGGTCATGGCGGTGCCGGCGCATGACGCGCGCGATCACGAATTCGCGCGCAAACACGGCATTGAAATTCGCCCGGTGATTTGTCCCCCAAAAAACGCCGCGGAAAATCATGACTTCACCGCCGAAGCGTATGCCGGCAAGGACGGCGTGCTGATGAACTCCGGCGAATTTGACGGCATGAATTTCGCCGCGGCTTTTGACGCGGTCGCCGCGCGGTTGGAGCGCGCCGGCGCCGGCAAGCGCAGCGTGCAGTACCGGCTGCGCGACTGGGGCGTGTCGCGCCAGCGTTACTGGGGCTGCCCGATTCCGGTGCTCTACGACGCCGACGGAAACGCCGCGGCGGTCGCCGACGAGCAATTGCCGGTGGTGCTTCCCGAAGACGCCGGTCCCGCGTCCAGCCTCAAAGACGATCCGGAATTTTACAAAGCGGTTTTTGCCGACGGCGCGGAGGCCGTGCGCGAGACCGACACCTTTGACACTTTCGTGGAATCGTCATGGTATTTCCACCGTTACTGCTGCCCGAATTGCGACGACGCGATGCTGGACGAACGCGCCGATTACTGGATGCCGGTGGACCAGTACATCGGCGGCATTGAGCACGCGGTGCTGCATCTTTTATACGCGCGTTTTTTTCACAAGTTGCTGCGCGACGCCGGACTGGTCAAAGGCGACGAGCCGTTCACCAATCTGCTCACGCAGGGAATGGTGCTGAAAGACGGCGCGAAGATGTCCAAGTCCAAAAACAATGTGGTGGAGCCGCTGGCGATGATAGAGCGTTACGGCGCCGACACCGTCCGCCTGTTCGTGATGTTCGCGGCGCCGCCCGAGCAGGCGCTGGAATGGAATGACGACGGCGTCGCCGGCGCCGAGCGGTTTTTGCGGCGGTGGTGGCGGCTGACGCAGCGCGCCACGGAAAATGCGAACGGGGAAATTCTCGCCGCGAAAAAAACCCTGGCCGCGCCGGATTGGTCCGGAAAATTGCGCGGCCGCGACGCATTGCGTTTGCGCGCGCGCGTGCACGCCATGCTGCGCCGCGCCGCGCGCGACTACCGCCGCTTCCAATTCAACACCGTGGTCGCGGCCTGCATGGAACTTTTGAACGACTTGGAAAAATTCGCCGCGGAAAATGAAAATGCCGGCGGAAATAAAAACTCGGAAAACGCCGCGGTAATGCGCGAAGGCCTGCTCGCGCTGACGCGCGTGCTCGCGCCGGTTACGCCGCACATCGCGCACCGCCTGTGGCGCGACCTCGGCGAAGACGGCGATGTCATAGACGCGGATTGGCCCGAACCCGACGAGGCCGCGCTCGCCGCCGACGAATTGCGCCTGGCGGTGCAGGTCAACGGAAAAGTGCGCGCGCAAATCCAAGTCGCGGCCGGCGCGAGCGAAGACGAAATTCGCGAGGCCGCATTCGCCGCGGAAAATGTCCGCAAGCACACCGAAGGAAAAGAGGTCGCGAAATTCATCGTGGTGCCGGGGCGGCTGGCGAACATCGTGCTGCGGAAGTAGCGCATGCGCGCGGAAAAATTGCGGAGCGAAACCAAGCGGCGCGCGCTGCCGGCGGCCGCATTGCTTGCCGCCGCCGGCATGTCGCTCGGCGCGTGCGGCTTTCACCTGCGCACCGCAGTCCCGCTGCCGCCGGAATTGGCGCATGTGCAAATCAGCGGCGCCGACCGCGATTTGGTGGCGCGCCTTGCCGATGAATTGTCGGCGCGCGGCGCGGAAGTTAGGTCTTCCCCCGACTCAACCGAAGCAACGAAACTTCGCATCACCACCGACATGCGCCGCGCCGCGCTTTCCACCGGCGCCGACGGCCGCGCCACCGCCTACTCATTAACCTACGCGGTGCAATACCAACTCAAAGTCCCCGGCGAAACCGCGCGCGCCGAAAAATCTTTTTCGCTGCGCCGCGCGTTTGACTACGATGCCGGCCGCCACCTGCAGGCCGAAGCGGAAGCGCGCTTTCTGGAAGACGACCTGCGCCGCGAAGCGGCGGCGCGCGTGCTGTCGCAACTGGCGCGGGAATAATGCGCATTCAACACAACCAACTCCCCGCGCATCTTGGCAAGCAACTCGCGCCGCTCTACCACCTGTTCGGCGCCGAGCAATTGCTGATAGAGGAGGCGCTGGACCAAATCCGCGCGCGCGCGCGCGAGGTCGGCTTCACCGAGCGCATTCGCCACACGCTGGAGCCCGGCTTTGACTGGAACGAGGCGCTCGCCGGCGCGCGCGCCATGTCGCTGTTCGCCGAAAAGAAAATCATTGAAGTGCGCATGCCGGCCGGCCGGCCCGGCGAGGCCGGCGCCAAGGCGCTGGTTCGCCACGCGGCGGAAACGCCGTCGGATGACTGCGTGTTATTGCTCGCCGGCGGCGCGGCCGATCGCGCCACGCAAAAAACCAAATGGTTCGCCGCGGTGGAGGCGGCCGGAGTCGCGGTGGAATGCGCGGCGATTCCGCCCGCGCATCTTCCCGAATGGGTGTCGCGGCGCATGGCGTCGCGCGGCCTGCAATGCGAGCGCGACGCGGCCGCGCGCCTCGCGCAACTGGTGGAGGGAAATTTGCTGGCCGCGGCGCAGGCCGTGGATTTATTGGCGCTGCTGTCGCCGAAAGACGCGGTGACCTGCGACGCGGTGGAAAGCGCGGTTGCCGATCACGCGCGTTTTAATGTGTTCGCGTTCGCCGACGCATGCCTGGCCGGCTCGGCGCCGCGCTGCACGCGCATTTTGCAAAGTCTGCGGCGCGAGCAGGCCGAGCCGACGCTGATTTTGTGGGCGCTGGCGCGCGAGGCGCGCACGCTGTGCCAGTTGTCGGCCGGCTTGGCGCGCGGCGGCAACCGCCAGGGACTGTTCAAGCGGCACGGCGTGTGGAGCAGCCGCGCCGGCGCGGTCGGCGCCGCGCTGGACCGCCTGTCCGCGCCGCAATGCGAAAACCTGCTGCGCCGGCTGGCGCGCGCCGACCTGATGCTAAAGGGCCGCGCGCCGCTGCAGCGCCGCGACATCTGGGAGGAAATAGAAAGCATCGGGCTTCGCATGTGCGGGCTGGCGATTCCCTGACTGCGCTACAATCGGCGCGGGTTTTTCCCTTTCTTTTTTTCCAAGTGCCCTTTTTTAATGAGCAGCGCCAACACCGCCGAAATTTCCAAAGCGACCGAGCAAACCGACATTAAGTCCTATGTCGCCGAACTTGGCCGCGCCGCGCGCACCGCCGCGGACGCGCTCGCCGCCGCACCGACGCGCGCGAAAAACGCCGCGCTGGAAGCGGTCGCCGCGCATTTGCTTTCCGACCGCGCGAAAATTCTGGAAGCCAACGCGCGCGACTTGCGCGCCGGCGAGCGCGCCAAACTTGCCGCGCCGCTGATGGAGCGGCTGCAACTGGACGATGCGCGCGTGGAAGCGATGGCCGAAGGCTGCCGGCAGGTCGCGCGCCTGCCCGATCCGGTCGGCGAAATCAGCGGCATGGCGCAGCGCCCGAGCGGCATTCGCGTCGGCAAAATGCGCGTGCCGCTCGGCGTCATCGGCATCATTTACGAGTCGCGCCCGAATGTGACCATAGACGCGGCCGCGCTCTGCCTGAAAGCCGGCAACGCCGCGATCTTGCGCGGCGGCTCCGAGGCGCTGCACTCCAACCTCGCCACCGCCGATGCGCTGCGCGCCGGCCTGCGCGCCGCAAAACTTCCGGCCGAGGCCGCGCAAGTGGTCGCCACCGCCGAGCGCGCCGCGGTCGGCGCGTTGCTGGCGATGGACGACTGCATTGATGTCATCGTCCCGCGCGGCGGAAAAAGTCTGATTGAGCGCGTGGCGCGCGAGTCGCGCGTGCCGGTGCTGCGCCATTTGGAGGGTGTCTGTCATGTCTATATCGACGCCGCCGCCGACCTCGGCAAGGCGGTGGAAGTCGCGTTCAACGCCAAGGCGCGCCGCTACGGAATTTGCGGCGCGATGGAAACGCTGCTGGTGGCGAAGGCGGTGGCGCGCGAAGTGCTGCCGGAATTGTCGCGGCGCTATTTCGCCAAGGGCATTGAGTTGCGCGGCTGCGACGCCTCGCGCGAAATCGTGCCGCAGATGAAAACCGCGAACGAGGACGACTGGCGCGCCGAATATTTGGACGCGATTTTGGCGGTGCGCGTGGTGGAGGATATGGAGCAGGCGATTGCGCACATCGCCGCCTACGGCTCGCGCCACACCGACGCGATCATCACCGAAAACCTTTCTCGCGCGAATGAATTTTTGCGCCGCGTGGATTCCAGTTCGGTGATGGTCAACGCCTCAACGCAATTCGCCGACGGCTTTGAATACGGCCTCGGCGCCGAAATCGGCATCAGCACCGACAAACTGCACGCGCGCGGCCCGGTCGGGCTGGAGGGGCTGACCAGTCAGAAATACATCGTCATCGGGGACGGGAGCGTTCGCGCCTGAGTTTTTGCGCGGAATTTCCCGGCGGTTACTGCTGCGCCTGCTCTTTCAACTGGTTGCGGCTCAAAAACTCCCCGTTTTGAAACGGCAGGAAGTTGCGCAACACCCGCTGATGAAATTTCAGGTCCACAAAATGGCCGCGGTCGGCGTCCAGCGCAATCGCGACTTGATTGTCGCAGTGCGCGAGTAGCGCGCGAAACACCGGCGGCTCCTGCGCGTAGAGTTCGTGAATGGCGCGCGTCCACTCGGCGCGGGCCGCGTTGTCCGGATTTTCGTTGGCATAGACTTCGCCGAGCAGCCGGGTAAATTTTCGGTACAGCGAGCGGTGCAGTTTTCCCTTGTTGGAAGGATTCCAAACCAGGCTCAGCAACGCCAGCAGACTGACCGCGCCCAGCGCTACGGCACTGACCGATTCGGCGGAAAATTCGCCGAGTAAAAGCACTCCGCCGCCGGTGGAGGAAGCGGCGAACACGAGAAACTGGATGAACGAATGCGCCCCGTCGAAAAAGCGTTCGCGCGCGTGGTGGTAGCGCATGGATCGCTCGCAGTCGGTCAGTAGGTCTTCTCGGGTCAGAGTTTCGTTTGTGATCATCTCGGTTTTCCTCGCCATGCGGCGTGGTGAAAGTTCAGCGTTTGCGTGGTGGTCTTGCGCGGTCGCGCAGCGGCATAGAAGAAAAGTCGGTACTGCCCCGGCCCTTCCGCGACGGACCCGGTGGCGAACTTGGCGGACTCGGAGGCGGGGCCGGCGGGCTCGGAGGACTCGGCGGCGGGGCCGGGGGACTTGGCGGGCTCGCTGGCGGGCTCGGCGGCGGGCTCGGAGGGCTAGGTGAATCTTTCTGTTGATTGTCTGACATTTGTTTTCTCTAGGTTGTTTGTCAAAACGGAACCAGAAATCTTACCAAATTACCCCCGCCCGAGTGTGATTTTTCTCACACCCGGGCGCGAGTTTTTACTTTTTCCGCGGCGGGTTGTTTCGGCGGCCCCCTCCGGCCTTTTTGCGGAATTTTTTGGCAGGCCAGCCCGCATCGCCCTTCGGTTTCGGAGCATTCCCCCCGCCTTTACGCTGATTATTTGACATTTCAACCCCCTAAAAGGTCTTTGGTTAGCAGGACCAAAAACCCTACCACACCGCCGCCTTTTCAATCTCCCCCACCACCCCCTCCATCCCCGCCAGCGCGGCGAGGAGGTTTTGGTAGTGCGAAATCTCCGCCGGCGAGAGGTGCCGGCCCTTTCGGTCTTTCAGATATTTTTGCGCCGGGAGGTAGCCGCCGATTTGTTTGGTCCAGGCGGATTCGGGGACGCCGCCGAAAAATTGCGCGGCGTTGATGCGAACATTTCCGACGCGTTTTTTTGCGTCGGTGATTTTCCACGCGGCGCGCAGAACGCCGCCGTCTATGAAGTGGTCGCCGTCGGCGGGGTAGGTGGTGATGCGCGGCGGCGCGGGCGACAGCAAATGCAGCGCGCGCAGTTTGCCGCCGAGTTTGGCGAGTTTGCGAAATTGCGCGGCGTTTTTCGGATAGGGGACGCGCGGGAAATCTATTTTCAAAAACTCGTTGTGGCGTTCGCGGTAGGAGGGGGCGTGCAGGACCGCGTAAATGTAATCCAGCAGGTCAATCGGGGCGAAAGTTTTTTCGCCGGGTTCAACTTCCGCGGTGAAACGCAGGTTGAGGGCGGCGGCGACGGCCTTGACGATTTCCGGGTCAAGGTTGGGTTTTCGCGCGGATTTTTCGTCCAGGTCTTTTTGGGCGGTTTCCGGGTAGAGGTAGAGGGGGAAGACAGAATACGGCGCAAACGGCTGCGAACTGATTTCAATGAGAGTTCGAGTCATCAGCAAGATGAAATGCTTGCGCCCACCAAACTGCCGGGAAGTCACCAATGCGCAGTTTTCGCCCGCCAAAAGATGCTTGGCCGCTTTTGCCCCCGGCCGGCTGATGATTGCCGGGTCGTAATAAATTGAGCGGTAATCAAACGGCCGGTACATGACCGGACGGATTTTGTCCGCGTCATAGGTTTTCCCCGAGATGATGCGGGTGATTTTGTAACTACCGGAGTCTTTTACCCGGTATTTTTGCCGGAATGCTTCGTCAAATTTTCCGGACAAAAGTTTTTTGATGCGCGCGGAAAGCACGCCCTCATCAAAGTCAATGAACAGCGAGTCTCGGTCGGTTTTTACGCCGGAATTGAACACGGTGAACAAATCGTTCACCTTAAACCCTTTTTCATACTCTTCCTGCGTGGAAAAGTCTTTCGGGACGAAAAAATAGGAAGGCGCCTGATAGTCAAGCGTCTTGTAGGGAACTTTGCCGAAAGCATTGTCGCGCAAATACTCGTATTTGCTTTCACGGGTGCCGTAGAGGTCGGCGTAAAACACCCGAGCGGATTTGTTTTTTCCACCACCGGTTTTCACAAACAAGTTGATCGAAACTCCCTGCATGATGTCGAACACATTGTCATCTGCGGAGCCGTCCGGCGCAGTTTCTTCTTTGCGCGTATCACCGTGCAAATTCAGAATGTAGATTTTGTCGAAAGTTTCGAGCAGGGTTTTCCGCATTTGCCGATGAGTCACACCGTCCAAAAAACTGTTGTTGGAGATGTAGGCAAGAACGCCTTCCCCGGTTTTCTGCACGACATGCTCGCCATAGCGGATGAACTTGATGTAGTCGTCATCAAGATTCAACTTTTTCTCTTTCAAGTCCTTTTTGTATTCGCCCAGCAGATTTTGTATCCACGGCCCCCGGTTGCTGCTGCTGACCGCATACGGCGGGTTGCCGATGACCACCATCACCGGCGTGTCGCGCTTGATGAAGTTCGCCTGATTCGCCTCGTCGGAAAGCCACCGCGCAAACAGAGTTTTGGTGTCGGGATGGTGCTCTTCCAGCGTGTTCGTCAGGAACACATGCGCGCGCTGCCGCCCCAGTTCGCACCCGGTCTCGCGCAGCACCATGTCCATCTTAATGTGCGCCATCACATAAGGCGCCATCAAAATTTCAAAGCCGTTCAGGCGCGGCACCAGATCTTCACGGGCATACGACTGCCAAACCCCCTGCTGGCGCGCGAAATATTTTTTGTGAATGTGGCGGACGATGGACGCAAGGAAAGTGCCGGTGCCGGTGCCCGGATCGAGAATTTGCACTTTGTGCAGTTTCGTTTTCCCGGTTTTGGTTTCGATGCGCGTCTTATCAGTGGCGGCAAGCCCGTCGCGCAACTTAAACTCCCCGCGCAGAATTTCATCGACCGCGCGCACCATGAAATCCACAATCGGCTCCGGCGTGTAATAAACGCCGCGGCTTTTGCGAAGTTTCGGGTTGTACGCGCCGAGAAAGGTCTCGTAAAAATGCAAAAACGGATCGGCGCCACCTTTGGTGTATTGCGCCATCAACTCCTCCACGGCGGCGATGCGGAACAGATCGGCGAGCGCGTCGACAACCCAGCGAATGCGTTTGTCCAAATCGTGCGCGGCGATGTGCTGAAAAAATTTGCGCAGGAACGGATTGTTTTCCGGAATCAGCGACCCGGCCCGGATGCGCGTGAAAGCCCCCGGGTTGTCATCATGCAGCCGCGCCGCAAACAACCCGTAAGCAATGGTCTGCGCGTAAATGTCAGCGAATTCGGCCGGCCGGATGTCGTGAATTAAATGCTTGCGAAACGCCTGCAATTGGTCGTGCAGTTCGCCGTTGCCTTCGGTGCGCCCGTTTTCCTTTTCGTCCTGCAAAAGCGAATCGGCCAATGCCGCCGCCAGCATTCGTGCTTTCGCCGCCATATGCGCGGCGAGACTGTCGGCGGTGGTGATGGCGATGCCGTCATGCGCGAGAAACGCCGCGATAAGATTTTCAAAATCAGCGGCGCCCGCGGAAACCTGCCGAATGCGCCCGTCGCGGATTTCGCCGATGCGCGCCGCCGCGACCTGGTTTCCGTCGCGAATTAAACGGAATTCCAAATAGTTGGTGAGGATGAGGTTGTCCAGCGCGCCGGCGTAACGCGCGAATTGTTCGCGGTAATTTTTGTCGTCCAGATTTTTGTCGGCGCTTTTTGCCTCCACATAGCCGAGTGGAATTTCGCCGCGCTCCAAAACAAAATCGGGCGCGCCGCATTCAATCTGCCGCGGCTCGTTGGTCACCAGCGCATCCGGCGCGGCTTCGCGCAACAGCCGCTCCAGCGCCGGCCGGTAACTATGCTCGGTCGCGCCCCCGCGCGAAAACTGCGCGTCAAGATCGCGAATGTATTGGCGGAGGTTCATGGTGGTGGGGAGTATAGAGTAGCGGGAGTTTTTCGCGGCAATTTTTTCACCCGGCATTTTCCGCGGCGATTTTTAATTTAAGCGCCAAGCAACTCCGCGACGCGCGCCGCCGCTTCTTCCACGCCGGTTTTTTTTACCGCGGAAAATAATTGCAGGGTGATCGCGCCTTCGCCCTCCAAGGCGGCGCGGGTTTTTTGCAGTGCGCCGGCGGCGGCGCCGCGGCTGCATTTGTCGGCCTTGGTTAAAAGAATGTGCGCCGGCAGGGAAAGTTCGCGGCAAAAATCCAGCATGCGCCGGTCCAACTCGGTCAGCGGGCGGCGAATGTCCATCGGAATGACCAGGCCCTTCAGGCATTTGCGGCCGCGCAAATATTCGCCGATGAAACGCTCCCAATGGCGGCGCAAATCGCGCGGCGCGCCGGCGTAGCCGTAGCCGGGCAAATCCACCAGGCGGCGCGAGTCGTCCAAATCAAAAAAAACGATTTGCCGCGTGCGCCCCGGGGTCTTGCTGAAATGCGCGAGGCGGCGGCGGCCGGCGATGGCGTTTATCGCGCTGGATTTTCCGGCGTTGGAGCGCCCGGCAAAGGCGACTTCGGCGCCGGCGTCGGGCGGCCATTGCGCGCGCAAATGCGCGGCGCCGGCATAGGCGGCGTTGCGGAAGTCAATTTTGGGGGCGGTTTTCATGGACATTTTTTGGATTGCCGGAGGAGGCATTTCATACTATAATCGCGCGCGCAATTCTTACCGGACTTTTCTCCCTTAATTTTCAAATGAAAAAACTTCTCCTGCTCGCGGCCCTGCCGTTTGTTTTGAGCGGCGCGCACGGCGCCGACAGCGAGGCCGGCAAAGTCGCCTCGGCGACCTGCGTCGCCTGCCACGGCGTCAGCGGCAACAGCCCCTCCGACCAATTCCCCAATCTCGCCGGACAAGTTCCCGGCTACATCGCCTCGCAACTGGCGAAGTTTAAGTCGGGCGAGCGCGCCGGTCCGGTGATGTCGGGCATGGCTGCGGCGCTGACGCCGGAAACCATGGCGAATTTGGACGCGTATTACTCGCAGTTGCCCGGCGCGGACGGCAACGTCTCGCCGAAAGACGCCGAAGCGGCGGTCGCCGGCGGAGAAATTTACCGCGGCGGTTACAAACCGCACCGCATCGCGGCGTGCATGAGTTGCCATGGGCCCGGCGGGCTGGGAATTCCGCCGGCGTATCCGAGGTTGCGCGGGCAGCCGGCCTCGTATATTGAGGCGCAACTTTTGGCGTTTAAATCGGGGGTGCGAAAAGACCCGATCATGAATCCGATCGCGTTCGTTCTCTCGCCGGAGCAAATTCGCGAACTCGCGCTTTACATCGCCGCGCTGCATTAAGCGCGGCGATTTTTTACTCGCGCAAACTTTCCGGCACGGAAATGCCGCGCCGCCGGCAGGCGGCGACAAGCGTGTTGCGCAAAAGGCAGGCGATGGTCATCGGGCCGACTCCGCCCGGCACCGGCGTAACCGCGGCCGCGTTTTTCATGGCCGCGTCAAACTCCACATCGCCGACCAGTTTTTTGTCGCCGACGCGGTTGATGCCGACATCAATGACCACCGCGCCGGGTTTTATCCAATCGCCTTTAATCATTTCCGCCCGGCCGGCCGCGGCAATTAAAATGTCGGCGCGCCGGCACACTTCCGGCAAATCGCGCGTGCGCGAATGGGCGATGGTCACGGTGCAGTGCTCGCGCAACAGCAGCATCGCCACCGGTTTGCCGACAATGTTGGAGCGCCCGACCACCACCGCATGCATGCCGGACATATCGCCGATTTTTTCCTTCAGCAAAAGAATGCAGCCGAACGGCGTGCACGGCAGCAACGCATCGGCGCCGACCGCCAATGCGCCGGCGTTTTCAATGTGAAACCCGTCCACATCTTTTTGCGGGTTAATCGCGTTGATCACCCGCTCGGCGCGAATTTGTTTCGGCAGCGGCAACTGCACGAGGATTCCATCCACCGCGTCGTCATTGTTCAGTTCGCCGACCAATTTCAAAAGATCCTCCTCGCCGGTCTGCGCCGGCAGGCGGCGCTCAAACGAAGCCATGCCAGCGGCGCGCGTCTGCTTGCCCTTGCTGCGCACATAGACTTCGCTGGCCGGATCGTCGCCGACCAGCACCGCGGTGAGTCCCGGAGTGACGCCATGTTTTTCGGCGAGCGCGGCCGCGGCTTCGCCGACGCGTTCGCGCAGGCGCGCCGCGTGCGCCTTGCCGTCTATGATGGATGACATGTCAATCGCTCCGTTTGCGGTGATGTTGTGCGCGCGCATTCAACCACCGATTGCCGCGCGGCGCAACGCGTATAATGCGCTTTTTTCGCGGCACGGGAGGACCTATGACGAAAAAAACCGCCTACCTTTTTCCGGGGCAGGGTGCGCAATATGCGGGCATCGGCGGCGATTTGCACGAGAAATTTGCGGTGGTGCGCGACACCTACGCCGAGGCCGGCGAGGCGCTCGGCTACGACATCGCCGAATTGTGCTTTCGCGGCGACGCCGCCGAGATCAACCGCACCCGCCACACGCAGCCGGCGCTGCTCACGCATTCGGTCGCGTGCATGCGCGCCTTCGCCGAGTCGCGCCCGGATATGTCGCCGGCGCTCGCCGCCGGGCACAGCCTCGGCGAATACACCGCGCTGGTCGCGGCCGAGTCGCTGGATTTTTCGGCCGCGCTGAAACTGGTAAAAACGCGCGGCGAATTGATGGGCGAATACGGGCGGGGCGAAATGGAGGCGCTGATGCTGGACGCCGGCGCGGCGCGCGAATTGGCGGCGATGCATTGCTGCGCGATTTCGGCGTGCAATTTGCCGCAGCAAACCGTGGTCGGCGGGCGCGCCGAAGATTTGGACGCGCTGCTCGCCGACATGGCGGCGCGCCACCCGCGCAAGCGCAGCGTCCGCCTGAAAACCGAAGGCGCGTTTCACACCTTTTACATGGTGGAGGCGGCGGTGAAGTTTCGCGAGACGCTCGCCGCGGCGAAGTTTGCCCCGCCGAAATGCGCGGTGCTTTCCAAT
The DNA here is from genome assembly GCA_028066695.1 of Gammaproteobacteria bacterium. Classification (GTDB taxonomy): domain Bacteria; phylum Pseudomonadota; class Gammaproteobacteria; order Arenicellales; family Poriferihabitantaceae; genus JAHRAW01. Next base: position 35,882 of record JALCBG010000009.1, on the reverse strand, counting down.
TTCAGCGGCGATTTTCACGACGCGGAACCGGCGGCGATTCGCTCGCGGCTTTTTTTGCAGTTGTTCAATCCGGTTTTGTGGCACGACAATCTGCTGCGCATTAAGGAAGCCGGGGCGGAATTGCTGGTGGAATTCGGCGGCGGAATCGGCGGCGGCGAAAGTCCCGCGGAAAAGCGGCCGAACCTGGAGGCGATGGCGAAAAAAGTTTGCGGCGGCGCGGAATATTTGCCGGTGATCAATGTGGGCACGCTTGAGGCGGCCGGAGCAAGCGGCTAATGCATTTCTTCCGCGGCATTTTGGTTTTGGCGGCGGCGGGGTTTGCCGCGCGCCTGCCGCCGGCGTGCTTTTTCACCGGCGCGTTCCGAAAGCGCGCCGGCGGCGACATCGGTCTCGCCGCGCAGTTGCGCCTTCGCGCCGCCGGAAAGTTCGCCGAGTTCGCGCTCAATCATTTCCGCGCTCGGCGCGGCGCGCGCGCTGTGCCCGTCCAGCGCGGCGCGCATCGCCGCGACATGCGACGGAGTGGTGCCGCAGCAGCCGCCGATGATGCGCGCGCCGGCGTCCACCGCGAGTTTTGCGTATTCGGCCATGATGCGCTCGTCGCCGTCGTAAACGATTTTTCCGTCGCGGTATTGCGGCACGCCGCAATTCGCCTTCGCCACCAGCACCGCGTCAACGCCGCGCTCGTCGGCGGCGCGGCGCATGTTGAGCGTGGCCGCGACCAGTTCCGAGGCGCCGGTGCCGCAATTCGCGCCGACCGCGTCGGGGCGCGGCGACATTTTGGAAAACAGCGCGACTATGTCGTCCGGCGCGAGTCCCATCATGGTGCGGCCGTTGGTGTCCACGCTGAAAGTCGCGACTATCGGCAATTCGGCGCGCGCCGCGCCTTCCACCGCCGCGCGCACTTCCTCGCGCGACGACATGGTCTCAATCCAAAAAACATCGGCGCCGCCTTCCTTGAGCGCGCGCGCCTGTTCGGCGAACGCGTCCGCCGCGTCTTCGTGGCGCAACTCGCCGAGCGGCTGCATGATTTCGCCGGTCGGCCCGATGGAGCCGGCGACGATGACCGGGCGTCCGGCGCTTTCCACGGCATCTTTCGCGAGGCGCGCGCCGGCGCGGTTGATTTCGGCGACGCGCTCGGCCGCGTCGTGGCGCATCAGGCGAAAACGCGAGCCGCCGAAAGTGTTGGTGAGAATGATGTCGGAGCCGGCCTCAATGAAATTCATGTACTGGCGCGTGATGCGCTCCGGGTGCAGCGTGTTCCACAGTTCGGGCGCGTCGCCGCTTTGCAGGCCGGCGTCAAACAGATTGGAGCCGGTCGCGCCGTCGGCGAGCAGCACGCCGCATTCGTCCAGCCGGTTTTGGAGGAGATTTTTCAAGCGCGGGTTTTTAAGCGGACCTTTTCTGCGGAGATTTCTGCGGCGATTTTTGCGGGGGTTTTTTTCGCGCGGCGCGCCGCAGTATAACCCGATTACCCCAACTACCATGGCAAAAACTCCCAGTTTCACGATCGGCATTGAGGAGGAATACATGCTGGTCAACCCGGACGGCGGCGACCTCGCGCGCAAAGTGCCGCGCGCGCTGATGCCGGCGATGCGCAAGCGGCTGGGCAACGCGGTTTCGCCGGAGTTTTTGCAGGCGCAGGTGGAAATCGGCACGCCGGTGTGCAAGTCGGCCGGCGAGGCGCGCCGCGCGCTCGCCGAATTGCGCGGCGAAGTCGCCGAAGTCGCGGCCGCGCATGACCTGGCGATCATCGCCGCCTCCACGCACCCTTTCGCCGACGCATTGGACCAGCACATCACGCGCAAGGAGCGCTACCGAATGCTCGCCGAGGATTTGCAGGCGGTGGTGCGCCGCCTGCTGATCAGCGGCATGCATGTGCATGTCGGCGTGGAAGACGACGACCTGCGCATTGATTTGATGAACCAGGCGAGTTACATCCTGCCGCACCTGCTCGCGCTCAGCACTTCTTCGCCGTTTTGGAACGGCCTGGACACCGGGCTGAAGTCCTACCGCCTTTCGGTGTGGAACGAATTGCCGCGCACCGGGCTGCCGCATCCGTTTGACACTTTTTCCGATTTTGAGCGGCATGTCGCGGTGCTGGTCAAAACCGGCATCATTGAAGACGCCACCAAGATTTGGTGGGACCTGCGCCCGAGCGCGCGCTATCCGACGCTGGAAATGCGCATCGCCGATCTTTGCACCACGCTGAACGACGCGGTGTGCATCGCCGCGCTGTTTCAATGCTGGCTGCGGCGGCTCTACCGTCTGCGGCTTTCCAACCAGCGGTGGCGGCAGTACGCGAACTGGATGATCAACGAAAACCGCTGGCGCGCGCACCGCTACGGCACCGACCGCGGCCTGATTGATTTCGGGCGCGGCGCGATCGTGGACTACGCCGAATTGCTCGGGGAAATTCTCGCCGACACGCGCGAAGACGCCGAGGCGCTCGGCTGCGAGGAGGAAGTCGGGCGCGCGCGCCGCATTCTCAAGCGCGGCACCAGCGCGCACCGGCAATTGCGCGTCTACCGCGAAGCGCGCGACGACGGCATGGAAAGGGAGCAGGCGCTCGGCAAAGTGGTTGACTGGCTGCGCATGGAGACGCTGCGGTTTTAATTTTTTAATTCACGCGCCGTTCTGCGGGCGCACATCGTCGCGCCCGGTCACGCTCATTAATGTCGCGCTCATCTGCGCGACCAGTTTGCGCTCGCCGCCGCGCACCGCCCAGGCGTCGCCATGCGCCGCGGATAAAGTGCGCCCGGCTTTTACCACCGCGCCGATGCAGTGGAACATTTCACCGGCGGCCGGCGCCAGCAGGTTGATTTTGAATTCCACGGTCAGCACTTCGGCCTCGGGCGGCATCAGCGAAAACGCCGCGTAGCCGCACGCGCTGTCCAGCGCGCTGGCGATGACGCCGGCGTGCAAAAAACCGTGCTGCTGGGTGAGGTCGCCGCGGTGGGCGAGATGCAGTTCCACTTCGCCGGGCGCGACGCGCGCCAGCGACACGCCGAGCGCGCGCATCACGCGCTGCGCGGCGAAACTGCGTTCTACGCGCTCGCGGTAGTTTTTTGCGCGGGGTGCGAAAGCGTCCGCCATCGGCCGATTGTAGCGCGCCCGCCCGGCGAAATATGCGGTGAAATCCGGCGGCGAAAAAGGGCTGCAAAACCCGGTATAATTGCGCCCCGCAAATATTTTGTGATTTCCCCATGAAAAAAGCCACCCTGTTTTTCGCCGCGCCGCTCGCCGCGGTTGCCGCGCTGTTTTTGTTCGCCGCCGCGCAAGTCGCGGCAAAACACAACACGCCCGAATCGCTGGACGCGCGCACCGCGCCGGTCGGGCAAATCAATGTGGCCGAATCCGGCGCCGCCACCGGCGGCGTGACCGTCGCCGCCTCGCGCGGGCGGCAGAGCGGCGAGGCCGTGTATGAGCGAACCTGCGCGGTCTGCCACGCCTCCGGCATCGCCGGCGCGCCGCGCACCGGCGACCGCGAGGCCTGGCGCGCGCGGCTGGCGCAGGGCATGGCGGTGTTGCTGGAGCACGCCATCAACGGCTTTCAGGGCGAGACCGGCGTGATGCTGCCGCGCGGCGGCAACACCGCGCTGAGCGACGCCGAAGTGGAGGCCGCGGTCGTGTATATGGTGGAGTTGTCCCGGTAACGCGCATGTCCGTTCAAGCCGCCCGTTCCCCGGCGACTGACGCCGCCGACGAAGTGCTGCTGTCGGCGCGCGACCATGGTGTCAATGGCGTCGCGCATCTGACCTTAAACCGCCCGGCGCAATACAACGCGCTGTCGGAGGAATTGCTCGGCCGGCTGGCCGACGAACTCGGCGCGATCGCCGCCGACGATTCGGTGCGCGTGGTGGTGCTCGGCGCGGCCGGCAAGGCGTTTTGCGCCGGGCACGACCTGAAGGAAATGCGCGCGCACGACGACCACGCCTACCAGCAGGCGTTGTTCGCCAAATGCAGCGGCGTGATGTCGCAATTGATCGCGCTGCCGCAGCCGGTGATCGCGCGCGTGCAGGGGATGGCGACCGCGGCCGGCTGCCAGTTGGTCGCGAGTTGCGACCTCGCGGTCGCCGCCGAAGACGCGCGCTTCGCGGTGTCGGGGGTGCGCGTCGGGTTGTTCTGCTCCACTCCGGCGGTCGCGCTCAGCCGCAACATCCCGCGCAAGCGCGCGATGGAAATGTTGCTGACCGGCGAATTCATCGGCGCCGAAGACGCATTGCATTACGGGCTGATCAACCGCGCGGTCGCGGCCGATGAACTGGACGCGGCGGTCGGCGAATTGGCCGAACAAATCGCCTCCAAACCGCCGCGCGTGACGCAACTCGGCAAGCGGGGTTTTTACCGGCAACTTGAACAGGACCTCGGCGCGGCCTACGCCGACGCCGGCGAAACCATGGCCGGCAACATGATGCTGGACGAGACGCGCGAAGGCATAGACGCGTTCATCCAAAAACGCGCGCCGAACTGGCCGCGCTGACGCGCCGGGAATGAGCAATAAAAAATCCCCGCGCAAGGAAGAGGCGCGCAAAAAATACCAAATCGCGATCCTCGCCGGCGACGGCGTCGGCGGAGAAATCATGCGCCAGGCGGTCAAGGCGCTGCGTTTTATTGAGGGCGCCGCGCCGGTTTCGTTTGAATTGGTGGAGGCGCCTTTCGGCGCCGGCGCCTGGTTTGAAACCGGGAAGAGTTTTCCCGCGGAAACCATGGAGATTTGCGACCGCGCCGACGCGATTTTGAAAGGCCCGATCGGGCTCGGTTTTGAGGAGACGCAAAAAATTCCGGTGGAAGAGCGCCCCGAGCGCGGCGGCCTTTTGCCGATGCGGCGGCGCTACGACACCTACGCGAACTTTCGCCCGGCGCGCCTGCCGGGCGCGTTGGCGCATTTTTCGCCGCTGAAACCCGAGGTCATCGGCGGCGGCATAGATTTCGTCATCATTCGCGAACTGGTCGGCGGCGTGTATTTCGGCAAAAAGGAAACCGGCGTGGACGCGGACGGGCGGCGCTACGCGCACGAGCGGCTGGAATACGACGAGTTTCAAATCGCGCGCATCGCGCGCATCGCCTTTGAAGCCGCGATGAAGCGCAAAAAAATCCTGCACAGCATTCACAAAAGCAACGTGCTGAAATCCAGCGTGCTGTGGTGCGAAGTGGTGGATGAGGTCGGGCGCGACTTTCCCGAAGTGCGCGTGGAAAATGTGCTGGTGGACGCGGCCGCGACCCACCTTTGCATTCACCCCGGCATGTTTGATGTGATGGTCATGGAAAATTTATTCGGCGACATTTTGAGCGACCAGGCCGGCGGCGTTCTCGGCTCGCTCGGCCTGATGCCGTCGGCCTGCATCGGGCCCGAAAAAGCGTATTACGAGCCGTCGCACGGCTCGGCGCCCGACATCGCCGGCAAAAACATCGCCAACCCGTATTCCATGATCGGCTCGGCGGCGATGATGCTGGAAATGAGTTTCGGCATGCGCCGCGAGGCCGAGATGCTGTGGCGCGCGATGCAGTCGGTGTTCATGGACGGATATTCCACGCAGGATTTGTCGCGGCCCGGCGCCGAGATGACCATGGTCAGCACCGACGAATTCGGCGACCGCGTGGTCGCCGCGCTGGCGAACGGGGGCGGCTGACGGCGCGCGGTGAACGCGCTCCTGCCGCTTGCCGCGCTGCTCGCCGCGCTGGTGTGCAAGCGCGGCGCTTTTGCAAGTTCGCTCATCGGCATCGCCGCGGCGCTCGCGGTGATGCACTTTGACCGGCGTTACGCGCTCGCGTTTTCCGCGGAGGATTTGCGGGCGGTTTTGATACTGACGCTTTCGGCCGCGCTGGTCATCGTCCCCGGGCAAATCTTTAATGCGCTGCTGCAGTCGGCGCATGTCATCTCCGCCATCGGCGCGAAAGTGCGCGCGGCTTCGGGCTCGCGCGTGAAAACCGCTTCGCTCATCGTGTTCGGCGCCGCGCCCGCGCTGGAATCGCTGACCGGTTTCGGCGTGTCGCTTTTTTTCACCGTGCCGCTTTTGCTGCAGTTGTTTCCGGCGGGGCGCGCGCTGCTGTTGTCGCTGCTCGGCATGAACATCATGCCGTGGGGGACGCTCGGGCTTTCAACGCTGATCGGCGCGCAAATCGCCGGGCTGGATTTCAAGCAACTTTCCATGATGACCGCCGCGACCAGTTTCGCGGTGTTTCCGGTCATCGGCGCGCTGGTCGCTTTGGTGTGCCGCGCCGACTGCAGGGAACGATTTGATTTTCTGTATCCGCCGCTCGCCGGATTAATGTTGGCATGCGCGCTGCTCGTCTCCGCGCGTTACGCCGCGCCCGAACTGGCCGGCGTTTTCGCGGGCGCCGCCACCGCGCTTATTTTGTCGGCGGCGCGGCTGCGCGCGTTAAAGTTTCGGATGCCGCAACTGGCGCAGTGGGCGCAATTACTTGCGCCCTACCTGACGCTGGTCGCGCTGGTGGGCGCGTCGCGCATACCGCCGCTGCACGACGCATTGCAGCGCGCGCTGCGCTGGGAGGGCGGCGGCATTGCGTTGCCGGTGCTGGCAAGCCCCGGCGTCACCCTATTAATCAGCGCGCTTTTGTTCTGCGCGTTTTCCACGCAACTGCGCGCGCGCCGCGAAATGTTTCAACTGTTTCAACTGGGAATTACGCGTTCGCTTCGCCCGGTCGGCGGCATCTTTTTGTTCGTGCTGTTCGCCCAACTGCACCGCGCCGGCGGCCTGTTCGCCGGCATCGCCGAGCGCGCCGCCGATTTGCAGCGCGCCGAAATCGCGCTGGCCGCGCCGCTGCTCGGCATGTTCGGCGGTTTCGCGACCGGCTCCAATGTCGGCGGCAACGCGCTGTTCATGCCGCTGCAGGCCGAGATCGGCGCGCGTTTCGCGCGGGAACCCGTTTTCGCCGCGCTGCAAAACAGCGCGTCCGGACACGCGGTGTTTCTGTCGCTGCCGATAATTTTGCTGGCGCTTTCCATCGCCGGCGATGATGCGCGCGCGCGGCAAACCTGGCTGGCGCGCCGCGCGTTGTTGTGCGCGCCGCCGGTCTATGCCGCGCTGGCCGCGCCGTTTTATTTCCGGTTCGCTTAAGGGTTTTTGCCGGCGAGAATCGCGCCGTAGAGTTCGCGGTCGGTCGCGCCCTCGGTGCCGATGGTCAGCACGCGACTCTTCGCGTCCAGCCCGAGCGCGTTTTTAAATTCCGGTTGCGCGCACGCGGCCAGGCATGCGGCCAGCCCGGCGACGCCGGTTTCGCCGGCCTCCAGGCGCGGTTCGCCGCGCGCCAGCATGCGCATCAGCGGCGCGATCAACTCGTCGGGAATGGTCACAAAATCATGCGCGGCGAGCGACAGCGCGCGCCACGCCAGCAGCGAAACCTCGCCGCAGGAAAGCCCGGCCATAATCGTCTCGCGCGTGATTTCCACCGCGGACGGGCGGCCGCGGCGCGCGCTTTCAAACAGGCACGCGGCCAGTTCCGGCTCCACCACGATCACGCGCGGCCGCGCCGCGCCCAGTTGCTCCCACAAAAACATCGCGACCGACGCGGCCAGCCCGCCGACGCCGCCCTGCACGAAGACATGCGTCGGCCGCGCGCCGTTCATTTGCGCCAGCGCCTCGGACATCAGCACGCTGTAGCCGGCCATGATCAGGCGCGGAAATTCCGTGTAGCCGGCGGTGGAAGTGTCCGAGACGAGGTGGTTGCCGGCAACTTCGGCGGCGCGCGCGGCGAATTCCAGCGAGCGGTCGTAGTTGCCGTCAATGCGCTCCACTTCGGCGCCGAGCGCGCGCATCTCGCCGGCGCGCGCCTCGCTGACGCCGGCGTGAATGAAAATGCGGCAATTGCAGTTGAAGCGCTTCGCGCCCCAGGCGACCGCGCGGCCGTGGTTGCCGTCGGTGGCGGTGACTGCGGTGACGCGCGCGGTGTGTTCGCGGTATTTGCCGGCCTCCAGTTCGGGCGCGGTCGCGCGCGCGCCGCACTTTGAAAAAATCTCGCGCTGCAGCAATACCTGCACCGCGTAGGCGCCGCCGAGCGCCTTGAAACTGCCGAGCCCGAAGCGGCCCGACTCGTCCTTGTAATAAACCGCGCCGAGCCCGCATTCCTTTGCGAGTTGCCCGAGTTCGGCCAAATCGCCCGGGCGGTAATCGCGCCACGCGGAAATTTCGTGCAGCGCTTTTTGGTTTGCGGCCGGACTGAAATCCTCGCGCAACTTTTCCGGCACATGCGCATCGGCCGGCGCGGCCGCGCGGTTGGCGTGATGCCGCAGGCGCGCGCGCGCGAAAATCCCATTGCCGGCCGGCGCGTTCACCCGTCCAGCACCGGCAAATCCGGCGCGGCGCGGCGGCTCAGCAATTCGGCGCCGTCTTCGGTGATGACGATGTTTTCCTCGTGCACCATGTGCTTGCCCGGCGCGAATTCCATGCCCGGCTCCAGCGTGATCACCATGCCGGGGCGCAGCGTCGTGGCGTCTTCGGCGGTGTTGGACGGGCGCTCGGTCAACTGCATGCCCAGCCCGTGCCCGAGGCGGCCGACCGCGTTGCCGAGGCTGCCGCCTTCGCCGAGTACGCGGTTCATCGCGCGCCACAAATCGCTCGTGGTCGCGCCGGCGCGCGCCGCGCCAAGCCCCGCTTCGGTCGCGCGCCACACGCAGTCATACGCGGCGCGCGCGGCCGCATCGGCCCCGCCGAAAGCGAAGTTGCGGTCAAAGTCGCAGAAGTAGCCGTCCCAGGTGGAGCCGGTGTCTATGACCAGCAAATCGCCGCCCCCGAGTTTTCGCTCGCCGGGCCCCATGATGATGTTGTCGTAGCCGCCGCGCCCGGAGGCCGCTATCAAATACGGCGAGGCGTCGGCGCCGCGCTCGAGCAAATCCACGCGCATGCGCCGGCAGATTTCCATTTCGGTCATGCCGGCGCGCGCGAAACCCGGCAACGCGGCAAACGCGTCCGCGGCGATGCCGCAGATGTGGCGCATCTTTTCAATTTCCAGTTGCGACTTGATCATGCGCTGTTCGTGAATCAGCGGCGCGGCGTCGGCGATTTCAATACTGATGCCGCGCAAATTTTCCCGCAGCGCGGCGAAATCATTCGCCGGCATTCTGAGCATGCTCTCGGCGCCGAGCGTCATGCCGAGCCGCCCGAAGCGGCGCGGCAGACTTTTAATGCATTCGCACAGCAGCGAGACGCCGTCGTCTTCGGGGCGCGGCGACGGCCAGGTGCGGATGTCTTCCACCCAGGTGCGCGCCATGCCGGCCCGGCCGATTTCGGGAATCACCGCGACCGGCATGCCGCCGGCCGGCAGCAGCAAAAACCACGGGCGAGTCGGGCTTTCCCAGAACTGCGTGAAGAAGCCGGAGAAGTAGCGCACATTCGGCTCGGTGGTCAAAAGCAGCGCGTCAAAACGCGCGGCATGCATCGCGCGCTGCGCCGCCTCCAGCCGCCGCGCAAATTCCTCGCGCGGAAAGCCGCGCTGCGGCGCGTTCATTCGGCGCCGCGCGCCAATTTCGCCGCGGCCGCGGCCGGCAATTCGCGCCACTTTCCCGGCGGCAAATTGCGCGGCAGTTCAATGCCGCCGTAGCGCACGCGAATCAGCCTGCTCAGGCGGCAGCCGGCCGCCTCCCACAGCCGGCGGATTTCGCGGTAGCGGCCCTGCGTCACCACCACCGAGAACCACGCGTTGCGCCCGTCGCCGCGCCCGCGGCGCACGCGGTCAAAGCGCAACAACTCGCCGCCGATGCGCAGCCCGGCGCGCAGGCGCGCGAGCGCGGCCTCGTCCACATCGCCGTAGACGCGGCACATGTATTCGCGCTCCACGCCGAAACTCGGATGCATCAGGCGGTTGGCGAGTTCGCCGTCGTCGGTGAACAGCAGCAGGCCGCGCGTGTTCAGGTCAAGGCGGCCGACCGCGACCCAGCGCGCGCCGCGCAGTTTCGGCAGATGGCGAAACACCGTCGGCCGGCCGCGCGGGTCGCTGCGCGTGCTGATTTCGCCTTCGGGCTTGTGGTAGAGCAGCACGCGCGGACGCGCCGGCGCGCGCGCGCGCAACGGCCGGCCGTCTATGCTGATGCGGCTGCGCGCGCCGACGCGGTCGCCGAGTTTGGCGACGCGGCCGTCAACGCGAATTTTTCCCTGCGCAATCCAGGTTTCCAGCAGGCGGCGCGAGCCGAGCCCGAGCGCGGCGAGGTGTTTGTGCAGTCGCGCGTTCGCCGCCGGCGGCGCCGGCTGCTTTTTGGTCATGCTTCGTCGGTTGCCGCGGCCGTGGCGCCGTCGGCCGGCGGCGTTTGCGCGGGCGCGCTCCCGTCGATGCCGCCAATTTCGCCGGCGATTTCCCCGAGTGGGCGCTGCGGCGACAGCGGCGGCAAATCGTCCAGCGATTCCAGATTGAAGTAGGAGAGAAATTCGGGCGTGGTGGCGAACAGCGCCGGGCGGCCCGGCAAATCGCGCGCGCCGGCCTCGGTGATCCATTCGCGCTCCTGCAGCCGCCGCATGATGTCGGTGGTCACGCCGACGCCGCGAATCTCCTCAATGTCGGCGCGGGTAACCGGCTGGCGGTAGGCGATGATGGCGAGCGTCTCCAGCAGCGCGCGCGACAGCCGCGGCGGGCGCGTCTCGTGCAGTTTGGCGATCCAGTCGGCGTATTCGCGGCGCGACTGGTAGCGGTAGGCGCCGCCGATTTTGCGAAGTTCAATGCCGCGCGTTTTGCATTCGTCCTGCAGTTGCGACAGCGCGGCCTTGACTTCGTCCGCGGACGGGCGCGCGCCGCGCGCGAACACGCTTTGAATGCGCGACACGCCGAGCGGCGCGTCCGACGACAGCAGCAGCGCTTCAATGGTGTTTTGCAGTTCGCGGCTCATGATTAATTCGCCCGGTCGGCGCCTTTCAGGTGAATCGGCGCGAACGGTTTTTCCTGCGCGACCACGATCAGGCGGTCGCGCGCCAATTCCAGCACCGCCATAAAACTGACCGCCAGCCCGAGCCGCCCCTCGCCGCCGAGCAGAATCTGCTCAAAGCGCAGCACGCCGCGCGTCCGCATGCGCCGCAGAATGTGCGCCATTTTGTCGCGCACATTCAGTGTTTCAAAGCCGACCGTCCAGCGCTTTTTTTGCTCGCTGCGGTCCAGCACGTTTTGGTGCGCGACCAAAAGGTCATTGAGCGATGCCGCGGCCTCCGGCGCGCCGGGCGCGTCAAACTTCGCGGCGACCAGATACAAATCGCGCTCCAGCCGCGGCCGGTCGTTGATTTCGCGCGCGGCTTTTGAATAGCGCTCGTATTCCTGCAGCCGCCGCACCAGCGCGGCGCGCGGGTCCTCCTCTTCCTCCTCCGGGTCGGCCGGCCGCGGCAGCAGCATGCGCGATTTAATTTCGGCGAGCCACGCCGCCATGACCAGGTATTCGGCCGCAAGGTCAAGGCGCAGGTGGCGCATCAACTCCACGTATTCCATGTATTGGCGCGTGATGCGCGCCACCGGAATGTCCAGAATGTCCATTTTTTGTTTGCGAATCAGGTAGAGCAGCAAATCCAGCGGGCCCTGAAAGGATTCCAGAAACACTTCCAGCGCGTCCGGCGGAATGTAGAGGTCCTGCGGCCACTCCTCAATGCGCTCGCCGCGCAGCGTGGCGGCGCGCGCCGGCGCCGCGCCGTTTTCCCCGCTTTCTCCGGTGTCGTTTGCTCCGCTCATGCCGGTTCGCTTATAGCACAATCGCCGCTACTCATACACCGCGCCGACCGCTTCGCGCACCAGTTTCATGGTCTCGCGCGCGGTCTGCCGCGCCTTGTCGGTGCCATCTTCAATCATGCCGCGCACTTCGCGCGGGTTGTTTTCAAAGTGTTCGGCGCGGCGGTGAAACTCTTTTTGCTCGGCGAGCACCGCGTCCAGCAGCGGCTGCTTGCATTCCAGGCAGCCGAACGCGGCCGCGCGGCAGCCTTTTGACGCCCACTCGCGCACGCCCTCGTCGCTGTACACCAAATGCAGTTGCCACACCGGGCATTTTTCCGGGTCGCCGGGGTCGGAAAGGCGCACGCGCGCCGGGTCGGTCGGCATCGCGCGAATCGCCCGCGTCACCCGCTCCGGCTGATCGCGCAGCGCGATGGTGTTTTCATACGACTTGGACATTTTTCTCCCGTCCAGCCCCGGCATTTTCGCGGCCTCGGTTAGGAGCGCGCGCGGCTCCGGCAAAATCGCGCGGCCGCGCCCCTCCAAATCGCCGAGCAGGCGCTCCTTGTCCTCCGCGTTTAAGTTGTTGTGCGAGGAAATCAATTCGCGCGCGCGCGCGCGCGCGTCGCGTTCGCCGCTTTCGGCGTAACTTTTTTTCAGGCGGCGGTAGGTTTTTTCGTCGCGTTTCCCCATGCGTTTTATCGCGGCTTCGGCGTCGCCGCCGCGCCCGAAAAATTCGTTGAAGCGGCGCGCGATTTCGCGGGTCAGTTCCACATGCGGCGCCTGGTCCTCGCCGACCGGCACATGCGCGGCGCGGTACATCAATATGTCGGCCGACTGCAGCAGCGGGTAGCCGAGGAAGCCGTAAGTCGCCAGGTCGCGCCCGCGCAGCCGCTGCTGCTGCTCCTTGAAACTCGGCACGCGCTCCAGCCAGCCGAGCGGCGTCACCATGGACAGCAGCAAATGCAGTTCGGCGTGCTCGGGCACATGCGACTGAATGAACATGGTCGCGCGCGCCGGATCGACGCCGGCCGCGAGCCAGTCAATCACCATCTCCCAGACATGCTCGCGCATGGTTTCGGGCTGCTCGTAATGCGTGGTCAGCGCGTGCCAGTCGGCGATGAAAAAGTAGCACTCGTAGTCGCGCTGCAGGCGCGCCCAGTTTTTCAAAACGCCGTGGTAATGGCCGAGGTGCAGGCGGCCGGTCGGGCGCATGCCGGACAGGACGCGGTTGTTCGCGGGGGAAGTTTCCGGCGGCGCGGTCATGCGAATGCGGCGGTGTCGCCCTTGCCTTCGCGCCGCACTTGCGGCGCGCCCGAGGCCAAATCCACCACGCTGGTCGGCAGCGCGTCGCATGGCCCGCCGTCTATGACCAGGTCTATTTCGTGCTCCAGCCGCGCGCGGATTTCCTCCGGATCGTTCAGCGCGCGGCGCTCGCCGGGCAGAATCAGCGTGGAACTCATTAGCGGCTCGCCGAGTTGCGCGAGCAGCGCGCTCACTATCGGGTAATCCGGCACGCGCAACCCGATGCTGCGGCGGCGCGGGTGCTGCAGCCGCCGCGGCACTTCGCGCGTCGCCGCCAAAATGAAAGTGTAGGGGCCCGGCGTGAAGCGTTTCAGCAGGCGAAAGGCGTCGTTGTCCACCGCGGCGTAGACGCTCAATTCGGAAAGGTCCTTGCACACCAAAGTGAAGTTGTGTTCGTCGCCGACTTTGCGGATGCGGCGAATGCGCTCCAGCGGCGCTTTTTCGCCGATGGCGCAGCCGAGCGCGTAACTGGAATCGGTCGGGTAGGCGATGACGCCGCCGCCGCGGATGATTTCCACCGCGCGGCGAATCAGGCGCGGCTGCGGGTTTGCCGGATGGGCTTTGAAGTATTGGGACATGCGGGTATTGTTGCGCGAAGGGGAAGCGAAAGTGGAAAGGGCGCGTTATTTGTTCAGCGCGGCCGCCGGCGCGTGGCGCGCGCGCCGTCCGGCCCGGCGCTCGTTGCCGCCACTTGACGCGGAGCGCGCGCGCCGCGGGCGCAGCGCCTCAATCCGCCGCCGCGTTTCGTCTTCGCCGCATTCCTGAATTTCCTCCCACCATTCGGCCAGCGCCGCTTCCACTTCGCCGATGCGCGCGCGCAGCAGCAAAAAATCAAAGGCCGCGCGAAAACGCCGCTCGCCGAGCAGGCGCGCGACCGCGCGCGGTTTGCGCGCCTCCAATGCAAACTGCATTTGCCAGATTTCCATGGCGGCGACGGCGACGCGGCGCGGCACCGCGACGCGCAGCGACTGCGACGCAAACACCGCGTCTCCGGCCGCCCACACCGCCTCGGCGTGCGGCAGGCCGCGCGCGGCGCGCGCCAGTTCGCGCTTGAATGGCATCCACAAAAGTACCGCGAACAAAAACGCGGCGATCACAGGCTTGCCGTGGCGCACGCGCTCGTCGGTGTTGTCCAGCGCCATGCCGATGAGTTTTTCCGGCGCGTTTCCGTCGGCGTCAAACGCCGGCGGAAAAAGCGTCGCGGCGAGTCCGTGGGCGCGCAATTCCTCCCAACTTTTTCGCGCGTGGCCGTGGTGGAACATTTTCAGCGTCTCGTCAAACAGGCGCGGCGGCGGCACGCTCGCCAAAAGTTCGCGGCATTCGGCGATGGCCGGCGGCAGGCCGCGCTCCCATTCCAAATCCAACTTCGCGCGAAAGCGCAGCGCGCGCAGCATGCGCACCGGGTCTTCGGTGAAGCGCGCGCGCGGCTCGCCGATCATGCGCAGCACGCGTTTGCGCGCGTCGCGAACGCCGCCGGCGAAGTCCAGCACGCAGTCGCGGCGCGGGTCGTAATACAGCGAGTTGATGGTGAAGTCGCGGCGCGCTGCGTCCTGCTCAATGGTGCCGAAGGCGTTGTCGTCTATGACGCGCCCGTCGGCGGCGATTGCCGCGCTGTTGCCGCGGCCGCCGCGCGCGCGCGCGCCGTCGGGTTTGGCGCGGTAGGTCGCGACTTCAATGACCTCGCGCCCGAGGCGCACATGCACCAATTGGAAACGCCGCCCGATGATGCGCGAGCGCCGAAAAAGCCGCCGCACTTCCTCGGGGCTGGCGTCGGTGGTGATGTCAAAATCTTTCGGGCGGCGGCCAAGCAGCAAGTCGCGCACGCAGCCGCCGACCAGGTAGCCGTCGTAGCCGGCGTCCTGCAGTTCGCCGGCGATTTGCAGCGCGGCCGCGCTGAGCCAGTCGCGCTCCATGGCGAGGTCGGCGGCTGAGTGGGTCTGGGTCAATTCGGGGGGTCCTGCGGTAATGATGCAAAAAAACCTTTGCGCGGGGGGACATGCTATTATAGCGCGTCCGCTCCCTTCGTCTAGCGGTCAGGACGCTGGCCTCTCACGCCGGAAACAGGGGTTCGATTCCCCTAGGGAGCGCACCCGCAATTTTTGCGGTATAAATGCGCAACGGGTTTCCGCGCGGCGTTTTCCGCGGGACTTTTTCTTTTCACGAGTTTTTTAACGAGGAACAAAAAAATGGCTGAATTTGTTTATGTAGACAACTCCAATGTCTTCATTGAAGGCAAAAGAGTAAAAGCGGTCGCGACCGGCCGCGCGCCCAACATCTATGTGGCGCAAAACGAAAACATAACCGACCCGTCTTATAAGATTGACTTTGGCCGGTTGCACTACTTTATCGCCGGAGACGACGAGTCCAAGATTAAACGCTGCATGATTTTTGGCAGCCGCGTCCCAAAAAACGATTCCATCTGGGATATGGCGAAAAAAGCGGGATTCGAAATCATCACCGAGCAGCGCAATTTTTCCGGCAAGGAAAAAAAGATCGACACCGGCATCGTCATGTCCATGAGCAAGGACGCGTACACCCTGGTGGACAAGCAAAAGGACACGATTACGCTCGCCTCGGGCGATTCCGATTTCGTGCCGCTTATCAAGACACTGGTGGCCGACGGTTTCAAGGTGGATGTGGCCTTTTGGAGCCACGCCTCGCGCGAATTGCGGGAAGCGTGCAGCAACTTTATTGAATTAAACGAATGGCTGGATTTTCTGTCGTTCAGGAACTCGCGGTATGAATGAATAAGCGCGGCCGGGCGCGGCGTTTTTGCGCCGGCAAACTTTTCAAACTTCCCAAATTTCCGGCCGCTTGTTGCGCCGTCGGTTTTTTTGTGGCGTGCGCGGGTCCGTCGGTCGGCGCGCAGTCGCCGGACGCATTGCGCGTCGGCGCGTTTTCCGAGGCGCGCCCCGGCAAGGCATTCCCGGATTCCTGGGCGGCGCTCACCTTTGAAAAAATTCCGCGCCACACCGAATACACATTGGAAGAGGACGCCGGCGTGGTCGTGGTGAAAGCCGACAGCCGCGCCTCCTCGTCCGGAATGCGCCGCGAAATTCGCATTGACCCGAAAATGTATCCGCGGGTGGAATGGCGCTGGAAAATCGGCAATGTGCTGGAGCGCGGCGATGTGACGCGAAAATCCGGCGACGATTACCCGGCGCGCCTCTACATCACCTTCGCCTATGACGGCAGCAAACTCGGTTTATTGGAGCGCGCAAAATACAAAACCGCGCGGCTGATTTACGGCCGCTATCCGCCGCTCGGCGCGCTCAATTACATCTGGGCGAGCCGCAGCCCGGCCGGAACGCTGGCGCCGAATCCCTACACCGCGCGCGTGCAAATGCTGGCGCTGCAAAGCGGCGCCGAAAAAGCCGGGCAATGGGTGTCCGAGTCGCGCAACATTTACGAGGATTACCGGCGCGCATTCGGCGGCGAGCCGCCGATGATTTCCGGCGTGGCGGTGATGACCGACACCGACAACACCGGCGAGTCGGCGACCGCCTGGTTCGGCGACATCGTGTTCAAGGCGGCCGAAAAAAACGCCGCGGAAAACTCCGCCGGCAACTCCGCAAAAAACTCCGCCCCTATTCCGCCGCCGCTACCGTCCGCGCCTGCCACAAATCCTCCCACGCTTTCGCCTTCTGCTCCGGGCTCCGCAGCAGATACGCGGGATGATAGGTGACCACCAGCGGAATGTTTTCGTCGCCGTATTGGTAAATGCGGCCGCGCAGGCGGCCGAGCGGCTCGGCGCTTTTTAGCAGGGCCTGCGCGCTGATGCGCCCGAGCGCGACTATGACTTTCGGGCGGATGATTTCCAGTTGGCGGCGCAGATACGGCTCGCATTTTTCCACCTCGCCCGGCTGCGGGTCGCGGTTGCCCGGCGGGCGGCATTTGAGAACATTGGCGATGAACACCCGCTCGCGCTTCATGCCGAGCGCGGCGATCATTTCGTCCAGCAATTTTCCGGCGCGGCCGACGAAAGGCAGGCCCTGCAAATCCTCGTTCTGCCCCGGCGCTTCGCCGATGAACATCCAGTCGGCGCGCGCGTCTCCGCAGCCGAACACGGTGTTCTTGCGGCTTTTATGCAGTTCGCATTTTTGGCAGGCCGCGACTTCCTCGCCGATGCGCGCCAAATTTGATTGCGGGGAATCTGCCGGCGCAGACTGCACGGGCGCGGGCGCGGCATCTTTCGCTGGCACGGGTTGCGCGGGCGCGGCGGACGACTCCTCCGCAACCGGCGCAACCTCGCGCGGCGCGTCGCGCCGCTGCCACACTTCCACACCCATCCGCCGCAGCGTTTGCCGCTGCATTCGCGCGCGTGCGTTCACGCCAAAAGAGGACTGCGCGGCCGGCTACACCGCGCGCGCCAGTTGCGGATGCGCGCGCTCCTCGTTGTCATACAACTTGTTCAGCGCGTTGACATAGGCCTTGCCCGAGGCGATGACGATGTCCAGGTCGGCGCCGTGGCCGTTGACCACGCGCCCGTCGCGCTCCAGCCGCACGCCGACTTCGCCCTGCGCGTCGCTGCCGCTGGTGATGGCGTTGACCGAATACAACTGCAGCAAACTCCCCGAGCCGACCACGCTTTCAATCGCGCTGAACACCGCGTCCACCGCGCCGTTGCCGCGCCCCTGCGCGGTGACTTCCTCGCCGTCCACTTCCACGGTGACGCTCGCGCCGGCGACGGCGCCGGTTTGCGAGGTGGTTTTCAGGTGCTTCAGCGCGAAGCGCGCGCGCGCGCCGGCGGCGTCCGAGTCGGTGACCAGCGCCTGCAGATCGTCGTCAAAAATCTCGTGCTTGTTGTCGGCGAGTTGCTTGAAGCGGGCGAAAGCGCGCTCCAGTTGCTCGTCCGAATCAAACTGAAAGCCGAGAAATTTCAGCCGCTCGGTGAAGGCGTTGCGCCCGGAATGCTTGCCGAGCACGATGCGGTTCGCCGACCAGCCGACATCCTCGGCGCGCATGATCTCGTAGGTCTCGCGCGCTTTGATGACGCCGTCCTGGTGAATGCCGGCCTCGTGCGCGAACGCGTTGACGCCGACCACCGCCTTGTTCGGCTGCACCGGAAAACCGGTGATGCCGGAGACCAGCCGGCTCGCCGGCACGATTTGCGCGGTGTCAATGCCGCTGTCGCAGGAGAACTGGTCGCGGCGCGTGCGCACCGCCATGACGATTTCCTCCAGCGCGGCGTTGCCGGCGCGCTCGCCGAGCCCGTTGATCGTGCATTCCACCTGGCGCGCGCCGGCCATGACCGCGGCCAGCGAATTGGCCACGGCCAGCCCGAGGTCGTTGTGGCAGTGCACCGAGAAAACCGCCTTGTCCGAGTTGGGAACGCGCTCCATCAACTCGGCCAGAAGCGCGCCGAATTGCGCCGGCAGGTTGTAGCCGACGGTGTCGGGGATGTTGATGGTGCCGGCGCCGGCGTCAATCGCGGTTTCAATGATGCGGCACAAAAAGTCCGGGTCGGAGCGCCCGGCGTCTTCGGGCGAGAACTCCACGTCGTCGGTGTGCGTGCGCGCCAGTTTGACCGCGTCGGCGGCGCGCCGCAGCACCTCGTCCGGTTTCATGCGCAGTTTTTCGCGCATGTGAATTTCCGAGGTGGCGATGAAGGTGTGAATGCGCGACGCTTCGGCCGGGCGCACCGCCTCCGCGGCCTTTTCAATGTCGCGCGAATTGGCGCGCGCCAGCGCGCACACCACGCTGCCGCGAATCGCGCCGGCGATGGCCTGCACCGCCTTGAAGTCGCCGGGGCTGGCCGCCGGAAAGCCGGCCTCAATCACGTCGACGCGCATTTTCGCGAGTTGTTTTGCCACGCGGATTTTCTCCTCGCGGGTCATGGACGCGCCCGGGCTTTGCTCGCCGTCGCGCAAGGTGGTGTCAAAGATGATCAGTTTGTCTTTCATGTCTGCGGGGCCCCGCGGGCCGAATGCATTCAAGGGCATGCCGCGCGCCATGCGGCGGCGGCTGAACGGGCGCAGCCTTGGCGGCTGCAGGAAGGGTGGGGTGTCAGTGCGCGCGCAGGCGCAATAGCGGCAAAAGCGCCGGGCGGCGCGCCGCAAAAGCGGGGGGCAAATCAATGCTCAAAAGACGAAACATGCGCGAAACCCTACACGCCCGGCGCGCCGATGTCAAGCGGGGTGTCAAGCCTTTTTTCGCGGCGATTTTCCGCCGCCGGCGCGCGCCTTTTTCGCTATTTTCGCCGCCATGCCGCCTTTTCCGCGGCGTTTTTTGCCCGGCCATTTTCCGCGCCGCGCCGGTTCCTCCTCGCCGCCGTCCGGCAAAAACGCCGGACTTTCGCTGGTGCCGCGCTGCCAGCGCAGCAGCCAGCCGGCCGGGCCCGAAATTACATAGGCGAGCGCCAGCAAAAACAGCGCGCGCGGCGGGTCAAAAAACACCAGCACAAAAATCACCGCGAACGCGATCAAAATCGCGAACGGAATTCGGTTGATCAGGTCAAAGTCCTTGAAACTGCGGAAGCGCAAATTGCTGACCATCAGCACCGCCAAAAGCACGGTCGCCACCGCGCTGCTCCACGCCATCGGCGCGGCGCGCCCGTCTATGCCGGACGCGTGAAAATTCCACACCCAAAACACCACGAACGCGGCCGCCGACGGGCATGGAATGCCGTAGAAATAGCGGCTGTCTTTTATGGTCAGCGTGTTGAAGCGCGCCAATCGCAGCGCGGCCGCGGCCGTGAACAAAAACGCGATCAGCCAGCCGGCCTTGCCGATGCTTTGCAGCGACCAAAAATACATGACCAGCGCCGGCGCCAGGCCGAACGCGATGACATCCACCAGACTGTCGTATTCCTTGCCGAAATCGCTGGCGGTGTTTGTCCAGCGGGCGACGCGGCCGTCCAGGCCGTCCATGATCATCGCCACCAGCAGCCCGACCGCGGCGCGCTCAAAGTTGCCGAGCGTCGCCTGAATGATCGCGTAAAAACCGAAGAACAACCCCGCGGTGGTGAACAAACTGGGCAGAAAATAAATGCCCTTGTTGCCGCCGCGGCCGGCTTTAGCCATTCCCGGCCGCCCCGCCCGCGCGCGCCGCGGTTTCCGCGGAACTTTCCTTGATGAAACCGATGATGTTGTTGCCCGAGCAAACCCGCTGCCCGAGCCGCACCACCAGTTGCGCGTGCGGCGGCAGGTAGAGATCCACGCGCGAGCCGAAGCGAATGAAGCCGTAACGCTGGCCGGTTTGCACGCTGTCGCCGGGTTTTACATAGGACAAAATCCGCCGCGCCAGCAGCCCGGCGATTTGCACGCAGACGATGTCGTCGCCGCGCGCGGTTTGAATCCAAATCGCGCTGCGCTCGTTGTCGCGCGAGGATTTGTCCAGCGCGGCGTTGAAAAATTTCCCCGGTTGCCGCCAGCAGCGCATGATCGCGCCGCCGACCGGAATCAGGTTGGAATGCACGGAAAAAACGCTCATGAAGATGCTGACTTTCAGCGACTTTCCCTTGAGGTAGGGGTTTTCGGCCTCGCCGAGCGCGACGATTTTGCCGCTGGCCGGGCTGACCACCGCGCCCGGCTGCGAGGTGATGCGGCGTTTCGGATCGCGGAAAAATTGAAACACCAGCACGATCGCCGCCCACACGAAAAGCGACCAGTAGCCGAACAGCCAGGTCGCAATCACGCCGCAGGCGAGCGCGCCGAGCAGGTGCGCGCGCCCCTCGCGCGCGAGAATGGGGTAGTCAAAAGCCGACATTTCGCTAGTGTAGTGGAAACGCGCGACCGCGTTCA
>JALCBG010000009.1:0-15101 GCA_028066695.1 Gammaproteobacteria bacterium | reverse complement strand
GGGTAGTCAAAAGCCGACATTTCGCTAGTGTAGTGGAAACGCGCGACCGCGTTCATGGCCGCGCTTTGCGCTTAACTTTTAATCGCGAGCGCCAAATCCATGACATTGGTGCCGGTCGGTCCCGGCTTAAACAGCGCGGCGATTCGCGCGAGGTAAGTTCCGGCGTCGGCTTTTTCCAGCGCGCGCGCCGCGCCGCGCGTCGCGGTGAAAGTTGCGCCGTCAACCAGCGCGCCCGCCGCGCCGCCCGAACCGTCGTCGCCGTCGGTGCCGGCGACCAATGCGGAGATGCCGCGCCGCCCGCGAATTTCGCCGGCGAGCAGCAGCGCCAAACTCTGATTGCGCCCGCCGCGCCCCGGCTTCGGCGGCAGCGTAACGCCCGGCTCGCCGCCCCAGATGTATGCGCCGGCCGGTCCCTCGCGCAACGCCGCGCCGAGGCGCCGCGCGGCGGCGTGAATGTCGCGGTGCAAATTTTCTTCGTTGGCCGCGATATGCAGCCCGTTTTCCCGCAGGAATTTTTCGGCCGCGTCGCGCGCGTCGCGGTTGGTCGCGATGACGCGCGCGCGGTAGTTAAATGCGGGCGCGGAGGCGTTTTCACCGTCGTTTTTATTTTCCGCGGCAAATTTCGCCAGCAATTCCCCCGCCTCCCCCGACACCTCCGGCAACGGCGGCAACGCCCCGCCGAGCGCGCCCAGTCCGCCGCCGATAATTCCGATGTCGTCGCCGCGCACATCCGAAATCGCATAGACATGCGCGGCCGCGCCGCGAAAACGCCGCAGCAATTTTCCGCCCTTGATGCCGGAGGCGCGCATGCGCGCCGCGTTGATTTGCGCGATGTCAAAACCGCCGCCGAGCAGCGCGCGGTTCAGCCGCCGCAACGCATCCAACTCCACCCCGCGCGGCAGCGCCTCCGCCAGCGCCGAGGCGCCGCCCGACACCAGCATCACCAGCCGCGCGTCCGCGCCGGCCGCGCCGACGAATTCCGCGGCCGCCTTCCCGGCGCGCAAACTGTTTTCATCCGGCAGCGGATGCCCGGCCTCCATCACGGTCGCGCGCGGCCGCGCGGCAAACGCCGCGTCAAAATGCCCGTATTTGCTCACCGCCAGCGTCCGCCCGCCCGGCGCCAGCGCCCCCATCGCCCCGGCGCACATCGCCCCCGCGGCCTTGCCGACCGCGAGCAAATGCGTCGCATCTTTAATTCCATCGGCGGCAAGCGCATCCCGCGTCGCCCGCTCCCCGCCAACCGCGCCGACACCGGCGCGCCAGGCTTGCAGGAGGAGGGTTTTGGACTGCAAGTCGGCGGGCATGGGAATTCAGGGAAAAAAGCAAGAAAAAGTGGAATGATGCGGAATGATACGGAATGAAGCGGAATGAACAGTCCCAAAAAGACGGGTTGAGGGGTGGAATATGGCCGACTTGAATCAATGCCGAACCGGGGAAAAAGCCATTCCGGCGGGTTTTTTGAGGGGGAAAACGCCGGAAAAAATCCCGTTTTGCAGGCGGAAAAAACGCGAAAAAAAGGCGGGGGAAATGGGGTTGCCGGGGCCGGCGGGTATAATGCGGGGAGCGGCATTGCAGCGGCGATAAAACGCCCGGCTCACATTGAATACAGAGGCGCAACACATGACTTTTCAAACTCCTTTCAAAATCCGCGCCGCGGCGCCGATTACCGCGGCCTCCCTGCTCGTCATGTTGCTCGCCGCGCCGCCGGCCGCCGCGCAAACTCCCACCGTAAGTTTTGGCGCGGCCGCATACACCGCCAACGAAGGCACGACGCACAACATTCCGATCAATCTCAGCGCGGCCGCGACCGCCGCCGTCACCGTCACTTACGCCTTCGCCGGCACGGCGAAATCGGCAAATCCGAATTTTGACTTTGAGGCGCCGTCCGGCGAACTTGAAATCGCCTCCGGCGCGTCCACGGCGAATGTGGTCGTGCAGATTTATAACGACGGCTTCCGCGACGCGGACGAGACGCTCACTTTCACCCTGCAGCCGCCGAGCGGTTACGCGGCCGGCGACATCACCACCGCGGTGCTGACCATCACCGACACCACGCAGGATATTCGGATTCAATTCAATCCGACGATTTCGCGCCTTACCGAAGACGATGACATGCACAACGATGATTGGCGATTGGGGCTCGAGACAACGTCGGATCACCCGGATTTCGCTATCAGTGTCACCGCCACGCTGGCCGAGGGCCAGACTCTCCTTACGGGAGACAGGGGAGGAGATGTCGAGCGCAATGGCGTGATCATCAGTCCGTTTGACACAATCGGCACCACGATATGCCCCGGCACGGTCAACTTCAGAATACCGGCCGGCCTCAATTTCGTCACTTGGCCCGATAATATGGCGGCGGTGGACGACGAATTGGTCGAGCACGACGAGAGTTGTGTGCTGGGCCTTGAGCCGTATACGCCGCCGGCCGGATTGCCGTATGCGGTGGTTACGGCAAAACCCAGCGAAGCCAATGGTGCCTGGACGCTGCACATCACCGACAACGACCGCGACGACGCGACCATCGCTTTCGGAGAAAACGCGGCCGCGACTTTCTCCTACACCGCAACCGCCGCCGAGGCCGACGGCACGCTCAATGTGCCGGTGACCATCAGCGCGCCGCCGGGCGAGGCGACCACCTTTTATGTGGACGACATCACCGCCGCCGGCGGCGCGAGCAAAGGCGCGGGCGGCGATTACACCATCGCCTCCAATCAACTGGCATTTCCGGCGCAGGCAAACCAAGCCGCGCGCACGCAGAATCTGGTCATCACACTGAACGACGACTCGCTGTTTGAAGGCGACGAGAAAATCACGCTGCGCCTGCGCGCCGCCGATGATCCGGTGGACGACCTCGGCGACTATTACGCGCGCAACAACGCGGCGGTCGCGCACATCACGATAACCAGCGCGGACCCTCCGCTTCCGCCGGAGTTCACCGTTCTCCCGAGCCTGCAGACGCTTACGCTGTCGTGGTCGCCCGATCCGGCGGCGCCGGTGGACACCTATCTGGCGCGGTGGCGCCTCGCCGATGACGGCGGCTCGCCCGGAAGTTGGGAAAACGACAACGGCGAAGACGGCGTTGACACCGAAAGTCAAACCACTTACGAAATCACCGGCCTGACCAACGGCAGCACCTATGAAGTGCAGATGGCGTCTTTCACCGCGTCCCAGCGAAGCGACTGGTCCGATGCGCACAAAGCGGAGGCGAACTTCACGCTGGATGTGGACGGCCGCGCCGGCATGACCGTGCACGATGGCATGTTGATGGTGCGGTATTTATTCGGCGTAACCGGCGCCGAATTGACCGACGACTTAAGCGCGGCCGACGCGGCCGGCATCACCGCCAACTTGGACGCCGCCAAAACCGCCGGCGCGCTGGATGTGGACGGCGAAACCGGCGCCGGCTGGAAAGACGGCGTGTTATATGCCCGCTACCTCGCCGGCCTGCGCGGCGAGGATTTGGTTGCCGGGCTGGGTATTGCCGAGGACGCGGCAACGGTGGCGGCGAATATTGCGGGGAATTTGCCGGGGCCGTGAGGGGCGGCGGCCGGGGGTTACTCGGTCGGAATCGTCTCTTGCATTCCGCCACCGGTGCCGGGGTCGCGCATTGGCGGCAGCGGCGAACGGACTTTTTCAAAATATTCGGCGATCGACCAAAACTGAATGCGGTTGTATTTGTGGGTGCCCTGAGTGAGGGAGCCGGCGTCGGTTTGCACTTTAAGCATGGTCGGAGTCGGCTTGACTTTTTCCAGAGTGACAAAAACCCCCATACTGACTTTTTTGCCCCGCAATTGCGACAAAAGCGCGCGCAATTGGTCGGGCGTGAAACTTCCGCCTTTGACCTGCGCCACCACATACCCCTTCTCGCCTTCGGGCTTGTGCAGCATCATTCCGCGCCCATCTATGCCGCCGTCGCCGGTTTGAATGTCGTTCGGCACAAACCCGGGCAGCGTGGTCACCGCCCACCGTTCAAACTTGAACGGGTTGTCTTTCCACATCGCGTGCGCGCTTTGCAAATCGGTAGGCAGTCCGCGAACTTCCATCCCCGCCGCATTTTTCAGGCGGTCCTTGCAGACGCGGGTGATGGCAAACGGCGAAATGTCAATGCCGAGAAATTTGCGCTTGAGGTTGTAGGCGGCGTGGGCGGTGGTGCCGCAGCCGCAGAACGGGTCCAGCACGACTTCGCCTTTGTTGGAAGACGCTTGGATGATGCGCTCCAGCAGGGCGAGCGGTTTTTGCGTCGGGTAGCCAAGACGCTCGCTTGATGAAGTGTTGAGCTGCAGCCCATCCTCGACCCAGAGAGTGCCGATCATTCTTCCCGGTTGATCGTCCAGGTATATTTTGCGCTGCTCGCCCTTGGTTTGATAATTCCGCCCCCATGCCAGCCGATACCGCCGGCCGTCTTCGTCGACATTGGTGTACTTTTTGGAGATTTCCAGATCCGTCATCGGCAAGTACTGCGGGGCGAAATGCGCAGCGGCATCTTTTGCATAGAAAAAGATGCAGTCATGCTGGGTCGGGTATTTCACTTTTGCGTTGCTTTTGCGCCCGGCGTATTTTCGCCAGACAATTTCGTTGCGAAAATTTTTCGCGCCGAACACGCAGTCCATGATCGTCTTCAGGTAATGAGACGCGCTCGGGTCGCAGTGCAGATAGATGCTGCCGGTGTCCTTCAGCAGGCGGCGCATCTGGGCGGTGCGGTCCGCCATGTAAACTAAGTAGGCGAGCATGCCGGTTTCCGGCAGCATCTCGGCCAGTCCGCAAATCGCTTTGTGCGCCGGGTGGCCGACCGCGCCTTTGATTTTTTCCACGCTTTCGTTCGCATCGTTCGTCCAATACCATGTGTCCTGAAACGCGGTGAATTGCGCCATCGGGTCGCGCGCTTTTCCCTCGGTGTCCTTGCCGAACAAAATGTTGTATTTGGCGTCGGATTTGAACGGCGGGTCGAGATAAATCAAATCGACACTGGCATCCGGCCAGTTTTTCATGACATCCAGGCAGTCGCCGTAATACAGCGTGTTCGGGCGAAAGGCGAATTCGGACATGGGGGTTCCGTCGGGAAATGTGCCGGCAAAACGCCGGCGCGCAAAATATACCACGCTTTTCGCCGCCAAAACCGCCCAAATTGCGCGGTATAATTCGCCGTCCTTTCCCGTCCGCTTTCAGCGAGGCCCCGCCCCGCATATAATCCCACCCCCGCCACCAAACCGGCGCAATCCATGGCAAAACTCCAAATCCTGCAGTACCCCGACCCCCGCCTGCGGCAAGTGGCGCGGGCGGTGACCGAATTTGACGCCGACCTGGCGCAACTGGTCGCGGACATGGCGGAGACCATGTATGCGGCCGAGGGCGTCGGGCTGGCGGCGGTGCAGGTCAATGTGCCGAAGCGCGTGGTGGTGATGGATTTGTCGCCGGAGCGCGACGCGCTGCGGGTGTTCATCAACCCGGAACTCTCCGCGCGCGAGGGCAAGGTGGAATCCGAAGAGGGCTGCCTGTCGGTGCCGGGCGTTACCGGCGTGGTGGAGCGCGCCGAGCGCGTCAAGATTCGCGCGCGCGATGTGCGCGGCGAACCCTTTGAAACCGACGCGGACGAATTGCTGGCGATTTGCATTCAGCACGAAATAGACCACTTGGACGGCAGGGTGTTCGTGGATTACCTGTCGCGGATGAAACAGTCGCGGATTCGCAAGCGGCTGCAGAAGGAACTCCTGGAAGCGAAAACCGCGCCGCGCGGCAGGCCGGCGCCGCGCGCGCCCGCCCACTCCGCCGACGCGCGCGACATCGCGGCTCTTTGACGCGCGGACTTGCGCGGTGCGCGTGGTGTTTGCAGGCACGCCGGCGTTTGCGCTGCCGGCGTTGAAGGCGTTGCTGGCGGCGCGCGGGGTGGAACTCGCCGGCGTTTTCACGCAGCCGCCGCGCCCGGCCGGACGCGGTCGCGCGCCGCGCGCGAGCGCGGTCGCGGAGTTTCTCGGGGAGTCAAACAACGCTCCCTCTGCAAAAATTTTTCAGCCGGAGCGTTTCAACGCGGACGCGCAAAACGAATTGCGCCAATTGCGCCCGGACTTGCTGGTGGTGGTCGCTTACGGCTTATTGCTGCCGGCCGCGGCGCTCGCCATTCCAAAACTTGGCGGCGTCAATGTGCATGCGTCGCTTCTTCCGAGGTGGCGCGGCGCGGCGCCGGCGGAGCGCGCGATTGAAGCCGGAGACGCGGTCAGCGGCGTGAGTCTGATGCAAATGGACGCGGGCCTGGACACCGGCGCGGTGCTGGCGCGCGCGCGCGCGCCGATTTCGGCCGAGGACACCGGCGGAAGTTTGCGCGACAAACTGGCGCGCGCCGGCGCGGCGCTGCTCGCCGGCAACCTTGCCGCGCTGGCAAAAAAAGAATTGCCGGCGCGCGCGCAGGACGAGCGCGCCGCCACCTACGCGCGCAAATTGCAGCCGGGCGAGGCCGGCATTGACTGGCGGCAGGACGCGGCGCAATTGGCGCGGCGGGTGCGCGCGTTTAACCCGTGGCCGGTCGCGCACGCCGAATTGCAGGGCGCGCGCCTGCGCGTGCTGCGCGCGGCCGCGAATGGCGCGGACGAAAAAACCGGCGCGCCCGGCGAAATTTTGCGCGCCGACCGCGACGGCATTTCGGTCGCCACCGGCGACGGGGCATTGCTGCTGCGCGAACTGCAAAAACCGGGCGGCAAACCGATGCCGGCGGCCGCGCTGTTGAACGGCATGCGCATCACGCGCGGCATGCGTTTTGCCTGCGCGCGCGCATGAACATGAACGCGCATCTTGCGGCGGCGCGCGCGGTGATGGAAGTGGTGGACTGCGGCCGCTCGCTGGAGGCCGCGCTCGCCGCGCATGCGCCCGAAGTGAAGCGGCGCGCCTGGCTGCGCGAAGTCGCGGCCGGCGGCTGCCGCCACTACCACCGCTTTGACGCGATGCTCGCGCAACTGATGAAAACGCCGCTGAAAAGCCGCGACCGCGCCGTGCATTTTTTGCTGGTCAACGCCTGCCACCAAATTGAACACATGCGCGTCCCCGATCACGCCGCGCTCAGCGAAAGCGTGGAGGCGGTCAAGGGCACGCGCTTTGACTGGGCCGGCGGGCTGATCAACGCGGTGCTGCGGAATTTTTTGCGCGCGCGCGAGAGTCTGCAGGGCGGCCTCGGCGCGGCCGCGCGCGCCGCGTTTCCGGACTGGCTGCACCATGAAATCCGCATGCACTGGCCGGAACAATGCGGCGACATTTTTGCGGCGAGCAACTGCAAGCCGCCGCTGACCCTGCGCGTCAACCGCCTGAAAACCGGGCGCGACGAATATCTCGGCATGCTCGCGCGCGCCGGAGTCGGCGCCGCGCCGACCGCCGACAGCGCGGTCGGGGTGACGCTGGACGCGCCGCTGCCGGCCGAAGAAATTCCGGGCTTCGCCGCGGGCCTCGCTTCGGTGCAGGACGAGGCGGCGCAACTGGTCGCGCCGGCCGCGGCGCCCGAGTTGCGCGCCGGCGGGCGCGTGCTGGACGGCTGCGCCGCGCCCGGCGGCAAAACTTGTTTGCTGCTGGAGGCGCAGCCGCAACTGCGCGTTACCGCGGTGGATTTGCCGGAGCGCATCGGCGCGGTGGAGCAAAACCTCGCGCGCCTCGGGCTTTCCGCCGAAGTGGTCGCCGCCGATTTGCGCGAAGACGCGCGCGCCGGCTGGGCGCGCGGGCGGAGTTTTGATCTGGCGATTGTGGACGCGCCGTGCAGCGGCAGCGGCGTCATCCGCCGCCACCCCGACATCAAGCACCGCCGCCGCGCCGCCGACATCGCGCGCTTCGCCGAGCAGCAGTCGCAACTGCTGGCGCGCGCCTGGGAATTGCTCGCCGACGGCGCGTCGCTTTTGTATGTAACCTGCTCCATTCTGCCGGCCGAAAACGACGCGGTAATCGCCGGATTCGTCGCCGCGCATTCCGCCGCGCGCGCCGAACGCCCGGCCGCGCCGCATGGCATTGAAACCGAATTCGGCGTGCAGCGCCTGCCCGGCGTGCATGCCGGCGACGGGTTTTATTACTGCCGCCTGAAAAAAACCTCCCCGAAAACTTCCGCGAAAACTTCCGCGCGAAAATGAAAATCATCATCCTCGGCGCCGGCAAGGTCGGCGCATCGGCCGCGGAAAGTCTGTCGCGCGAAGAGCACGACATCACGCTGGTGGACCGCGACCCGGGCGCGCTGAACGCGCTGCAGGACCGGCTGGACATTCGCGTGGTGGAGGGGCATGCGTCTTCGCCGGAGGTGCTGCGGCGCGCCGGCGCGGAGGATGTGGACCTGATGCTCGCGGTGACCGACAGCGACGAAGTCAACATGATCGCCTGCCAGGTCGCGCACGCGCTGTTCAACACGCCGACCAAGATCGCGCGCGTCCGCTCGGCCGACTACCTCGCGCACCAGGGGCTGTTTTGCCGCGAGGAAATTCCGATTGATGTGATCATCAGCCCGGAGCAGGTGGTCACCGAGCAAATCCACCGGCTGATAGAACACCCCGGCGCGCTGCAGGTGATTGATTTCGCCGGCGGAAAAATCCGGCTGGTCGGGTTGCGCGCCTACCACGGCGGCGCGCTGGTCGGCCACGAGTTGCGCGAACTGGAGGACCACCTGCCGACGGTGAACACGCGCGTCGCCGCGATCTACCGCCGCGACAGCGGCATCATCCCGACCGGCAAGACCGTGATTGAGCCGGACGACGAGGTGTTCTTCATCGCCGCCGCCGACGACATTCGCCGCGTCATGCAGGAGTTGCGCAGCATAGAGGAGGCCGGGCGGCGCGTGATCATCGCCGGCGCCGGCAACATCGGCTTTCGCCTCGCGCAAAAACTGGAGCGCGGCGGTTTCAATGTGAAACTCATAGAGCGCGACGCCGAGCGCGCGCGCGATGTGTCCGAGCGGCTCGGGGAGACCACCGTGGTGCTGCGCGGCAACGCCGCCGACGAGGAATTGCTGCGCCAGGAAAAAATAGATCAGATGGAATTGTTCTGCGCGCTGACCGAGGAGGACGAGACCAACATTCTCTCGGCGATGCTCGCCAAGCAACTCGGCGCGCGCCGCACCATGGCGATCGTCAACCGCAGCGCCTACATTGATCTGATTGAGAGCAATGTGCTGGACATCGCGATTTCGCCGCGCCTCGCCACGGTGAGCGCGCTGCTCTCGCATGTGCGGCGCGGCGATGTGCAGGCCGCGCATTCGCTGCGGCGCGGCGCGGCCGAGGTGATAGAAGCGGTCGCGCACGGCGACCAAGCCACCTCCAAACTGGTCGGGCGCAGTCTGCGCGACATTAAATTTCCGTCCGGCGCGTCCATCGGCGCGATCATGCGCGATGACAAAGTGGTGCGCCTCAGCGGCGATTCGGTGATTGAGGAGGGCGACCACCTGATCATCTTCGTCATTGACAAGCGGCGCATCGCCGACGTGGAAAAGTTGTTTCAGGTGAGCGCGTCTTTTTTCTAAATCATGCGCGACAGCCCGGTCGTCAAAATCCTCGGCATCCTGCTGATGCTGTTCAGCGTCACGCTGCTTCCGCCGCTCGCGGTTTCGTTCTTCGCCGCGGACGGCGCGATGTTTCCGTTTGCGGCCGCGCTCGCCCTCAACCTCGCGCTCGGCGCGGCCTTTTGGCTGCCGTCGCGAAATTGCGCGCGCGAGTTGCGGCTGTCGGACGGTTTCGTGGTGGTGGTGCTGTTTTGGACGGTGCTGTCGGCGATGGGCGCGGTGCCGCTGTTTTTGTCGCGCGCGCCGGCGCTCGGCATTGTGGACGCGCTGTTTGAATCCATGTCGGGGCTGACCACCACCGGCGCGACCATTTTGACCGGCATAGACGACCTGCCGAAATCCATTTTGTATTACCGCCAGCAACTGCAGTGGCTCGGCGGCATGGGCATCGTGGTGCTGGCGGTCGCGGTCATGCCGATGCTCGGCGTCGGCGGCATGCAGTTATACCGCGCCGAGACGCCGGGCCCGGTCAAGCACAACAAACTCACGCCGCGCATCACCGAAACCGCGAAGGGGCTTTGGTATGTCTATCTGGGGCTGACGCTGGCCTGCGCGGTTTGCTATTACTTCGCCGGCATGAGCGGGTTTGACGCGGTCGGCCACGCCTTCTCCACCATCGCCATCGGCGGCTTCTCCACCCACGACGCCAGCCTCGCGCACTTTGACAGCAGCGCGGTCAACATCACCGCGATGATTTTTATGCTGCTGTCGGGCCTGAATTTCGCGCTGCATTTCGCCGCGCTGCGCTCGCGAAGCATCGCCGCGTATCTGCGCGACCCGGAAGCGCGCGTGTATTTCGGCGTGCTGCTGGTCGCGGCCGCGTTGTGCGCGGGCGCGCTGCTGCATTACCGCGAATACGACCACGCCGGCGAAGCGTTCATGCACGGCGCGGTGCAGGCGGTTTCGCTGGCGACCACCACCGGTTTCACCACCGCCGACTTCTCGGTCTGGCCCGCGTTTTTGCCGGTCATGCTGATTCTCGCCGCGTGCATCGGCGGCTGCGCCGGCTCCACCGCCGGCGGCCTGAAAGTGGTGCGCGTGGTGCTGTTATACAAACAGGGCGCGCGCGAGATTTCCAAACTGGTGCATCCGAGCGCATTGGTGCCGGTCAAACTCGGCGGCAAACCGGTGGCCGACGATGTGATCAACGCGGTCTGGGGATTTTTCGCGCTCTACGCGCTGAGTTTTGCATTGCTGCTTTTGTTGATGCTTGCCGCCGGCGCCGACCAGGTGACCGCGTTTTCGGCGGTGGCCGCCTGCCTCAACAATCTCGGACCGGGGCTCGGCGCGGTCGCCGAAAATTACGCTTCGCTCGGAGACGCCGCCAAAATCATTTTGACTTTCGCCATGCTGCTCGGCCGGCTGGAGTTGTTCACTTTGCTGCTGCTGTTCACGCCGGTGTTCTGGCGCGGTTAACTCTGCAGCCAGCCGTTGATGCGCTGCAGGTCGTCCTCGTCCAAATCGCCGGCGGCTTTCTCCAGCCGCAGCAGCGACAAAATAAAATCGTAGCGCGCGCGCAGGTGCTCGGTGCGCGCGCTTGACTGGTCGCGCTGCGCGTCCAGCACATCAATGTTGGTGGTCAGCCCGGCGCGAAACCCCTCCTCTTTCGCCTGCAGCGCGCTCGCCCCGGCGCGCACCGCCTCCGACAGCGCGCGCACCTGGCTCAAACTGCTTTCCGCGGTCAGATAGGCCGAGGCCGCGTCCGACTCCACGCGGCGGCGCGTGTCCTCGCGCGTCTGCAGCGCGGCGTTGTGCTGCAGCGCGGCCTGCTTGCTCTTGCCGCGAAGCGCGCCGCTTTGAAACAGCGACCAGTCCAGCGTCGCCCTGACCGAGGTGGATTCGTCCACGCCCATGTCGCCGACCGAATCAATTTGCCGCGTGCTGGCGTCAAGGGTGACTTTCGGCCAGGCCGCGGCATACACCTGCTTGATGTCGGCGGCCGCGATTTTCACGCCGAAATCGGCCGCCTTCAATTCCAGATTGTTGGCGAGCGCGGCCTCCACCCAGGCCTCGGGCGTGTCCGGCGACGGCGTCGCCAGCGGCGCGTCCTCGCCGAGCGGGGTGAGCGCGCTCGGCGTGTAGCCGATGATTTTTTTCAGCGACTGCTCGGCGTTGGAGATGGCGTTTTCGGCGCGAATTTCATCCACCACCGCCTGCTGGTAGCGCGCCTCGGCGTCAAACAAATCGGTGCGCGTGCCGAGCCCGACTTCCAGCCGCTGCGAGGCGAGGTCGCGCTGCCGCCCGATGGCGAGCGTCGCGGCGCGCGCCACGCTCTGGCTGTCGCGCGCCGCCAGCAATTCAAAATAACTCTCGGAGACGCGCAGAATCAAATCATCCTGCGCCTGGTCAAAGACGACCTTGGCGTTGCCGGCGCGCAGCCGCGCGCGGTTCACTTCCAGCGACAGCGAGCGGTCAAACAGCGGCATCTTCGCGCTCAGCGTGATTTGGTTGTCGCGCGAATGCTCCACCGTGGCCGCGTTGCCGGCGCGCGCGCGGGTTTCATCGCGGACGCGTCCGCCGGCGCCGGCCGCGCTGACCGCCGGCAGCAATGCCGAGCGCGCCAGCGGCACATCCAGTTGCGCGCCCTCGTATTGGTAGCGCGCGGCGTGGTAGGCGGCGTCGCGCGACAGCGCGATTTGGTAGATGTCCCACAAATCGGCCGCGCCGCCCGCGCCGGGCGCGAGCAGCAATGCGGCGAGCGCGGCGCGCGCCACACACACGAAATGGCGCCGGTTAAAACTCAAACTTCTGCTCCTGCCGCGCCCGCCGAAAACGCGGCGCGACCGTTTCAAACAGCGACTCGCGCATGACGCGCCCGTCTTCATGCTTATGCAGGCGCACCGCCTCCATCGCCGGAAGTTCGCCTTCCACCCCGACCAGCCGTCCGCCGGCGGCGAGCGCGCGCGTCCAGTCCTCGCCGATTTTCGGCAGCGAGCGCGCCAGCGCGACCGCGTCAAATTCGCCGTCGCCGCCCCAGCCGGCATGCGCGTCGCCGGCTTCCAGCGTGACATTTTTTGCGCCGGCGCGCCGCAGATTTTCCCGCGCGAATTCCAAAAGATGCGCGTCCTCCTCCACCACATGCACATGCGCGCACACTTCGGCGAGCAGCGCGGCGAGGTAGCCGCCGCCGGCGCCGGCGAGCAGAGCGCG
Source organism: Gammaproteobacteria bacterium (assembly GCA_028066695.1). Taxonomy (GTDB): domain Bacteria; phylum Pseudomonadota; class Gammaproteobacteria; order Arenicellales; family Poriferihabitantaceae; genus JAHRAW01. The sequence goes on along the minus strand of JALCBG010000009.1, from coordinate 2,437 downwards.
CTCGCCGCCGCGCAATTTCAATTCTTCCATCATGCGCGCGTCCACTTTCGGCTCGGGCATCATCTCGCCGTTTCCGAGCGGAATTTGCGCGTCGGCAAACGCCAGGTCGCGGTGTTTTTCCGGCACGAATTCCTCGCGCCGCACCCGCCGCAGCGCGCCGAGCGTGCGCTCGGTGAGCACATTCCACGGGCGGATTTGCCGCGCGATCATGTCGTCGCGGGCGGTTTCAGAGTCCATGATGGGATTGGCCATAATGGGATTGGGGGCGGGGGGAGTTGACCGATAATGGAAAATTATACACGCGCCGCGCCGGCGGCGGCGTGCCGGCGCGCGAAATTCGCTACAATCGCCGCCCGCCCATTGACGCCCCAACGCCCGACCCGCCCACCCAATCATGGATGTAGACCTGCGCGAAAAAACCGAACTCGGCGACATCTACAACCTGCCGGGCGAGGGTTTCGTGGTGGAGTTGCGGCAGGGCGGCACCACCCACCTGTTTGACCGGCAGGGACTGCAGCACCGCATTTTGGAGAAGCGGCGGCAAAATCTGGACGCGGCGGTGGAGGAGGCCGCGCTGGTGCGCATCAATCATTTTTCGCCGATGGAGCCGGCGGTCCCCGCCGATTCGGGCGAAAAGCGGTGAGCCCGGCGGCGCTCGCGCCGAAATGGGAGGCGCATGCGGCCGAGCGCATCGCGCTGCAGCCCGGCAGCATTCACCTGTGGGCGGCCGAGACCGCGCGGCTGCAGTCGGCCGAACCGCTTCTGAGCGCGGAAGAGCGCGCTTCGCTCGCGCGGCAGCGCGCGCCGGCGCGCCGCGCGATGGCGCTCGGCGGCCGCGCCGGACTGCGCATGCTGCTGCGCGCCTACACCGGCATCGCCAACCGCGAATTGCGTTTTCGCGCCGGCGCGCGCGGCAAGCCGATGCTGGACAACCGTCTGGACGGCGGCGAACTGTGCTTCAACTATTCGCTGTCGGGCGGGCGCGCGCTGTTCGCGTTCGCCTGGAACCGGCAACTCGGCGTGGATTTGGAAGTCGCGCCGCGCCGCATCGCCGCCGAGCAACTTGCGCGGCGCAAACTCGGCGCGGAAGAGCGGCGCGCGTGGCGCGCGTTTCCGCCGCGCGAGCGCGACGCGGCGATGCTCGCCTGTTGGACGCGCAAGGAGGCCTACGGCAAGGCGCTCGGCGTCGGCATCCGCTATTTTTTGCACCGCGCGCCGGTGTGCGCGCATCTGGATTCGCCGGCGTGGAGTTGCGGCGTGCGCGGGCAGTTTGCGCCAAGCGAAGACGCGCGCGTCCTGCACGGGCTGCAAATTGCCACGCCGTTCGCCGCCGCGGCCGCGCTGGTGTATGACGGAGACGCGCTGGCGGATGATGATGGCGGCGCATCTCTGCAATGTCATTTGTTGCGCTCAACAAAATGAAAAACACGAACAAACCCGCCGCGATGAAATTCATAGATCTGCACGCCCAGTTCGCGCGCATTGAAGACGACATTCGCGCCGCGATAGACCGCGTGCTGCAGCACGGGCAATTCATCATGGGGCCTGAAGTTTTTGAGTTGGAGCGCGAGTTGGCCGAATACTGCGGAGTCGCGCACGCGGTCAGCGCGGCGAGCGGCACCGACGCGCTGTTGATCGCGCTGATGGCGCGCGGCGTCGGGCGCGGAGACGCGGTCATCGTGCCGCCGTTCACTTTTGTCGCCACCGCCGAGGTGGTGCAGTTGCTCGGCGCGACCGCGGTGTTCGCCGATGTGGACGCCGACACCTTTAACCTGGACCCGCAAAAACTCCATGACGCGGCCGCGCGCGTGCGCCGCGAGGGAAAACTCAAATTGCGCGGCGTCATTCCGGTGGATTTGTTCGGGCTGCCGGCCGACTACGATGCGATTGCGCCGATCGCCGAGGAGTTCGGTTTGTTCGTTCTGTCCGACGCCGCGCAGAGTTTCGGCGGCGCGCGCGGCGGCGTTCGCGCCGGCGCGTTCGGCGATGCCGCCGCGACCAGTTTTTTTCCGGCGAAACCGCTCGGCGCCTACGGTGACGGCGGCGCGCTGTTCACCGATGACGATGATCAGGCCGAACTGGCGCGCTCCATCCGCATTCACGGCATGGGCGAAGACCGCTACGACAACATCCGCACCGGCGTCACCGGCCGCCTGGACACCATGCAGGCCGCGGTGCTGCGCTGCAAGTTGCGCGTGTTTGACGGCGAACTCGCCGCGCGCCGCCGCATCGCCGCGCGCTACACGCGCGAACTGGAAGGCGTGGTGAAAACGCCGCGCATTCCCGAGGGCGCGCAAAGCGCCTGGGCGCAATACACATTGCGCACGAAATCGGGGGCGCGCGACGAAATCTGCGAAAAGTTGCGCGCGCGCGGCATCCCGACCGCGCTGTATTACCCGCGCCCGCTGCACCGCCAGTTGGCGTTCGCAAGCGCCGA
>JALCBG010000062.1:3378-9614 GCA_028066695.1 Gammaproteobacteria bacterium | reverse complement strand
CAATGGGAGCGCAGTTTGCCGCGCACATGAACGCGCGCGATTCATTGGACGCGGAGCGGCACGACAATCTGGCGTCGCGTTTGTGGCGGAAAGACGCGTCGTTATGGCGCGTGTCAAAAAGCGACTTCGCCGCGGTCGCGGACAGGCTCGGCTGGTTGGAATGCATAGACTGGATGCGCGCGCGCGCCGGCGCGTTGTGCGGCTGGGCCGAGCGCGCCGCGTCGCGCGAATGCGAGCGCGTGGTGCTGCTCGGCATGGGCGGCGCCAGTTTGTCGCCGGCGGTGATGGCCTCGTTGTTTGCGCCGGCGGCGGGCCGGCCGGAGTTGCAAATCATTGACACCACCAACCCGGAAGACATCGCGCGCGCCGCCGAGGGGGATTTGCGCCGCTGCATGTTCATAGTCGCGAGCAAGTCCGGCGACACGCGCGAGACGCTGGATTTATACGCGTTCTTTCGAGGGCAACTCGCGGCGCGCAGCGCGGGCAAGCCGCCTGATTCGCAGTTTGTCATCATCACCGACGCCGGCTCGCCGCTGCACAAACTCGGCGAGTCGCGCGGCGCCGCGAAAATTTTTCTCAACCCCGGCGACATCGGCGGGCGTTATTCGGCGCTGAGTTATTTCGGCATGGCGCCGGCCGCGCTGCTCGGCGTGGATGTCGCGGAAGTGCTGGCGCGCGCGCGCGATTTTTGCGCGACCACCAAATCGGATTCGCCGGCAAAAAACCCGGCGCTCGCGCTCGGCCTGCTGCTCGGGCGCGCCGCGCTTTCGGGCAGGGACAAGTTAATGCTGCAAGTCCCGCGGCAACTTCGCGCGTTCGGCATGTGGGTGGAGCAATTGGTCGCCGAGAGCAACGGCAAGGAAGGCAAGGGGTTGCTGCCGGTGCTCGCCGCGGATGACAGTGAATGCGACGGCGGCGACCGCGTGGTCGTGCGCATGGACGCGCGCGCGGATTCGCATGCGCCGGACGCCGACTATGCGCTGCGTTTTGACCAGCCGCTGCAAATCGGCGCCGAATTTTTTCGCTGGGAAGTCGCGGTGGCGATTGCGGCCGCGTGTTTGCGCGTCAATCCGTTTGACCAGCCCGATGTCGCGCGCGCCAAAGAAAACACGCTCGCGTGTTTGCAGGGGGAAACGCGCGCCGCGCCGCCGCCGCTTCGCGGAGACGCATACGACTTGTATCTTCCGCGCGGGTTTGCCGAGGGCGGAGACGCGCGTGAAATCATCACCGAGTTTTTCGATGGCCTCGCGCCGCCGGGCTACCTCGCGTTGCTGGCGTATTTGCCGGAGGAAGACGACATCGCCGCAAAACTGGAGTCGCTGCGCGCGCGCGCCGCGGCCGCGTCCGGCGCCGCGGTTACGCTCGGTTTCGGCCCGCGCTATTTGCATTCCACCGGCCAATACCACAAGGGCGGCCCGCGCAACGGGCGTTTCATTTTGTTCACCGCCGAAGATTCCGCCGGCGGCGCGCCGGTGCCGGGGCGCGACTACACTTTCGGCGCGCTGCACCGCGCGCAGGCCGACGGCGATTTCGCCGCGCTCTCAACGGGCGGCGCGCCGGTTCTGCGCGTGCATCTAAAAGCGGATAGACTGCGCGCGCTGGATGCGTTCGCGTCCGCATTGACCGCGCGCCCGAAGACACAATGACAAAATGACAGCGAAATGATTTCCTTCCAACAACTCGTGATGCAGTTGCAGGCATACTGGGCGAAGCAGGGTTGCGCGATCCTGCAGCCCTATGACATGGAAGTCGGCGCCGGCACTTTTCATCCGGCGACTTTTCTCGCGGCGGTCGGGCCCGAGCCGCTGCGCGCCGCGTATGTGCAGCCGTCGCGCCGCCCGGCAGACGGCAGATACGGCGAAAACCCGAACCGGCTGCAGCACTATTTTCAATTTCAAGTCGTGCTGAAGCCGTCGCCGGACGATTTTCAGGATCTCTACCTCAACTCGCTGGCCGCGCTCGGCCTGGATTTTTTGCGCGAGGACATCCGTTTCGTGGAGGACGACTGGGAGTCGCCGACCCTCGGCGCCTGGGGGCTCGGCTGGGAAATCTGGGTGAATGGAATGGAGGTTTCGCAGTTCACTTATTTTCAGCAGGCCGGCGGCCTGGACTGCAGGCCGGTGACCGGCGAGATCACCTACGGTCTGGAGCGCATCGCCATGCACCTGCAGGGCGTGGAAAATCTTTTTGATTTGGCGTGGAGCGACGACGGCGCCTTCACCTACCGCGATCTGCAGCGGCAAAACGAAGTGGAGCAGTCGGCGTATAACTTTGAGCATGCCGATGTGGAGAATTTGTTCGCGCAATTTACGGCCGCCGAGCGCGGCTGCGGCAGTCTGCTGGAGGCGAAGTTGCCGCTGCCGGCGTATGAGCAGGTGCTGAAGTCGTCGCACATTTTTAATTTGCTGGACGCGCGCAACGCGCTCGGCGTAACCGAGCGCGCGCGTTACATCGGCCGCGTGCGCAATCTGGCGCGCGCGGTCGCGCAAAGTTATTTTGACGCGCGCGAGTCGCTGGGCTTTCCCCGGCTGCGCCGCGAAAAATCTCCGGCGCAACGGAGGGGGCGGCGGTGAGCGGCGCGCGCGCCAACTTGCTGGTGGAAATCGGCACCGAGGAACTGCCGCCGCGCGCGCTGCAGTCGCTGGCGCGCGCTTTCGCCGATGAACTCGCGCGCGCGCTCGCCGAGGAAGGAATGCTCGGCGAATCCGGCGAAGCGGCCGCGCTGACTTGGTTCGCCACGCCGCGGCGGCTGGCGGTGCGCATTAAAGATGTCGCCGCCGCGCAGCCGCGCCGCGTGATTGATCGGCGCGGTCCCTCGCTGCGCGCCGCGTATGACGCCGCCGGCAAACCGACCCGCGCGGCGCTCGGCTTCGCAAAATCCTGCGGCGTTCCAATGGCAAAACTGCAGCGTGTTGAAACCGAAAAAGGCGCGTGGCTGGTCTGCCGCGAATCGCGCGCCGGAAAAAAACTCGCCGAAGTGCTGAGCGACTGCCTGGCGCAGGCGTTGCGGCGGTTGCCTACGCCGAAGCGAATGCGCTGGGGCGGCGGCGAAGTGGAATTCGTCCGTCCGGCGCACTGGTTGCTCGCGCTGCATGGCGCGCGCGCGGTTAAGGTGGAGGCGCTCGGCCTGCGCGCCGGCCGCCATACCCGCGGCCACCGTTTTCACGCCGACCGCAAATTGGCGGTGCCGAACGCGGACGCGTATGAAAAGTTGCTGGAGAAAAAGGGAATGGTCATCGCCGATTTCGCGCGGCGGCGCGCGAAAATCCAAACGCAACTCGCCGCCATCGCGCGCAAGCGCCGCGCGCGCGTTGCCGACGAAGACGCGCTGCTGGACCTGGTCACCGGCATGGTGGAATGGCCGCAGACGCTCGCCGGCGAATTTGACAAGCGCTATTTGAAACTGCCGCCGGAAGCGCTGGCTTCGGTGATGCGCGACCACCAAAAATATTTTCCGCTGGCGGCGGCCAATGGAAAGTTGCTGCCGGCGTTTGCGTTTGTCGCGAACATTAAAAGCAAATCGCCGAAATTGGTGCGGCAGGGCAACGAGCGCGTGCTGCGCGCGCGACTGGCCGATGCGGAGTTTTTTTTGGAGAAGGATCTGAAAATTCCGTTGGAAAAGCGGCGCGAAGAGTTGAAGGGGATTTTGTTCCACCAAAAACTCGGGACGGTATATGAAAAATCCGAGCGCATTGCGTCGCTTGCCGGCCATATTGCGGAAGAATTGGGCGCAGATGCGGATTGCGCAAAACGCGCCGCGGAATTATGCAAGGCGGATTTGGCGAGCGAAATGGTCGGCGAGTTTCCCGAACTGCAGGGCGTTATCGGCCGGTATTGCGCGCAAAAACACGGTGAAACAAAAGTTGTCGCCGACGCGATTGAGCAGCACTACCTGCCGCGTCATGCCGGCGACAAATTGCCGCGCGGTGAAGTTGTGCAGAGCGTCGCGCTGGCCGACCGGCTGGATTCGCTTGTTACGCTTTTTGCGGTGGGTGAAATTCCGAGCGGCGACAAAGACCCGTTTGCACTGCGCCGTGCCGCGCTTGGTGTGCTGCGCATCATCATTGAGATGCAGCTTGATGTTGACATAGAGGAACTACTGCAGTTTTATTCGACAAAAGGCATGGTAGGCGCGGTGACGGGGTGGAGCCATGAAACCGACCTCGTCGGAAAAGGTCGCGACCAACTCCTCGACTTCATACTCGATCGCCTCAACGCGTATTACCGCCCGATGGGCTACCGCCCCGAAGAAATCGCCGCGGTGCGTGCTTGCCGTCCGCACAAGCCGCTTGATTTCGACCGCCGCTTGAAAGCACTCAGCCGCTTTTTCAAAAAACAGCGCGCCGCGGCCGAGTCACTTGCCGCTGCCAACAAGCGCATCGCCAACATACTCGGCAAGGCGGGGGAAACGCCGGAAAATTACGACCGCGAAAAACTCATTGAGAAAGCGGAAATCCATCTCGCCGACAACTTGGAACAAACCGGCGCGCATGCCGAGCGTTGTTTCGCGGCCGGCAACTACGACGACGGCCTCGCCGCCCTGTCCAAACTCCGCCAGCCGGTGGACGCGTTCTTTGACGAAGTCCTGGTCATGGCGCCCGACGAAAACCTCCGCAAAAACCGCCTGGCATTGCTGCGTCGCATTCGCAATCTGTTCCTCGCGGCCGCCGACATCTCCCACCTGCGCCCCGAGCAAAAAGCCAAATGAAAAACCCCGACTCGTTTTCCGCGATGATGAATGAAGTGCGCGCGTTTCACGCCAAGCACCGTTTCGCCGAACTCGGCGGCGAGGACATGGTCTACCGCGTCTCGCTGATGGCCGAGGAATTGGGCGAGATTTCCGCATGCGTCACCAAGGGAAAACCGAAGGAGGACTTGGCCGAGGAATGCGCGGACTTGCTGATTCTGCTGCTGGGCAACGCCATCGCCGCCGATTTTGATTTGGCGCGCGCGTTTCGCGAAAAGATGGCGAAGATCAACCGGCGCGGCAGCCGCGTGGTCAGCGGGCGCGTGCGCGTGTCCAACTTCGGCGGCGGCGAAAATGCCTGAGCGCCTGATCATTTTGGACCGCGACGGCGTGATCAACCGCAACCGCCGCGACCACATCAAAAGCCCGGAGGAATGGGAGGCGCTGCCCGGCAGTTTGGACGCGATCGCCCGGCTGTGCCGCGCCGGCTACCGCGTCGCGGTGATCACCAACCAGTCGGGAGTCGCGCGCGGTTTGTTCAGCATCAACACGCTGAACCGCATTCACCGAAAAATGCTGGACCAACTGCAGGCGGCCGGCGGCGAGATCAGCGCGATTTTTTTCTGCCCGCACATGAAAGACGACGGGTGCGAATGCCGCAAGCCGAAGCCCGGCATGTTTTTGGAACTGGCCGAGCGGCTGAAATGCAGTTTGCGCGGCACTTACGCGCTCGGCGATTCCATGCGCGACCTTGAGGCCGCGCATGCCGCAAACGCCAGTCCGGTGCTGGTGGAGAGCGGCGACGGCCGTGAAACCGCGCGCGAACTTTCCGCGCCGCAATTCGCGCACCTCGCCGATGTGCCGGTGCACAAAGACCTGGCCGCATTCACCGCCAAGTTGCTCGCCGCGCGGTGATTCTCGGCTCGCTGTTCTACCTCGCCGCGCAGGCCGCGAGCGCGCTGCTGTTCAGTCCGTTCGCGCTGCTTTGCGTTGTGCTTCCGTCAGTGCCGCGCGCGCGCGTCATCGGTATTTGGGCGCGCTTCAATATTTGGACGCTGCGCGTTTTTTGCGGCATCACCTGCGAAGTGCGCGGCGTGGAAAACATTCCGCCGCGCCCGGCGGTGCTGCTGGCGAATCACCAGTCGGCCTGGGAGACGCTGTATTTTCAACTGGTATTTCCGCCGCAGTCTTATATTTTGAAAGCGCAGTTATTGTGGATTCCGTTTTTCGGCTGGGGCCTGGCGGCGAACCGCCCGGTCGCGATCAACCGCGCAAAAAAAGTTCGCGCGCTGGAGCAGTTGCTGACGCAGGGCGCGATTCGGCTGCGCGAGGGGCGCTGGGTGGTCGCTTTTCCCGAAGGCACGCGCATGCCGCCGGGCCGGCCCGGCAAGTTTCAGGCCGGCGGCGCGCTGCTCGCGGTGCGCAGCGGCGCGCCGGTGGTGCCGGTCTCGCACAACGCCGGATTGTTCTGGCCGAAGAACGGTTTCTTAAAGCGGCGCGGCGTGATTCAACTGCGCATCGGCGCGCCGATTGAAAGCAAAGGGCGCAA
>JALCBG010000062.1:0-3278 GCA_028066695.1 Gammaproteobacteria bacterium | reverse complement strand
TCCACGCCGGCGCGCGCAAAATGCGCCGGGCCGGCGAGTTGGGCGAGCGCGTTGCGCAGGGTTTTTCTGCGCTGCCCGAAGGCGGCGCGTACCACCTCCTCAAACACTTTCGGTTCGCGCGCGCGCGCCGGCTGCGATTTCGGCGTGATGCGCACCACGGTGGAGGCGACTTTCGGCGGCGGCGCGAACGCGGCCGCCGGCACATCAAACAGCAGTTCGCAATCGGCCTCCACCGCGGCGGTCACCGTCAGCCGCCCGTAATTTTTTCCGCCGGGCGGCGCGGCGAGGCGCAGCGCGACTTCGCGCTGCAGCATGAACAGCATGTCGCGAATCAGTTGCGCCTGCGACAGCAGGTGAAACAGCAGCGGCGTTGAAATGTTGTAGGGCAGGTTGCCGATGACGCGCAATTGCCCGTCGGCTGCCGCGTCTTTCAGGGAAAACTGCAGAATGTCCGCCTGCACCACGCGCACGCGCTGCGGCAAAAATTTTTGCCGGAGTTGCGCCGCCAAGTCGCGGTCAATTTCCACCGCGGTGAGATGCGCGACGCGCCCGGCGAGCGCGCCGGTCAACGCGCCGCGCCCGGGTCCGATTTCCAGCACATGCTGTTCGCGCGCCGGCGCAAACGCCGCGAGCATTTGCGCCAGCACGCGGCGGTCGGTCAGAAAATGCTGGCCGAATCTTTTGCGGGGAATGCCAGTGGTCATTAATAATGAGTGACGGACGGAGAAAAATTATTCCCGCAAAAAATCCAGCACGCGCCGATTGATCCGCTCCAGAAACGCGGCGCGGTCAAAATCGGGCGGGTCAAACGCGGACGGATTATCGCGCAGCCGCTCGGGGACGGGCGCGATGAAAGCGTAGTGGTGCGCGTCCACCACTTCCAATTGCGCATGCGACGGCATGTGCGCGCGCAGGTACTCGGCGTGAAACGGATAACGCAAATGCTCGTCGCGCGCAAACCGCAAAATGAGCGTGTCCGGCCGGAAATTGGCGAGGTCTTCTTCTTTGAAAAGTTGCCCGACCGGCGCGGCAAGAACCACTTTGCGAAACGCCAGCGGCTCTATGTCGCCGCCGCCGCGCGGAAAAATCGCGGACAGCAGCGTGTGCCACAGCCGCGCCCACCACGGCAGCGCGCTGCAAAAATACGCGTCTTGTTCGTGGCGCAGTTTGCAGTGGCGCGCCGCCGCCGAAAAATCAAACTCCGCGCCGGCCGCGGCGACCAAGGTGGCGCCGCCGAGCGAATAGCCGACCGCGCTGACATCGTCCATATTTGCAGCCGCGCGAAATTCCGGCAGCGCGGCGAGCGCGTCCAGCGCCGCGCCGAGTTCGCCGATGCGCGCATGCATGGCGCGCGTTCGGCCGGCCGCGAACCACGCGTCATTGCGGTGCTGCGGCGCGGCCACGATGAAGCCGTTTGCGGCCAGATGCGCGGCGGTTAAGTGGTGGTTGTGGTAGCGCCCGCCGTAGCCGTGCGACATGACCACCACCGAAAAACTTCCGGCGGCCGGCGGCGCGTCTGCCGCGTAGCGCACATTAAACGGGCCGAGTTGCAGCGGCGCCGTCGGCGCGTTGCTCGGATACCACAAACCGAAAGCGCCGTTTCCGTCGTTAATTTCACGAAAGCCGACATTGGCCGCGGCGGCGGCGGATGCGCACAGCGCGCAAATGAAGAGCGCAAGACGCGCGGTCCTTATTGCGGCCATTTCCGGTTCTCCGGTGAAGTGGTTGCGGGGGGAAATGCGCGGTTGCGCCCGCGCCGCCGTATGGTATACTCGTTCCATTCCCAGCGCATACCAGCGGCATGCTCGCCAACTACTTTCCCATTCTCCTTTTCCTCGCGGTCGGCGCGGGCGCGGGCGCGATCGCCATCGCCGTCGGGCGCGTGCTCGCGCCGAGCAAGCCGTATCACGACAAATTGACGCCGTATGAATGCGGCTTTGAGGCGTTTGAGGATTCGCGCATGAAGTTTGATGTGCGCTATTACCTGGTCGCGATTCTGTTCATCATCTTTGACCTGGAAATCGCCTTTCTGTTTCCGTGGGCGGTCGCCTTCGGGGACATCGGCGTGTTCGGTTTCTGGGCGATGATGGTGTTCCTCGCGGTGCTGGTGGTCGGCTTCGCCTATGAATGGAAGAAAGGCGCGCTGGACTGGGAATGACGCGCGCAACCGAAAAGACGCATGGCGCTTGAAGGACATTTGTCGCAGGGCTTCGCCACCGCGCGCCTGGACCAACTGATCAACTGGGCGCGCACCGGCTCCATGTGGCCGATGACTTTCGGCCTGGCCTGCTGCGCGGTGGAGATGATGCAGGCCGGCGCGGCGCGCTACGACCTGGACCGTTTCGGCGTTTTGTTCCGCCCGAGTCCGCGGCAGTCGGATGTGATGATCGTCGCCGGCACGCTGACCAACAAAATGGCGCCGGCGCTGCGCCGCGTTTATGACCAGATGGCCGAGCCGCGCTGGGTCATTTCCATGGGCTCGTGCGCGAACGGCGGCGGCTACTACCATTACTCCTATTCGGTGGTGCGCGGCTGCGACCGCATCGTGCCGGTGGATGTCTATGTGCCCGGCTGCCCGCCGACCGCCGAAGCGCTGATTCACGGCATTTTGCAACTGCAAAAGAAAATCAAAAAGACCAACACGATCGCGCGGCCGCGCGGGACGGACGCGGCGAAAGCGGCGTCATGAGCGCGCAGCCCGATTACGCGGCGCTGCTCGGAGACGCGCTGCTGTCGCAGAGCGTCAAGTTCGGCGAGCGCACTTTGGAAATCGCGCCGGCGCAGATCGCGCGCGTTTGCAAATTGCTGCGCGACGACGCGGCGACGCATTACGAAACGCTGGTTGATTTGTGCGGCGTGGATTACGCCGGCTGGGGGCGCTCCGGCGAGGAACACGGGGACATGGACATTAATACCGACGGCGCCGGCCGCTTCGCCGTGGTCTATCACCTGCTGTCGGTGCGCCACAACCGCCGGCTGCGGCTGCGCGCGCGCATTGACGACGCCGGCGGCGGCGAAGGCGCGCCGGGCATAAATTCGGTGGTGGAAGTGTGGCCGGCCGCGAACTGGTATGAGCGCGAGGCGTTTGACTTGTTCGGCATTTTGTTTCACGGCCACCCCGATTTGCGCCGCCTGCTGACCGACTACGGGTTTATCGGCCATCCTTTCCGCAAGGATTTTCCGCTGAGCGGCGAAGTGGAGATGCATTACGACGAGGAGCACGGCCGCGTGGTGTACCGCCCGGTCACCATTGAACCGCGCACTTTGGTGCCGCGCAC
>JALCBG010000008.1:48291-61258 GCA_028066695.1 Gammaproteobacteria bacterium | reverse complement strand
CACGCGTTTGACGCCGGCATCACCGCCGCGCAGGGAGTGGAGTTTTAGCGCGGGATGCGCCGTATTTAAGGAGGTATAATGAGCCCGCTCATGCGGCATTTCTTTGGGACTTTCTCGTTGCGAACACCCTATGCTGAAACAAAATCAAATTCATTGTGCAAACTACTTCGATTTAAGGGATGAAATCGAAAATGCGAGTGTCGACCTCGTCATTTGCGACGGCCCTTATGGGATCTCCCGCAACAACTGGGATCGAGTGTCTTCCGTCCAGGAGTTTAATCTTGACCTGATCAAGCATTTTTCAGCCAAGTTGAAAGATGGCGGCGCGCTGTATCTTTTTGGAAAGCCCGACTGCGTCGACTTCATTGACTACCGGCCGTATCTGAACCTGAAATCCAAGATTGTTTGGTATCAACCAAGCAGGCTGGCGCAAGGCCGTGTCAACTACACCAACAACTACGACATCATCGCGTACTTCATCAAAGGAAAAAAGACGCAGCGCTACAATCTCGAGTCCATCCGTGTGCCGCAACTGGTGGAATTGGAGCATCGGTTGCGTTGCGAAAAGGTCCCTTCCGTCGCCAATGGCCGATTTGGGAAAACAAAATTCAACCAGCGGGGGAAAAACCCGGGGGATGTTTGGGGTGACATCAAACAATTGACTTACAAGTCGAAAGAACTGGCTTCACGGGATGCGCTGAACACCATCCAAAAACCGGAAAAATTAATTGAACGCCTGGTCCTGGCGAGTTCCTCGCCGGGTGATTTGGTGCTGGACCCGTTCGCCGGTGTCGGCACCTGCCCGGCGGTTTGCAGGAAGCACGGCAGGAATTTTTTGGCGTTTGAATTGCAGGAGGAGTTCGTCAAACTCGCACAACAAAGGCTCGCAAAATCCGGCGCCGGCGCGCGGTCAGCAGAAATCCCCGCGGAGGTTTCGTATGCCACATAATGTATACGGAAAAATCATTGACTTGATCACGCGGGCGGCGGCGCTGGCGCGAACAGTCGGAATCGAAAATTTGTTGCAGCCCGGTTTGGTGAAAGAGATCATCATTGCCGACGCGCTCGGGCATGAGGTGATAAGCGCCAAGAGAGGTGCGGACGCGCGCGACCCGGGCGACCATTCAATTCTGTATGAATACCTTTCCTGCAAAGAGGGCGGGACTGGTCAACTGGACAGAATGTTCAAAGCGCCGCGTGAAAAACGCGCCGCATCACTGGACCGAATTCGGCGCAATCACAAAATCTATTTTGCCATTTTTTACAAGGCAAATCAGACAAAAATCAAAACCATCTATGAACTGGATCCTCCGGCTGTTGAAACGGAGGCCAACCGCCAACTCGACAAGAGCCGCAATACTATCTCGCATGTCGGATTTTCAGAAGCATGGGCAAAACGGAACGGCAAAATTGTCCATGGAAAGCCATAGCGGCCAAGGGCATGCGGCGGAACGCGCCGTCCGCCGTCGTGCAAGCGGCGGCGCAATCGCATAAACTTCCGCCCCCGCCGGCGCTTTGCCGGCCGCAACTTTCGCCTTCGCCCCCGCAATGAGCCGCTATTCCCTCTTCTCGCTGCTGCGCCACAGCCTGGACTACCACCGCGGCTGGCAGCGCGCCTGGCGCAACCCGCAGCCGAAGCGCGCGTATGACGTGGTCATAGTCGGCGGCGGCGGGCACGGACTCGCGACCGCGTATTACCTCGCGAGTGAATGCGGCGTCGCCAATGTCGCGGTGGTGGAGAAGGGATGGCTCGGCGGCGGCAACACCGGGCGCAACACCACCATCGTGCGTTCCAATTATCTCTGGGACGAATCGGCGCGGCTGTATGACCACGCGGTCAAGTTGTGGGAGGGGCTGAGCCGCGAGTTGAATTACAACGTGATGTTCTCGCAGCGCGGCCTGCTGCACCTCGCGCACAATGTGCACGACATGCAGGAAATCGCGCGGCGCGGCTGCGCGATCGGCCTGAATGGAATTGACTCCGAATTTCTGGCGCCGGCGCAGGTCGCGAAGATGGTGCCGTTCATTAATTTGCACGGCCGCTACCCGGTGCTCGGCGCGTTGCTGCAGCGGCGCGGCGGCACCGCGCGCCACGACGCGGTTGCCTGGGGCTACGCGCGCGCCGCCGACAAACTCGGCGTGGACATCATTCAAAACTGCGAGGTGACCGGCTTCGGCATGGAGCGCGGCGCGGTCACCGGCGTGCACACCGAGCGCGGCTTCATCGCCGCCGGAAAGGTCGGCTGCGTGGTCGCCGGGCATTGCGGCGTGCTCGCGCAGATGGCCGGCTTCCGCCTGCCGCTGGAATCGGTTCCGCTGCAGGCGCTGGTGTCCGAGCCGCTGAAGCCGGCGCTGGACTGCGTGGTCATGTCCGGCAGCGTGCACGCCTACATCAGCCAGTCCGACAAGGGCGAACTGGTCATCGGCGCCGGCTCGGACGCCTACAACTCGTATTCGCAGCGCGGCGGCTTTGACACCATTGAACACGCGCTTGGCGCGGTGGTGGAGTTGTATCCGGTTTTTTCGCGGCTGAAAATGCTGCGCCAATGGGGCGGCGTGGTGGATGTGACGGTGGACCGCTCGCCGCTCTTGACCAAGACGCCGGTGGGCGGCCTGTTTTTTAACTGCGGCTGGGGCACCGGCGGCTTCAAGGCGACCCCCGGCTCCGGGCATGTGTTCGCGCATTCCATCGCGCGCGGCGAGATGCATCCGATCGCCGCGCCGTTTTCGCTGGAGCGTTTTCACAGCGGCGCGCTGGTGGACGAAGGCGCGGCCGCGGCGGTTGCGCACTGATGAAATTCGGAGCGGAAAATGCTGCTCATTAAATGTCCATGGTGCGGCGCGCGCGACCAGAGCGAATTTTCCTGCCACGGCGAAGCGCACATCGCGCGCCCGGAAAATCCGGCCGCGCTGGACGACGCGCAGTGGGGCGACTATGTGTTCTTTCGCAGCAACCCGAAAGGCCTGCACCGCGAACGCTGGATGCACGCGCATGGCTGCCGCAGGTGGTTCAACGCGGCGCGCGACACGCGCAGCGACCGCATACTCGCCACCTACAAGCCCTTTGAGTCGCCTCCGAAAATAAAAGACCAAAAAAGTCCGGCGGAAAAATCATGACGCAGACCCGCCGACTCGCCGAGGGCGGCCGCGTGCAGCGCGCCAAGGTCATCCGCTTTTGGTTTGACGACAAAAAATACGAGGGGCATCCCGGCGACACGCTCGCCTCGGCGCTGCTCGCCAACGGCGTGACGCTGGTCGCGCGCAGTTTCAAATACCACCGCCCGCGCGGAATTTTTTCGGCGGGCGCCGAGGAGCCGAACGCGCTGGTGCAGTTGGAAAGCGGCGCGCACACCGAGCCGAACCGGCGCGCCACCGAAGTGGAACTCTACGACGGGCTGGTCGCGCGCAGCCAAAACTGCTGGCCGTCGCTGCGCTTTGATTTCGGCGCGGTGAATTCGCGGCTGTCGCGCATCCTGCCGGCCGGGTTTTATTACAAGACTTTTATGTGGCCGCGCGCCGGCTGGATGTTCTATGAAAAATTCATCCGCAAAGCGGCCGGCCTCGGGCGCGCACCCAAACAGAGCGATCCGGCTGACTACGACAAACTCCACGCGCACTGCGACGTGCTGGTGGTCGGCGGCGGTCCCGCCGGGCTGCAGGCGGCCTGCGCGGCCGGCGCAAGCGGCGCGCGCGTAATCCTCGCCGACGAGCGCATGGAATTTGGCGGAAGTTTGCCGGATATTGCGCCCGGAGACGCGAATATCGGCGGACTTCCGGCCGGCGAATGGGTCGCGCGGCGCGTGCGCGAGTTGCGCCGCATGGAAGAAGTAACTTTGCTGCCGCGCACCACCGTCACCGGCTTTTACGACGGAAATTTTCTGACCGCATGCGAGCGCGCCGGCGAGCGTTTCGGGCCGCACCACCACGGCGCGAAGGAGCGGCTGTGGAAAATTCGCGCGCGCCGCGTGGTGCTGGCCTGCGGCGCGATAGAGCGGCCGCTGGTGTTCGCCGACAACGACCGCCCGGGCGTGATGCTTGCCGGCGCGTTGCGCGCCTACATCAACCGCTTCGGCGTGCTGCCGGGGCGGCGCATTCTCGTGCTGACCAACCACAACGGCGGCTACCGCGCCGCGCTGGATGCGGCGCGCGCCGGCGCCGAGGTTTCGGTCGTGGATGTGCGCGCCGCCCCGTCCGGCGCGACGGTGGAAGCGGCACGCGCCGCGGGCATTTCCATTCTCGCCGGGCATGCGCTGAGCGCGGTGGACTATGCGCGCGGGCGCATTCGCGGCGCGCGCGCGATGGAATTGTCGGAAGACGGCCGCGCCGTGCATGGCGAGGCGCGCGCGCTGCAGTGCGATTTGATCGCGGTCTCGGGCGGCTGGACGCCGGCGGTGCACCTTTTCAGCCAGGCGCGCGGACAATTGGAATACTGCGATGCGCAGCATTGCTTCGTGCCGCTTGACGCGTCGTTGCCCGATGACGATGCGCGCCCGGCATGCGCCGGCGCATGCCGCGGGAGTTTTCGCCTGGCGCAGTGCCTGGCCGAAGGGCATGCGGCCGGCCTGGCCGCGGCCGCGGCGCTCGGTTTCAAGAGCGGAAACGACGCGCCGGATTTGACCGCAGCCGAAATGCACGACGAAAGCGACGGAAGCGCGCTGCGCCCGCTGTGGATTCTCCCCTGCGAGCATCCGATTGGCGCGGGCCCGAAAAAACATTTTCACGAGTTGCACAACGACGCCACCGTCGCCGACCTCGCGCTCGCCGCGCGCGAGGGGTTTGACGCGGTGGAGCACCTCAAGCGTTACACCACCACCGGCATGGGAACCGACCAGGGTAAGACCTCCAACCTGAACGCGCTCGCCATGCTCGCCGAATTGCGCGGCGCGCCGCTCGGCGAGCTGCGACCGCCGACCTTTCGCCCGCCCTATACGCCGCTGACTTTCGGCGCGGTGGTCGGCCACGAGCGGCGCGATTTGTTCGCGCAATGCCGCACCACGCCGATGCACGAATGGCATGTCAAAAACGGCGCGGTGTTTGAGGATGTCGGCGACTGGAAGCGCCCGTATTATTTTCCCGCGCAGGGCGAAGACATGCATGCTGCGGTGCGGCGCGAATGCCTGGCCGCGCGGAATGCCGCCGTGCTGCTGGACGCGTCCACCCTCGGCAAGATAGACATTCGCGGCGAGGACGCGGTGAAACTGCTGAACATGGTCTACACCAACGACTGGGACAGCCTCGCCATCGGAAGATGCCGCTACGGACTCATGCTGAACGAGCACGGCATGGTGTTTGACGACGGCGTCACCACGCGCCTCGGCGAACATCACTTTCACATGACCACCACCACCGGCGGCGCGGCGCGCGTGCTGAATCATCTGGAGGAATGGCTGCAGACCGAATGGCCCGACTGCAAGGCATACTGCACCAGCGTCACCGAGCAGTGGGCGGTCGCCTCGCTCAGCGGGCCGCGCAGCCGCGATGTGCTGACCGCGCTTTGCGACGCGCCGCACGAGGTTGCGCGCGAATCGTTTCCGTTTATGTCCATGCGCGAGATGCGCGTCGCCGGCATCCCGGCGCGCGTGTTTCGCGTGAGTTTCACCGGCGAATTGGCGTTTGAAATCAATGTGCCGGCGCGCTTCGGCGCGGCGTTGTGGCGCGAGTTGATGCGCGCCGGCGAAGCGCACGGCATCTGCGCATACGGCACCGAGGCGATGCATGTGCTGCGCGCCGAGAAAGGCTTCATCATTGTGGGACAAGATACCGACGGCAGCGTGACGCCGCTGGACCTCGGCATGGGGCGGATGATTTCCAAGAGCAAAAAGGATTTTGTCGGCAAGCGCTCGCTGGCGCGCTCCGACACCGCGCGCGCCGGGCGCAAACAACTGGTCGGGCTGCTGAGCGAGGACCCGGCGCGCGTGCTGCCCGAAGGCTCGCATGTCGTGGAGAAATGGTCGCGCCGCCGGCCGCTGAAAATGCTCGGGCATGTTTCGTCAAGTTATTTCAGCCCGAACCTCGGCCGCTCCATCGCGCTGGCGCTGGTCGCCGACGGATTTCGGCGCAAAGGCGAGACGCTGGAAATCGCGTTTCCGCGCGGCGGGCATCACCGCGCGCAGGTCGCCGGCACGGTGTTTTTGGACGCGGACGGCGCGCGCGCGCGTGGCTGAAAAGCAACAACCGAAAGCGCATTCGCCGGCGCGGCGGCGCGAGCCGCTGGAAGCCAAAGGCGGCGGCGCGGCCTCGTTGCGCGAATTGCCGTGGCGCGGCAAGATCAATTTGCGCGGCGCGGCGCCGGAGTTTTTTAAGGCGGCGCGCGCGGCGCTCGGCCTGGAATTGCCGCGCGACGCGAACACCGTCGCCGAGGGCGGCGGACTGCTCGCGTTTTGGCTGGGGCCCGACGAATGGCTGGCGCATTGCGAACTCGCGCGCGCCGAAAAAATCATGCAGCAACTCGCGGAAAATCTTGCCGGAACGAATTACGCGGCGACCGAAGTCACCGACTATTACACGGTGCTGGAACTTTCCGGCGACCATGCCGCCGCGGCGCTCGCGCGCGGCTGCCCGCTGGACCTGCATTTGCGCGTGTTCAAACCCGGCGACTGCGCGCAGACGCGCTTCGGAAATGCGAGCGTGCTGCTGCACCGCGTTGAAGCCGCGCGCTTTCATGTGCAGGTGCGCTGGAGTTTCACCGAATATGTCTGGGACTATCTGGCGCGCGCGATTGACGCGTGCCGCGCCGACCTTCCGCAATGAAAAGCAAACGCCTGTTCCTGCGCCGCGGCGTGCTGTCCTGGGCGCTGTATGACTGGGCGAACTCGGCTTTCGCGACCACGGTCATCGCCGGATTTTTTCCGGTGTTTTACAGCGCGCTCAGCGCCGACTTGAGCGCGCGCGATTCGCAGTTCTGGTTTCAAATCACGCTCGCGGCCTCAAGCATCGCGGTCGCAATCGCCGCGCCGCTGCTCGGCGCCATCGCCGACCGCGGCGGCGGGCGCAAAAAATTTCTGGCCGTGTTCGCGATGACCGGCATTTTAATGACCGCCGGCCTCGCCTGGGTGCATGCCGGCATGTGGCAAGTCGGGCTGCTGCTCTACGCGCTCGGCAGCGTCGGTTTTTCCGGCGCCAACATCTTTTACGACGCGATGCTGGTGGAAGTGTCGGAGCCGCACGAATTTGACCTGGTCTCGTCCTACGGCTTCGCGCTCGGCTACATCGGCGGCGGCCTGCTGTTCGCGGTAAATGTGCTGATGGTCACGCAGCCGGCGTGGTTCGGGTTTGCCGACGCCGGCGGCGCGGTGTCGGCGTCTTTTATCAGCGTCGCCATCTGGTGGGGCGCGTTCACCGTTCCGCTGCTTTTAATTCCGGCGGACAAAAATGAAAGCGCCGCGCCGCGCATGCGCGCGCTGCCGGCGGTGCGCGCCGGCCTCAAAGAATTGCTCGCGACTTTCCGTCAATTGCGCCGAATGAAAACGCTGTTCCTGTTTCTCGCCGCCTACTGGTTCTACATTGACGGCGTCGGCACCATCATCAAGATGGCGGTGTTTTTCGGCAACCGCATTCTCAGCCTGCCGCCCGAGAGTTTAATAGTCGCGCTGCTTTTGACGCAGTTCATCGCCTTTCCGTCCGCGCTGTTTTTCGGCTGGTTCGGCGGGCGCATCGGGCCGCGCCGCGCGATTCTCGCCGGACTCGCGGTCTATCTCGCGGTGATCGCCTACGCGTGGCGCTGGCTGAACAGCGCCGCCGATTTTTATTTGCTCGCGGCCGCGATCGGCCTGGTGCAGGGCGGCGTGCAGAGCCTCAGCCGCTCGCTCTACGCGAGATTCGTGCCGAAAGCGAAGAGCGCTGAATTTTTCGGCTTCTTCAACATGATCGGAAAATTCGCGGCGATTCTCGGCCCGCTGCTGATGGCCGCGGTGCCGTTTGTCGTGCGCGGCGCGGGCGAGCGCGACAGCATTCTCGCGCTGGCGCTTTTGTTCGTCATCGGCGGCGCGCTGCTGTGGAAGGTGGATGTCGCCGACGGCGAGCGCGCGGCGCGCGAAATGTCGCGCTGATTTTTTCGTTTCGTTCGCAGCGCTAAAATTTCTCCGAGTCGCGCGCGACATGGATGCGCATCGGCGCGCGCAATTGCCGCGCCGGCTGCATCCAGTATTTGCGCTCGGACGCGCGGCGGCCGCGCAGGGTGATGCCGGCGGCGGCGAAGGACGCGGTGATCGCGCCTTCGTCGGCGGTGATGAGCAGCGGAATGCCGGCGGCGGCGTAACGCGCGCGCACCTCGCGGTGCGGATGGTCGTAGCGGTTTAAATACCCGGCGCTGGCGAGCGCGGCGCGCGGATTCACGCGCTGCAAAAAATCCCCGGTGGAAGAGGTCTTGCTGCCGTGATGCGGCGCCAGCAAGATATCGGCTTGCATGCCCGCGCCGGATTCCAGCAGGAACTCTTCGGCGAGCGCGCCGATGTCGCCGCTTAGCAGCAGCGAGCCGAAACGCGAGGTGATTTTCAGCACGCAGGACGCTTCGTTGCCGCGCAGCGCGGTGTCGGGCGGCGGCCACAGCATCGCAAACTCCACGCCGTCCCATTCCCACTTCTGCCCGGCGGCGCAGCGGCGCGCGTCCGGCATCAATTCCGGGTCGCTGGTGAACACTTCGCCGGCGGAAAACTGCGCGAGCAGCGCGCCGCGCCCGCCGCTGTGGTCGTTGTCGCCATGGCTGACCACCAGCGCGTCCATGGTCTTCGCGCCGCGCATGCGCAGATACGGCGCGACCACCGCCTCGCCGGAATCGTAGCCGCTTTCATAGCGGGGGCCCGCGTCATACACCAAAAAGTGGTTTTGCGTCTGCACCACCGAGGCCAGCCCGTTGCCGACTTCCAGCATGGTGTAGCGGAATTCGCCGGCGCCGGGCGCGGTTTGCGCGGTGAAAAAAAGCGGCAGCATCCACAGCAGGCCGCTCGCGCGCGCCGGCAGCGCGCGGCGCGACAGCAGCAGGCAGGCGCCGAGCGCGGCCGGCGGCAGCGCCCCCCACGGCGGCGCCGGCTGCCGCCACACCGACCAGCGCATCGCCGCGAGCGCCTCCAGTAGCAGCCAGAGTTTTTCAATGACCCAGTGCGACGCGCCGAACGCGAATGCGGCCGCCGACTCCAGGCCGAGCGCATAGAGCAGCAAGCCGAAAAGCGCGAGCGGCACCGCGACCATGCCGATCAGCGGAATGGCCGCGAGGTTGGCGAGCGGCGCGGACAGCGAGACGCGCTGAAAAAGCGCCAGTAGCAGCGGCGCCATGCCGACGAACAGCACGGCCTGCGCCGCGCTCCACATGCGAATGTGGCGCGCCGCATTGCGCGTGGCGCGAAACGGCGCGGCAATCGGGGCGTCCATCGGCAGCGGCTGCACGCGCATGTGTTCGGCGCTCATGATCAGCACCGCGACCGCGCCGAAGGAAAGCCAAAACCCGCCGGACAGCGGCGCCAGCGGATCCACCGCCAGCACCAGCGTCAACGCCAGCAGCAGCGTCTCGCCGCCGAACGGGCGCCGCGTAAAAAACATCGCCAGCGCGACCACGGCCAGCATGCATGCGGCGCGCCGCGTCGGAATGGTCATGCCAGCGAGCAGCGCATAGACCAGCCCGGCGGCAAGCCCGGCCAGAACGCCGAATTTCGGCGCGGGCAGCCACAGCGGGAGTTTGCCGGCGAAACGCCAGATGCGGCCGGCAAGCATCAGCACCAGCGCCGAGACCAGGCCGATGTGCAGCCCGGAAATCGCCACCAAGTGAATGGTGCCGGTGCGCGTCAGCACCTCCCAGTCGCCCGCGCGCATGTCGCTGCGCAGGCCGACGCTGAGCGCGGTGACCAGCCCGGCGCGGCCGCCGTCGCCGAGCGAATCGCGGATGAACGCGGCGACGCGCTGGCGAAACCCCGACGGCGTGAACGCGCCCGGCGGCGACAGCAGTTGCGGCCGCGGGCGCGTTCGCACATAGCCGCTCGCGCGCAGGCGGTGGTGGAACAAATAGGTTTCCTGATTGAAATGCGCGCCGGGATTTTGGTAGCCGCGCGCGCGTTTCAGGCGCGCGGTGAAACGCCAGCGCTGGCCGCTTCGGATTTGCGGCTGCTCGGCGAAAAGCCGCAGGCGCGCGCGGAACGGGCGCGGCAGCGCATGCTCGTCGCCGCGCCGGACGAGGCGCTCTATTTCAAAATCAAAACGCTGCGCGCGGCCGCTCGTCGCCGGCACGCCGACCACGCGGCCGCTGATGACCACATCTTTTTTTTCCAGCGCGGCCGGCAGGCCGGCTTCCAGCGCGGCGGCGCCGCTCAGCACCGCCCAGCCGAGCCCCAGCGCAAGCGCGGCCGCCGGGCGCAACAGCGCGAAGCGAAACGCAAACGGCAATAACACCGAGGCGAGCGCGAGCGCCGCGTGCCATTTCGCCGCGCCGGCCGGCAACGGCGGCAGCGCCGCGAAGAACCGGGGCGCGATGACGCCGCCGCAAAACAGCAGCAACCAGGCATAGGGTTTGTTCCAACCGTCCAAGTATTGGCGCATCGCGTTCATCCTTGTTTGGGGTGCGGCGAGCATAACACGCCGCGCAAAAAAAAGCCCCGCATCGCTGCGGGGCTTTTTCGCCGGAAGGCGGGCCGGAAAAGCGGCATCACATCATGCCGCCCATGCCTCCCATGCCGCCGCCCATGTCGGGCATCGCCGGAGCGGCCGGCTTGTCTTCCGGAATTTCGGCGACCATCGCTTCGGTGGTGATCAGCAGCCCGGCGATGGACGCGGCGTTTTGCAGCGCGGCGCGCGTGACCTTGGTGGGATCCAGAATTCCCATCTCGATCATGTCGCCGTATTTGCCGCTGGCCGCGTTGTAGCCGTAGTTGCCCTTGTTCTCGGCGACCTTGTTCAGGATCACCGAGGAGTCCTCGCCGGCGTTGGCGACGATCTGGCGCAGCGGCTCCTGCAGCGAGCGCAGCGCGATCTTCACGCCCATGTCCTGGTCGGAATTGTCGCCGGCCACTTTGCTGACGCTTTTGATGCAGCGCACCAGCGCGGTGCCGCCGCCGGGCACCACGCCCTCTTCCACGGCCGCGCGCGTGGCGTGCAGCGCGTCTTCCACGCGCGCCTTCTTTTCTTTCATCTCCACCTCGGTGGCCGCGCCGACTTTGATCACCGCGACGCCGCCGGCCAGTTTGGCGACGCGCTCCTGCATTTTTTCGCGGTCATAGTCGGAGGTCGCCTCCTCAATCTGCGTGCGGATGGAGTTGACGCGCGCCTCAATGTCTTTGCGGGTGCCGGCGCCGTCAATGATGGTGGAGTTCTCCTTGGAGATCTGGATGCGCTTCGCCTGGCCGAGGTCGGCCAGCCCGGCGCTCTCCAGACTCATGCCGACTTCCTCGCTGATCACCTGGCCGCCGGTCAGGATCGCGATGTCCTGCAGCATGGCCTTGCGGCGGTCGCCGAAGCCGGGCGCCTTGACCGCGCACACCTTGACGATGCCGCGGATGTTGTTGACCACCAGCGTGGCCAGCGCCTCGCCGTCGACATCCTCGGCGATGACCATCAGCGGGCGGCTCGCCTTGGCGACCGCCTCCAGCGTCGGCAGCAGGTCGCGGATGTTGGAGATCTTTTTGTCGTAGATCAGCACATACGGGTTTTCCAGATTGACCGACATGCTGTCCTGGTCGTTGATGAAATACGGCGACAGGTAGCCGCGGTCAAACTGCATGCCTTCCACCACTTCCAGTTCGTTTTCCAGCGTGTTGCCCTCTTCCACGGTGATCACGCCTTCTTTGCCGACTTTTTCCATCGCCTCGGCGATGATGTTGCCGACATGGGCGTCGGCGTTCGCCGAGACCGTGCCGACCTGCGCGATTTCCTTGTGGTCGGCGCACGGGCGCGACAACTTTTTCAGCGAGGCGACCGCGGCCGCGACCGCTTTGTCGATGCCGCGCTTCAGGTCCATCGGGTTCATGCCGGCGGCGACCGCCTTCAGGCCCTCATAGACCATGGACTGCGACAGCACGGTCGCGGTGGTGGTGCCGTCGCCGGCGTCGTCGGAAGTCTTGGAAGCGACCTCCTTGACCATCTGCGCGCCCATGTTTTCGAGTTTGTCCTTCAACTCAATTTCTTTCGCCACCGATACGCCGTCTTTGGTCACGGTGGGCGCGCCGAACGATTTGTCCAGCACCACGTTTCGGCCCTTCGGGCCCAGGGTGATTTTCACGGCGTCCGCGAGGGTGTTGATGCCCCGCAGCATGCGCGCGCGCGCGCCTTCGCCGAATACGACTTCTTTTGCAGCCATTGGATTAGCTCCTGTTCAGAAAATTGTTCGAAAAAAACTGGGTGGGGAAAAGCGGAAAGCGGCTCAGCCCTCGATGACGCCCATAATGTCGTCTTCGCGCATCACCAGCACTTCCTCCCCCTCGACCTTGACCTCGGTGCCGGAATATTTTCCGAACAGCACCTTGTCGCCGGCTTTGACATCAAGTCCGCGCTGCTCGCCGTTGTCGAGCACCTTGCCCTTGCCGACCGCAAGGATTTCGCCCTGCATCGGCTTTTCGGCGGCGGAATCGGGGATGACGATGCCTCCCGGACTGGTTCGCTCATCTTCAATACGCCGAACGATGACGCGATCGTGAAGCGGACGGATTTTCATGGTTTTCCTCGGTAAAGTGTTGAATATCTGGATGAAATCGGAAAATTGGACATTTCCGCGCCCGTTTTGGCAGTCGCCGCGGACGAGTGCCAATTATAGCGGTGAAAATGAAAAAATCAATAGGAAAGTGAAAAAAGCCGGAAATTTGCCGAATTTCGGTCTCCGGGACCAAAAACAACTCCTTAGCGGATTTCGTCCCGTCCCGGTTCCCGCCAAGTCTCCACTTCCACATCAATGACCCGGCCGCCCGTGCCCGGATATTGCCGCGCCTGCGCGCGCAACGCCCGCGCCAAAACCTCCGCAATAATCCGGCGGCGCAGCGGCGGCGTCAGCAGC
>JALCBG010000008.1:30620-48191 GCA_028066695.1 Gammaproteobacteria bacterium | reverse complement strand
CGCCCGCGCCAAAACCTCCGCAATAATCCGGCGGCGCAGCGGCGGCGTCAGCAGCGCAAAACCCAGCGCATCGGTCAAAAACCCCGGCGTCAGCAACAGCGCGCCGGCGACAAACAGCGCCAGCCCCTCCAGCATCATTTGCGCCGGGGATTCGCCGCGCGCCAATTGCCGCTGCACCTGCAGATAAGTGGAAAATCCCTGCGCGCGCACCAGCATCGCGCCGAGAACCGCGGTCAGCACCACCAGCGCAATCGTCTGCAGCGCGCCGATCTGTCCGCCGATTTCTATCAGCAAATACACCTCGGCCAGCGGCGCCAGCAAAAACAGCAGGAAGAACAGCCCGGTCATGCGGCCGCGGTGGCGCGCGCGCGCGCGAACAAATTGTCCACTTCGGCCGCGATCAAATTCAAATGCGCGTCCAGCGAATGCCCGCCGTTTTTGATGACGCGCACATTGATGTCGGCCTCGGGCGAGAGTTCCTGAAACTGTCGGCTGAGTTCCAGCGGCACCACCTCGTCGCGCGCGCCGTGGAAAATGCGAATCGGAAAGTCGTAGCGCGCGGCGCGCTCCAGCGCGCTGTGACGGACGCCGTCCTCCAGCGCGGCGTAGTCCAGTTGGTAGGGCGCGCCATCGTAATGGTCGGTGAAGTCGCGCACGCCGTCGCGCCGCCACTGGCGCAGCACTTCCGGCGGCTGGTTTTGAAAATAGTGCCGGAAAAAATCAAACGCCGGCGCGATCAGCACCGCCCCGGCGATGGTCGCGGCGCGCGCCTTGGCGCGCGAACGCGCGGCCTTTTTCAGCATCACCTGCGCGGCCAGCATGGCGAGCCACGCGCCCATGCTGGAACCGAGCAGCATCACCGGCGTGCCGCGAAATTGCGCGAGCAATTCCAGCAGCGCGTCCAATGCGTTGGACACGCGGAAATCGCGGAACCGCCCCTCGCTGCGCCCGTGGCAGGGCAGATCAAAATTGACCCAGCCGTAGCCGTTTTGCAGCGCGTGCTCCAGAAAAAACTGCGCCTTGCGGTGCGCGCTGGACGAGCGGAATCCGTGCACATGGATGCCGACCAGCCGGCTTTCGCCGGGGCAGTAGGTGCCGCGGCAGCGCGTGCCGTCGGGCGGATAGACGCTAAAAGAGGTCTGGCGGAATGGGCGGGCTTTGGCGGCGCGGCGTTTGCCGCCGCGCGTTCGGCTAGAATGCGGGGTCATAGGTGGTATTTCCGGGTTTTCGGTGTTTCGGGGGTTCCGTGTTTTTCGCGGATTTCGGAGAAAATATGGGGCGCAATCGGGTAAATTCCAGCAACGCCCCCTCCCGGCGCCGCCACCGGGGGCGGCGCGCCGCCCTTCCGGTCGAATTGTCGTCTCCGATAGCGTATTTGTACCCACCCCACTTCGCAAATGCAAGTTAAATTTCTGATTTCCGCGTGGTTTTTGTCTGGCATTTTTGCCGGCGGTTTTGCCGGTTTTGGCGGCGATTTTGGCGTGGCCTATGCCGACGCCGCCGAAAACTCCCAAATTTCCCTGCAATCGCAGGAAAAATCCGGCGCAAAAGAGCGGCTGCGCCTGCTTTTGGGCGGCGATAACGGCGAAAAACCGCAGTTTTTGCCGGTGGATGACGCGTTCCGACTGGAAATTTCGCCGGTCGCGGGCGCTCCCGGGCAATTGCGCGGCGAATTTTTGGTCGCCGACGGCTACTACCTTTACCGCGACAAAATCCGCTTTCGCAGCCGGGACGCCGAATTGCCCGCCGCATTGCCGCCAGGCGAGCGCAAAAATGACCCGTATTTCGGCGAAATGGCGGTTTTTAAGCGGAGTTTTTCCGCGCCGATTTTGCTGCGGGAAAACTGGCGGGAACACGAAACTGGGGAAGTGCGCGTCCGCGCCGAATACCAGGGCTGCGCCGAAGGCGGAATTTGCTACGCGCCGGTCAGCAAGGAATTTTCGCTGGCGCCGCGCCTGATTGCGCGCGCATGGGCCGGTGACGCCGGCCCGGCAAATTCCGCGGCCAATTCTCCGGCGATATTTTCCGGCGCGGCGCGCGACGCCGCGGAAATCGCCGCGCAATCGCTGCCCTCGCCCCTCGCCGCCTTACTGGCGCAATCGCGCGGCTTGCTGCCGGCCGCCTTCCTCGCCGGACTGCTGCTGAGTTTCACGCCGTGCGTGTTGCCGATGCTGCCGATTTTGTCGGGCGTCATCGCCGCGCAGAACGCGCCGGGCGCGCGCATCACCCGCCGGCGCGGCGCGCTGCTGGCGCTCGCCTATGTGCTCGGCGCCACGACCGCCTATGCCGCGGCCGGCGCGGTCGCCGGCGCGAGCGGCGAGCAATTGCAGGCGTATTTCCAAAACGCCTGGGTCATCGCGCCGCTGGCCGCGGTGCTGCTGCTGATGGCGCTTTCCATGTTCGGCGCGTTCCGCATTGAAATGCCGGCGGCGATTCGCTCGGCCGTGCATGCGCGCACCGCCGGCCTGCGCGGCGCGCTGCCGGCGGTGTTCGCGCTCGGCGCAATTTCGTCGGTGGTGGTCGGCGCATGCGTCTCGCCGGCGCTGATCGCCTTCCTCGGCGTCGCGGTGGCCTCGGCCGACGCCATGCTCGGCGCGCAATTGATGGCCGCGATGGCGCTCGGCATGGGCGCGCCGCTGATCGCATTCGGCGCCGGCGCCGGCCACCTGCTGCCGCGCGCCGGCAAGTGGAGCGTCGCGGTCAACCGCGCGTTCGGCGTGATGCTGGTCGCGGTCGCGATCTATTTGCTCGGTTCGCTGCCGGCGGTGCCGGTGCTGTGGTTATGGGCCGCGTTTTTGCTCGCGCTCGGCGCGTATTTGCTCGCGGCGCGACTTTCCATCGGGGCCGTCCATTGGCGGCGCGGCGCGCGCGCGGCCGGCGCCGGGCTGCTGGCCTGGGGCGCGCTCGCGCTCGCCGGCGGCGCGGCCGGCGAACGCGATGTGCTGCGCCCGCTGCCGGCGAACTGGCTCGCCGGCGCGGCCGGGCATGAATATGCGCGCGCGCCCACAAAATTCACGCGCGTCGGCAATCCGGCCGAACTGGAGCGCGAATTCGCGCGCGCCGCCGCCGCCGGCAAGTTCGTGCTGCTGGATTACTACGCCGACTGGTGCGCCGACTGCGCGCGCATGAAAAAAACCACCTTCCGCGATGCGCGCGTCGCCGCATTGCTGGACGCGAATTTCGTCGCGCTGCAGGTGGATGTGACCGACCCGCGCGACGCCGGCGGCAAAGCGCTGAAAAAACGCTTCGGCGTGTTCGGGCCGCCGGCCGTACTGCTGTTCGGCAAAGACGGCGCCGAATTGCCGGGGAAACATTTCTACGGCTACCGCGGCCCGAAGGATTTTCACGCGCTGATTTCCTCGCTGTAACCGGCATGCGCAAACGGATTTTTTTGCTTTCGGCCGGGGCGCTCGCGCTCGGCGGGTATTTCGGCTGGCGGCGCGTGGCAAAACGCGAGGCCGAGTCCACGCTCGCCGACATTGAGTTTCCCGATGTGGAAAAAAAACTGCGCCACGGCCGCGAGTGGCTCGGCAAGGTGGTGGTGGTCAATCACTGGGCGAGTTGGTGCCCGCCCTGCGTGGAGGAAATCCCGCTGCTGATAGAAGCGCAACGGGAATACCGCGAGCGCGGCTTGCAGGTGGTCGGCGTCGCCCACGATTTTTTGGACGCCGCGCGCGGCTTCGGCGAGCGCCTCGGCATCAACTATCCGTCTTTGGTCGCGCTGAGCGGTGGCTTTGAAATCATGCGCAAACAGGGAAACGCCGCCGGCACGCCGCTGCCGTTTACGGTGTTCTTTGACCGCGCCGGCAACATCGCGGCGCGCCACCTCGGAAAAATTTCGCGCGACCAATTGCATCAGGCGCTGGCCGCGCTTTGGTAATCCCGCCCGCCCCGGTTTTTATGCCGGGCGCTGCAGCGAGGCGGCGAGCAAGCCTGCGCCGGCAAGAGTCAAACCGCCGGTGCGGCGCAAGGTGTTTTGCACCGACGGGCGCGTAACCGCCGCGCCGATGGCGGCTGCGCACAGCGAGTACATCGCCGCGTTCAGCGCGGCCAAAACCAAAAAGGTCGCGCCCATGATCAGCAGTTGCGGCAGCGCGGCGGCGGCGCTTTCGCTCTGCACGAATTGCGGCAAAAAGGCGATGAAGAACAAAATGCTTTTCGGGTTGAGCGCGGTCACCGCGAACGCCTCGCGGAAAAACGCGCGGCCGCCGGCGCTTTGCGTCGCTGCGCGCGCTGCGCGCATTTCCTCCTCGCGCAACGGCCACGGCGCGCGCCAGAACTTGACGCCGAGATACACCAAATACGCGGCGCCGGCCCATTTGAACAATGCAAACCACGCGGCCGAAGCGGCCAGCACCGCGCCCAGCCCGAGCAGCGAGCAGGTCATCGCGGTGAAATCCCCGGCGACCACGCCGGCGACCAGCGGCGGCGTAGAACGCCGTCCATGCGCGAGCGAGCGGCACAACAGCAACAGCGCGGTCGGTCCCGGAATGATCAGCACCAGCGACGCGGCGGCCGCGAATAACAGCCAGGTTTCTGCGGACATTTTTGTTTTCTCGTGCGGAGTTGCGGAGGCGAGTATATCGCGCTTATTCCGCGCCTATTCCATGCCTATTCAATGTTCGCGCCCGGCGTGTTTTTCTCCACCCACCGCTCGCCGCCGGGCGTGCTTTCCTTCTTCCAAAAAGTCGCGCGGCTTTTCAGCGACTCCATGATTTCCGCGCAGGCCGCGAACGCCGCGGCGCGGTGCGCCGACCAGGCCGCGACCAGCACGATCGGCTCATTCGGCTGCAACGCGCCGACGCGGTGCACCACCAGCGCGTCCAGCAAGCCGTGGCGGCGCGCCGCGTCTCCGGTGAGTTGCCGAAGTTGGCGCTCGGTCATGCCGGCGTAATGCTCCAGCGTCATCGCGGTAACGCGCTCGCCCTCATTAAAGTCGCGCATACTGCCGACGAAAGCCGCGCAGGCGCCGTAACTGCCGGGCGGCAAATGCGCCTGATGTTCGGCGAGTTCCTCCCACGGCGCGAACGCGCGCGCGCGAATTTCCACTTTCACCGAACGCCCCGCTTAGCCGCCGGTGACCGGCGGAAAGAACGCGATTTCATCGCCGTCCTCCACCGCCTGCTGCAAATCGGCGTATTCCAGATTGCGCGCGCACAGCAGGTTTTCCGGCGGCGGCTCTTCGCTGAGCGCGCGCCAGGCGTCGCCGATGGTCATGCCGCGGCGGTGCGCAAGTTCGGTCTGCCCGATTCCCAGTCGCTGGCGCAGGCTGGCGAAACATTTAATGCGGACGCTCATTCATGCATCGCCGGCGCGGAATGGCGGATAATGCCCATCCCTCCATTTTACCTTTCCCATCGGGGCATTGGCATGACATTGCCGCAGTTAACATGAGCGGGCGCGGCGCACGGGAGTTTATCGCGGTCAACATCGCGGTCCTGACCGCCTCGGACACGCGCGACGAGGCCGGCGACAAATCCGGGCGCGCGCTCGCCGAGCGGTTGCGCGCGGCCGGTCACCGCCTCGCCGACAAGCAAATCGTGCCGGACGACATTTACCGCATTCGCGCGGTGGTCGCCGGGTGGATCGCCGACCCCGATATTCAGGCGGTCCTCACCACCGGCGGCACCGGCGTCAGCGGCCGCGACGGCAGCCCCGAAGCGGTGCGCCCGCTGCTGGACAAAACCCTGGACGGATTCGGCGAAATGTTTCGCGCGCTGTCGTATCAGGAAATCGGCACTTCCACGCTGCAGTCGCGCGCGCTCGCCGGCGTCGCCAACGGCACCTATGTTTTCGTGCTGCCCGGCTCGCCCGGCGCGTGCGCGCTCGCCTGGGAAAAATTGATCTCGCACCAACTGGACCACCGCACGCGCCCGTGCAATCTGGTGGAGATGATGCCGCGCCTGCTGGAAAAGTAATTCGGCGGCCGGCCGCGCTTAAAATGATTTAACATTTCGTTTTGCATCGCCTATACTCGCGGCATTCCACGGCCCCGACCCGACCCCGATAATGACCGAAAAAACCAGCACGCAGCGCGCCGCGCCGGAGACGCTGCCGCTCATCAACTTCACCGAGCGCGCCTATCTGCATTACTCCATGTCGGTAATTCTGGACCGCGCGCTGCCGAGCATGGTGGACGGGCTGAAGCCGGTACAGCGGCGCATCATCTACGCGATGTCCGACCTCGGCCTGCACGCCGCGGCGAAATACAAAAAGTCCGCGCGCACGGTCGGCGATGTGCTCGGCAAGTTTCACCCGCACGGCGACTCGGCCTGCTACGAGGCGATGGTGCTGATGGCGCAGTCGTTCAGTTGCCGCTACCCGCTTATAGACGGGCAGGGAAACTGGGGCAGCCAGGACGACCCGAAATCCTTCGCCGCGATGCGCTACACCGAATCGCGGCTGACCAAATACGCGCAGATGCTGCTGGAGGAACTCGCGCAGGGCACCGCCGACTGGGCGCCGAATTTTGACTCCACGCTGCTGGAGCCGAAACGCCTGCCGGCGCGGCTGCCGAATGTGCTGCTGAACGGCGGCTCCGGCATCGCGGTCGGCATGGCCACCGACATTCCGCCGCACAACATTCGCGAAGTGGTCAGCGCCTGCATTCGCCTGCTGGAGGACCCGCGCGCCGATCTGGACGCGCTGTGCGAGCACATCAAGGGGCCCGACTTCCCGACCGAGGGCGAGATCATCACCACGCCGGAGGAGTTGCGCGAGATCTACCGCAGCGGCGCCGGCTCGGTGCGCCAGCGCGCGGCGTGGCGCGCCGAAGGCGGCGACATCGTCATTCACGCGCTGCCCTACCAGGTTTCCGGCGCGCGCATCAGCGAGCAAATCGCCGCGCAGATGAACGCGAAAAAACTGCCGATGGTCACCGACCTTCGCGACGAATCCGACCACGAGCACCCGACGCGGCTGGTCATTGAGCCGCGCTCCAACCGCGTGGACGCCGAGGCGCTGATGCACCACCTGTTCGCCACCACCGACCTGGAGCGCAGTTACCGCGTCAACTTAAACATGATCGCGCCGGACGGCCGCCCGAAAGTCTTTGACCTGAAGACCCTGCTGACCGAATGGCTCGCCTGGCGCCTCGCCACGGTCGCCCGCCGCCTGCAGTTTCGCCTGGACAAAGTCACCGAGCGGCTGCACATACTGGACGGCCTGCTCATCGCCTTTTTGCATCTGGACGAAGTCATCAAAATCATCCGCCGCGAAGATTCGCCGAAGCCGGCGCTGGTGAAACGTTTCGGGCTGAGCGGCGCGCAGGCCGACGCGATTCTGGAACTCAAACTGCGCCACCTCGCCAAATTGGAGGAAATGAAAATCCGCGGCGAGCAAAAGGAATTGAGTGCCGAGCGCAAACGCCTGGAGGCGCTGCTGAAATCCCGGAAAAAATTGAAGGCGCTGGTGCGCGACGAAATGATCGCCGACGCGCAGGAGCATGGCGGCGAGCGCCGCTCTCCGCTGGTGGAGCGGCGCGCGGCGAAAGCGATGGAAGTGCATGACATCACGCCGGCCGAGCCGGTCAGCGTGATTTTGTCGGGCAAAGGCTGGGTGCGCGCGGCGAAGGGGCACGACATTGACGCGTCCGCGCTGCAATACCGCGCCGGCGATGAATTTTTGTGCGCGGTGCGCGGCAAGACCAGCGACCTGTTGCTGGCGCTGGATTCCTTCGGCCGCACTTACGCGCTCGCGCCGCATTCGCTGCCGTCGGCGCGCAGCCTGGGCGAGCCGCTCAGCGGCACCTTCAACCCGCAGCCGGGCGCGCATTTCTGCGGCCTGATGATGGGGCGCGAAGAAGACGAATATTTGCTGTGCGCCGATTCCGGCTACGGGTTTGTCGCGAAACTGGGCGACCTGAACACGCGCAACAAAGCCGGCAAGGCCGCGCTGCGCGTGCCGCCCGGCGGACGCGCGCTGATGCCGCAGCGTGTTTTGGATTACGAGGATGACTGGGTCGCGGTGCTCAGCGGCGGCCGCCTGCTGATTTTTCCGGTGGCCGAATTGCCGCAACTGGCGCGCGGCAAAGGCGTCAAACTGTTCAACATCCCCAAGAAGAAGCACCAGGAAGGCGAGCGCGTCGCCGCGGTCTCGGTGTTCCGCGAGGGCCAGACTCTGCGCGTCGGCAGCGGCAAACGCCCGCTGCGCATTCGCCCGTCCGAATTTGACGCCTATGTCGGCGCGCGCGCGCAGCGCGGCGGAATGCTGCCGCGCGGATTTCAGCGGGCAAAATTCATTGAGGCGCGCTGAACATGACCGCCGCCCTGTTTCAGTCCGAACTGCCGCACCTTGAACTCCTGAACCGCGGCAAGGTGCGCGACCTCTACCGCGTGGACGACGCGCACATGCTGATAGTCGCCACCGACCGCATCTCGGCGTTTGATGTGGTGCTCGGGCAGCCGATTCCCGGCAAGGGCGAGGTGCTGACGCGCGTGGCGAATTTTTGGTTCGCGCGCAGCGCGGGCGATGTGCCGAACCACCTCGCCGGCGTTGATCTCGCCGAAGTCGTGCCCGAGGCGCGCATGCGCGAACAACTCGGCGCGCGCGCAATCGTCGTGAAAAAACTGCAGCCGCTGCCGATAGAGGCGATCGTGCGCGGCTACCTGATCGGCTCCGGCTGGAAGGACTACCAAAAGACCGGCGCGCTGTGCGGCATCGCGCTGCCAAAAGGCATGCGCCAGGCCGAGCAACTTCCCGAGCCGCTTTACACGCCCTCCACCAAAGCCGAGGCCGGCGCCCACGATGAAAACATCTCGTTCGCGCGCACCGAGGAATTGACCGGCGCCGGCATCGCCGCGCGCGTGCGCGACCTGAGCATCGCCATCTACCGCGACGCGGCCGCCTATGCGCGCGAGCGCGGCATTCTCATCGCCGACACCAAGTTTGAATTCGGCTTGGACGCGAACGGAACGCTGCACCTGATTGACGAGGTCCTGACGCCCGACTCGTCGCGCTTTTGGCCGGCCGCGCAATACCGCCCGGGAATTTCGCCGCCGAGTTACGACAAGCAATTCGTGCGCGATTATCTGGAGACGCTGGACTGGAACAAGACCGCGCCGGCGCCCGAATTGCCGCCGGAAATCATCGCGCGCACCGCCGAAAAATACGCGGAAGCCGAGCGCGTGTTGACGCGCGCGCCGGCGTAATGCGCGCCGACGCGAATAAAAACAAAAATCTGGGCCGGTTTTACACCAAGCCCGAAGTCGCGCGCGCATGCTGGCGAGTGTTCGCGCGCACCGCCGGGCAACTCGGCATGGATTTACGCGCGTATTGGTTCGTGGAACCGGCGGCCGGCTGCGGCTGCTTCTGGCAATTGCTGCCGCAAGGGCGCCGCACCGGCATTGACCTCGCCCCCGAAAAACTCCCGCGCATAGACAACGCCGGCATTGAACGCGCCGATTACTTTGACTGGCGGCCGCCTATGAGGCGAAAATACGCGGTCATCGGCAACCCGCCTTTCGGCAGACGCGGCAAACTCGCGGTCGCATTTTTCAACCACTCGGATTTCGCCGACACCATCGCGCTGGTGCTGCCGGTGACTTTTCGCAAATACGCGACGCACCGCCTGTTGCCCGCCCAATACCAATTGGTGCGGCGCGAACCGCTGGCACGCGATTCCTTCTGCACGCCCGACGGCAAGGATTTCGCGGTCAACGCCGAGTTCCAAATCTGGACGCGCCTGCCGCACCGCATGAAAAACCTGCGCGCGCATGCCCCGCCGCCGCGCGCGCACCCGGATTTTCAAATGCGCCAATACAACAACACCCGGCAGGCGCTGAAGGAATTTGACGCGCCGTTTGATTTCGCCGTGCCGTGCCAGGGCTACCAGGACTATTCCCGCCGCGAAACCGAGGCCGCGAATTGCGAAAAGCACAAGCAGTGGATGCTGTTCACCGCCCCCACCGCCGCGGCGCGAAACCGCTTGCTGCAAATGGACTTCGCCGCACTCGCGCTGGACAGCGCAACGGCGGTGCCGGGGTTTCGGAAGAATGATGTGGTGCGGGAATACGCGGCGGAGCGCGAAAGTGCAGCAAATTAGCGCGCGTCCGATTGCGGAGATTTCACCCAGATCCAGCCTTCTTTTTTAGCGCGCCTGCGTGTTGCGCAGTTTGCGGGCTTGATGACATCGCGTCTGACAAAATCTGCCGCGGCCAGTACGCACAGCACGGCATCTAGCACATGTTGCTCGCTCTCATCGGCGAACACTTGCTCTTTTATTTTTGCATCTAAAAAAGCCGCGCTTTTGATTTTCTCCAAAATTTTTTCTTTTTTCTTTAGCAGTTTTTCTTTTTTCGACAACGACTTAAACTTTTTGTCGATTTTCGCCGCATCTTTTCCCGCATGCGCAATCAAAGTTGCCGCCGGGTATACCTCAATCGCTTGAGTGTTTTTCGGTACGCCGGGAGTCCATGCCAACCGAATTTTTTTGCCGGTTTTTTCGCGCAACTCTCCAAGCAACGCAAGAGCGGCATGCGCGGTGCGCGCAATGAAGTTTGCGCCAACGTCCAGAGGACGCTTGTAGAGTTTGATCATTTTCAGATCAGTTTGGCGGTAAAAAAGTTTGTCGGCATCGTCAAGCACATGCCGCAGCGGTTTTCCCGCTTTATGACACCGAATGTTTGAACGAAGCGCAACCGGCCAGCCGAGCGGCGCGTCCAGCGCCAGCAAAACGACTTTCTCCGCCGCAATCCAGCCGATCAATTTCTTCGTTACATCGTCCCACTCCATTCCCGCGCACGCGTCTTTAATGTGCACGACGCCCTCATCATCGCACCACCCCAAAGCCAGCCCGATGTTTTCTCCTTTCGTGGCGCAATCAACCCCAATCAAAGAAACGCCTTTCATCGCTGCTTCCCCGCCGCCGCAAGATCCGCCAATCCCCGCGTCAGCAATTCGCGGCCGCCCCGGTCCAGTCCGCTGAGGTATTCGCTTTGCGGAAAACTCAGCGCGAGCACGCGTTTTGCCGATTCGGACAACTCGGACAGGCCCATTTGCCGGTAGGAAAAAATCATCAGCGCGAGCGCGTGTTCCAGCGCGGGGGTGGTCGCGTAGTTTTCCACCACGCCTTTGGCGCGGTTGACCACGGCGACATGCGCGTTGCGCGACAGGTAATAGGCGGCGACCGCCAGTTCATGGCGCGCCAGCGACTCGGTCAGGCGGCGCGCGCGCGCGCGCGAGTCGGCGGCGTAGCGGCTTTCGGGGAACAGCGTGTAAACATCGGTGAACGCGTCCAGCGCGTCGCGCGTGATGGTTGCGTCGCGGTCGCTTAAATCATCTCGCCCGGTCAGGCGGCCGAACAGCGAGTCGTCCTCCTGGTAGTTCGCCAGGCCTTTCGCGTAGTAGGCGTAGTCCACCGCCTCGTGCGTCGGATGCTCCTTGATGAAGCGCTCGGCCGCGGCGATGCAAAGCCCCGGCGAGTTGTTGCGGTAATGCACATAGATTTCATCCAGTTGCGCCTGCTCGGCGTGCTTGCCGTAGGGGTATTTGGCGATGAGTTCGCGCAACTGCGTAAGCGCGCGCTCCCAGCCGTTGCGGCTCATGCTGAGTTTCGCGGCCGCGTACATCTCCTCGGCGGTGAGGTCGGGCTCCTCTTTTTTCGCCGATGAGCAGGCCGCCAGCGCGACGGCGGCGAGCACGAGGAGAATGCGAAATTTGCCGGACATTGGTATGGACGGAAGTTGCTTGGGGGGAAATATTCCGGAGCGGTGCGCCGGGCGCGCGATTCTGCCATACTTTGCCGCGCAATGCGCGAGCAAAATCCGCCCCCGTTTGAAGTTCCGGCGCAATTTGCCGGCACGCGCATAGACAAGGCGCTGGCCGCGCTGCTGCCCGAGCATTCGCGCGCCGAAATGCAGCAGTGGCTGAAGCGCGGCTTGGTGCTGGTGGACGGCGAGCACGCCAAGCAGAGTTACCAGTTGCGCGGCGGCGAAAACTTGGAGGTGTTTCCGCCGTCGCCGCAGCCGTCAGATTCGCCGGCGCAGCAGGTGGATTTTGAAATCGTGGCGCGCGACGAAGATCTGCTGATCATTAACAAGCCGGCCGGCCTGGTCGTGCATCCCGGCGCCGGGCAGCCCGACCGCACTTTGCTGAACGGACTGCTGCACGCCGACGACGAATTGCGCACTCTGCCGCGCGCCGGCATCGTGCACCGCCTGGACAAAGGCACTTCGGGCCTGCTCGCGGTCGCGCGCAACGAAAACGCGCGGCGCGATTTAATTGCGCAACTGCAGGCGCACGACATGACGCGGCGGTATTCGGCGGTGGTCAGCGGCGTGCCGGTCGCGGGCGAATGCATTGATCAGCCGGTCGGCCGCCACCGCCGCGAGCGCCTGCGCATGTGCGTAACGCCGCGCGGCAAGCCGGCGGTGACGCATGTGCGCGTGGAGCGCAAGTACCGCAACCACTGCCTGATTCGCGCCGAATTGGAAACCGGGCGCACCCACCAAATCCGCGTGCATTTAAGTTGGCGCGGCTTTCCGCTGGTCGGCGACCCGCTGTATGCCGGGCGCGCGCGCGTGCCGGCCGGCGCGTCGGAAAAATTGCGCGCGGCGCTGGCGAAATTTAAACGCCAGGCGCTGCACGCCGCGCATTTGTCGCTGCGCCATCCGCGCAGCGGCGAGGTGATGCGCTGGGAGCGGCCGCCGCCGGAGGATTTTCAAAAACTGGTGGACGCGCTGGAAGAGGATTCGCGCCCGAAAAAATAACGCGCGCGAATAGGAATGTTATGCGCCGTCAAATCGCAGCGAAAAATCCACCGCCGCGAGGTGCTTGGTCAGCGCGCCGATGGAAATGAAATCAACGCCGGTTGCCGCGATCTCCGGCACTTGCTCCAGCGTGATGCCGCCCGAGGCCTCCAACTCGGCGCGCCCGCGCGCCAACTCGGCCGCTTCGCGCAGTTGGTCCGAACTGAAGTTGTCCAGCAATACGCGCTGCGCGCCGGCCTGCAGCGCGCGCTGCAATTGCTTCAGGTTTTCCACTTCCACCTCCACAAACCCATCGGGCGCGGCCGCGCGCGCGCGCCGCACCGCCTCTTCCAGCGAGCCGGCCGCGGCGATGTGGTTTTCCTTGAGCAGGACCTGATCAAACAACCCCATGCGGTGGTTGTGCGCGCCACCGACCGCGGCCGCGTATTTTTGCGCGAGGCGCAGCCCCGGAATGGTTTTGCGCGTGTCCATGATGCGCGCGCGGCCGCCGGCCGCTTCAACATACCGCCGCGCGATGGTGGCGGTGCCGGACAGGGTTTGCAGCAGGTTAATCGCGGTGCGCTCGGCGGCGAGCAGCGCGCGCGCGCGGCCGTGAATTTCGCAGACCGCTTCACCGCCGCGAAGTTGTGCGCCGTCTTCAAAATGCCAGGTGATTTCCACATCGCGGTCGGTTTGGCGAAACGCCTCGTCAAACCAGGCCGCGCCGCACAGCACCGCGCGCTCGCGGCAAAACAAACGCGCCCGCGCGCGCGCGTCCTGCGGCGTCAATTCGGCGGTCAGGTCGCCGCCGCCGATGTCTTCGCGCAGCGCGTCTCCGGCGAGTTTTTCAATTGCCGCGCGCGCCGGCAGGCTCACTTTCATCGGCGCATTATCCATGATTTCCGGCCGCCGATAACCGAAAGCGGAGCGCGCGGTTTGCTATACTTTTTTCATCCCCCTCACCGATGCCACTCATGCAGGAAAACCTTTGGTCGCTGCTGCAGCCGGCGCTGCGGAAATACGGCGGCAACCCGGCCTGGATTTGCCGCCTGCGCGACCGGCGGCGGGTGGTCGGCTACCGGCAACTGCATGACGCGGCGCTCGCCGCCGCCGCATTGCTGCGCGAGCGCGGCGTCAGGGAAGGCGACAGCGTCGCCATCACCGCGCCGAACGGGCCCGAGTTCACCGCGGCCGCGCTCGGCGCGTGGAAGATCGGCGCCAATGTCGCGCCGGTTCACCCCGGCAACAGCGCGCACGAGCGCGCGATGCAATTGCGCGCATTGGCGCCGGCGGCGCTGTTCATGCATGGAGATGCGGACGGCCAAGAAAACAATGATGGGGGCGAATACGCGGAAAAACGCATGGACATCCCGATGTCCTGCGCGCCCGAGCGCGCCGCGGCCGAGGCCGCGCACCCGGCCGCGCGCGGCGGCGATGCGATCGCGCTGCGCGTCTGCACTTCCGGCAGCGCCGGCGCGCCGAAAATCGTCCGGCTGTCGCACGCCAACCTCGCCTCCAACATGCGCGCCGCATGCAAGATCGGCAAGTTCAGCGCGCGCGACCGCTTCATTTCGCTGCTGCCGTTTTCGCACGCGATGGGGCTGATGGGCAACATGCTGCTGCCGCTATATCACGGCGCGGCCATCGTCACGCCACGCGCGCTCGCCGCCGCGGAAATTTTGGAGGCGCTGCAGCATGAAAACATCAGCGTGCTCATCGCCGTGCCGCGGCTGTTTCGCAATGTGATGCAGGGGCTTGAAAAAAAATTTCGCGAGGGCGGCGCCGCGCTCGGCTGCTACCGCGCCGCGCTGCGCCGCATGCCGGCGCCGCTGCGCCGCCGGCTGAACGCGCCGATCCGCAAAAAACTCGGCGGGCGCATCAACGCCTGGGTCAGCGGCGGCTCGCACCTGGACGCGCGCATCAGCCGCTACTACCACGACCTTGGCCTGCCGCTGCGCCAGGGCTACGGGCTGACCGAGACCTCGCCGCTGGCCTGCATGCAGGACGAATTTGACAGCGCGCCGGAAAGCGTCGGCCGGCCGGTGGACGGTGTGCGCGTCCAAATCCACGCGCCCGACCAGGCCGGCTGCGGCGAGATTTGGATCGCGGGCCCCAATGTCATGCTCGGCTACGAGGACGAACTGCAAAACCGCGAGGCGATGCACGACGACTGGTTCAAGACCGGCGACCTCGGGCGGGTGGATGCGGACGGCCGGGTGTTTTTAACCGGCCGCCTGAAGCGCCTGATAGTGACCGAGGCCGGCAAAAATGTGTACCCGGAAGAACTGGAAACCCTGCTGGAGCGCGACGCGGCGGTCAAGGAAGCCGGCGTGCTGGAAGTCGCTTCCCGTCCGGCCTGCGTGCTGGCCATGCACGAGCGGCGCGAAGAGCGCGCGCGCGAGGCGCTGGCCGCGTTCAACAAACTGGTTTCCAAGCACAACCGCATCACGCGCTTTGCGCTGGTGGACGAACTGCCGCGCACGCCGCTCGGCAAGATGGCGCTGCGGCAACTGCCGGAAATTTTCGCGCGCAACGAAGTGAAATGAGCGCGCGCCGCCGCCCGTCATGAAATACCTCAGCACGCGCGGTGACTCCGCGCTCCGCTCCTTTGAGGAAGCCACCCTCGGCGGGCTGGCCGCGGACGGCGGCCTGTATGTGCCGGAGACCTGGCCTGCGTTCGGCGAGGAGGAAATTCGCGCGTTTCGCGGCATGCCGTATGCGCAACTCGCGGCGCGCGTCATCGCCCGCTTTGCCGGCGAATCCGTGCCGGCCGGCGAACTTGAAAAACTTTTGGAGCGCGCCTACCGCAATTTCGGCGCGCGCGAAGTCGCGCCTTTGAAACAACTGGACGATTCGCTGTTTTCGCTGGAACTCTTTCACGGGCCGACTTTCGCCTTCAAGGATTTCGCGCTGCAGTTTCTCGGCGAATTGTTCGGGCGGTTTATCGGCGCGCGCGGGCGCGCCTGCGCGATCATCGGCGCGACTTCCGGCGACACCGGCTCGGCCGCGATTGAAGCGGTGCGCGGGCGCGGCGGAATCAGTCTGCACATGCTGCACCCGGCCGGGCGCGTCTCGGAAGTGCAGCGCCGCCAGATGACCACGGTGGCCGACGCCAACATTCACAACCTCGCGGTGGACGGAAACTTTGACGACTGCCAGAACCTGGTCAAGGCGATGTTCAACGACGCCGAATTCAAAAAGCGCCACGCGCTCGCCGCGGTCAACTCCATCAACTGGGCGCGAATCGCCGCGCAGACGGTGTATTACTTTTACGCCGCGGTGCAGGCCGGCGCGCCCGAGCGCGCGGTCAGTTTCGCCGTGCCGAGCGGCAATTTCGGCAATGTGTTCGCCGGCTACGCCGCGCTGCAAATGGGGCTGCCGCTGCGGCGGCTGATCATCGGCACCAACCGCAACGACATCCTCGCGCGGTTTTTTGAATCGGGGCGGATGCAGCGGCGCGAACTGCACGCCACCATTTCGCCGAGCATGGACATCCAAATTTCCAGCAACTTTGAGCGGCTGCTGTTTGAGTTGTGCGCGCGCGACGGCGGGCGCGTGCGGAGTTTGATGGAGGATTTCGCGAAGCGCGGCGAATTTTCGGCGCCGCCGGAGGCGCTGCGCAAAGCCGGGGAAATTTTTCGCGCGCGCCGCTTCACCGACGAAGAGACGCGCGCCGAGATGAAGCGGCTGTACGCGGCGAACGGCGCGTTCACCGACCCGCATTCGGCCATCGGCACGGCCGCGGCGCGCGCGTTCGCCGAGGACGGCGTGCCGACCATCGCGCTGGCGACCGCGCACGCGGCGAAATTCGGCGACGCGGCGCGCGCGGCCTGCGGCGCCGAAGCGCCGATGCCGCCGGCATTGCGCGAGGCACTGCGGCGCGAGGAGCGAATGACGCCGGTGGCGAATGACCTGGACGCGGTCAAAGAACTGGTCGCGCGCGGCGCGGCGCGATGAAACGCATCGCGCGCCGCTTCCGCAACTTCGTCCGCATGCACTGGCGCGGCGAGACGCGGCTGGCGCGCGCGTTTTGGGTGAACTTTTTGCTGCTGTGGATCGCGCTGACTTTTTTTGAGCGGTTTCTTTTTCCGCCTTTTCTGCACGGCGAGACGCGCGTGACCGCGGCCGCGGCGGTGTATTTCGTGTTCGCGCGGCTGCTGGTCTATCCGTGGCAGGTGGTCGGCGTGATTCGCGCCTGCGAGCGGCGCATCGCCGCGCGCGCCGACCGCACTTGGACGGTGGCGGCGCTCGGCGTCGTGGTGCTCAGCATCGCGGCGACGCTCGCCGCCGGGTTTTCCAGTTACCAAAACCTGCTCGCCTTTCGCACCGAGGCGCATGCGGACACGAACTCGGATGCGGATATTCTCGCGCCGAAATATTTGCTGCGCTTGTCCGCGGACGGCGAGTTGCTGCATTTGCGCGGGCCGTTTGAGGCCGGCATCACGCGCCGCGTGGAAGCGCTGCTGGACGCGCATCCGCGGGTGCGCGGCATCGCGCTGGACAGCGGCGGCGGGCAGATTTACGAGGGGCGCGGACTGGCGCGGCTGATTCGCGAGCGCGGACTTGCGACCTACGCGCTGCGCGAATGCGCGTCTTCATGCGCGAC
Organism: Gammaproteobacteria bacterium; assembly: GCA_028066695.1. Classification (GTDB taxonomy): domain Bacteria; phylum Pseudomonadota; class Gammaproteobacteria; order Arenicellales; family Poriferihabitantaceae; genus JAHRAW01. Next base: position 30,899 of record JALCBG010000008.1, on the reverse strand, counting down.
CGCGTTTGTCGCCGGGCGGCGGCGCGCGCTCGGCGCCGGCGCGAAACTCGGGTTTCACCAATACGAAGCGCACACGGTGCTGCCGGCGTTTGATGTCGGCGAGGAGCAGGCGAAAGACATGGAGTTGTTCCGCGCGCAGGGAGTGTCGGCCGAGTTTCTGCGGAAGATTTTTTCGCAGCCGCCGGAGCGGATGTGGTGGCCGTCGGAGGAGGAATTGCGCGCGGCCGGCGTGGTGCACCAGACCGGGTTCGTGCCGGACGACCGGCAAAACTGACGCGC
>JALCBG010000008.1:0-30520 GCA_028066695.1 Gammaproteobacteria bacterium | reverse complement strand
CCGGCGTGGTGCACCAGACCGGGTTCGTGCCGGACGACCGGCAAAACTGACGCGCGGGCGCGCGCCTTGTTCTTAGTGCGGCGTGATTCCGCGCAGGCGTTCGCTGCGGCGGCGGAGCAATTCCACCGAGGTCAGCAGCAAAATGGAAACCGCGACGAGCAGCGTCGCCACCGCGAGGATGGTCGGGCTGATCTGTTCGCGGATGCCGGAGAACATCTGCCACGGAATGGTGCGCTGCTCATAACTGCCGACGAACAGCACCACCACGACTTCGTCAAACGAGGTGATGAACGCGAACAGCGCGCCGGAAATCACGCCGGGCAAAATCAGCGGGACGATCACGCGGAAAAAAGTCCGCTGCGGCGAGGCGCCGAGAGTCGCCGCGGCGCGCACCAAACTGTGGTCAAAGCCGACCAGCGTGGCGGTCACGGTGATCACGACAAAGGGCGTGCCGAGCGCGGCGTGGGCGAGGATGACGCCGAGGTGCGTGGACGACAGGCCGATCTTGCTGTAGAAAAAATACATGCCGGCGGCCGAGATGATCAGCGGCACGATCATCGGCGAAATCAAAATGCCCATGATGACCGACTTGTGCGGCATCTCGCTGCGGCTCAGGCCGAGCGCGGCGACGGTGCCGAGCGTGGTGGAAATCAGCGTGGCGAAGACCGCGATGACCAGGCTGTTTTTCACCGCGCCCTGCCAGTTGAGGTTGGTGAAGAAATCCCGGTACCATTTTAAGGAGTAGCCGGCCGGGTCAAAGGTCAGCATCTCCTCGGTGAAGGTGAAGAACGGCACCGCGTTGAACGACAGCGGAATGACCACCACCACCGGCGCGATCAAAAAGAAAAAGATCAGCGCGCAGATCGACAGGTAGGTGTAGTGCCAGATTTTCTCCGGCAGGGTTGCGTAGACGGGAAGGGACATTGCGCGTTCAGCCGAGTTTCATGTTGTCGATGCCGACGATTTTGTCGTAGAGGAAATACAGCACCAGCACCACGCCGAGCAGAATCGCGCCGAGCGCCGCGGCCAGGCCCCAGTTCAGCGAATTCTGCATGTGGAAGGCGATGAAGTTGCTGATCAGCGTGCCGCTCTGCCCGCCGACCAGCGCCGGGGTGATGTAGTAGCCGATGGCGAGGATGAACACCAAAATCGCGCCGGCGCCGATGCCGGCGACGGTGTTGGGCATGTAGACGCGCACGAACGCGGTGAACGGCGTCGCGCCGAGCGACTTCGCCGCGCGCATGTAACTCGGCGGGATGGTCTTCATCACGCTGTAAAGCGGCAGCACCATGAACGGCAGCAGGATGTGCACCATGGCGATGATGGTGCCGGTGCGGTTGTGGATCATCGCCAGTCGGTTGTCGTCGTCGACCAGGCCGAACCACACCACCAGGTCGTTGATCACGCCCTCCTGCTGCAGCAGCGCGATCCACGCGGTGGTGCGCACCAGCAGCGAGGTCCAAAACGGCAGCAGCACCAGAATGATCAGCAGGTTGCTTTTCGCGGTCGGCAGCACCGACAGCAAATAGGAAATCGGGTACGCGAGGATCAGGCACAGGAAGGTGATGAACAGGCTCATCCACAGCGTGCGCCAGAACAGTTTCAGGTAGATGCGCCCATCCTCGCTGTTGCGCGCGATGCCGCCGTCGTCGGCGTAGCCCATGTCCAGCGCGGCCAGGTAGTAGGAGATCGTGTAGGGCGCGCTTTCGCGCTTGATCACCCGCCAGTTTTCAATGTCGCCCCATTTTTCATCCAGGGCGATGAACGCCTCGCGGTAGGGCGCCTCCATGCGGTCGGCGCCGCGCGCGCTCTTGCGGAACAGGCCCGAGAAGCCGGGCTTTTCGTAATTCAGCCGGCGGCCGACCCGGCCGCCCGATTTGTTTTCCTTCGCCTCGCGAAAATCCAGCGCGAGCGCGGCGAACACTTCCTCCTCCGGCAGTTCGCCGGAGCGCTCGTCCCATTTTTGCAGCAGCGGCATGCTGCGGTGCAGCACTTCGCCGACCAACTGGTTTTCCACGCTGCGAAACAGCATGTCGATGATCGGCACGAAGAACGCGACCGCGATGAACACGAACAGCGGCGCGACCAGCGCGACCGCCTTCAGTTTGCTGCGCCGCTGCGCGCGCGCCAAACTGGTTTTCAGCGGGACGCCGTCGGCGGTGACCAGGACCTGGCTCATGTTTTTTTCGCCGTGTGTTGCCGCGTCATGTCGCGCGTGAAATTTCGCGCGAAAAAGCGCCCGCCGCGAAGATGCGGCGGGCGCCGGTGTCGCGGATTTCCGGTTCGGTTACCGCGCCAGCCAGGCGTTGAAACGCTCGGTCAGGTCGTCCTGGTTGTTCGCCCAGAACTCAAAGTCGACCAGCAGCGTGTGCTTGGCGTTTGCCGGAGCGGTCGGCATGTGCGGGCCCATCTCGATGCCGAGTTCGGCATGCTTCCCGACCAGCGGCGCGGAAGATTTGCGCGCCGGGCCGTAGGAGATGTATTTCGCCTGGTCGGCGAGCCGCTGGGTGTCGGTGGCGAAGTACAGGTACTTCATCACCTCGGCCTCGTTCTTGCCGCCCTTGGGGACGATCCAGCCGTCCAGGTCAAACATCTGCCAGTCCCACATCATCGCCACCGGCTGCTTCTCCTCCTCAATCACCGAGAACAGGCGGCCGTTGTAGGTGGAGCCGATGACCACTTCGCCGTCGGCGAGCAGTTGCGGGGTTTGCGCGCCCTTCTCCCACCAAATCACCTGGTCTTTGATGGTGTCCAGTTTCTTAAACGCGCGCTTGACGCCCTTTTCGGTGCCGAGCATTTTGTACACCTTGTTCGGCTTGACGCCGTCGGCCAGAAGCGCCCACTCCAGATTGTTGTTGGGGCGTTTTTCCAGCGCGCGCTTGCCCGGGATTTTTTTCAGGTCAAACACGTCGGCGATCTTGGTCGGCTTCTTTTTGACCAGGTCGGTGCGGTAGCCGAAGGTGGTGGAGTAAACGATGGTCGGGATGTAGCAGTCGTTCACGATCAGGTCGCCGAAGTCCTTGCTCGCCGGCGTGCCGTCGGGCGCGGACGCGAGCACCTTGTCGTGGTCGATTTCCACGGCGATGCCTTCATCGCACGCGATGATTGCGTCGCCCGCGACCATGTCCACCAGATCCCAGGTGACTTTGCCGGTGGACTGCATGGCGCGCAGTTTGGCGAGCGCGCCGCTGCCGGAGTCATCGTTGACGATTTCGATGTTGGGGTTCGCCCGCATATACGGCTCGTGATAGCCCTTCTGCTGGCTTGCGGTGTACGCGCCGCCCCAGGAAACGATCGTCAGTTTGGTCTGCGCATGCGCGGCGCCCGCAAACAGAAGCGCAGCAACTGCCGGCAGAAAGCACCGGCGGAAAGTGTGAAGAAATTTCATTGGGAATACCTCTGTCATTGTGAAAAGAAAAAAAGAAGGAAAAACCCGCCGCGCGGCCGCCGTCAGTCCGACGGATCCAGCGCGCGGCAGTCTTCCGCATTCCAGCCGATGTCGACCGTCTCGCCTTCGCGAAGATGGGCGTGCGCGGCTGAATTGGGAATTTTTACAATAAAATCGTCGTGGCCGCAAACGGTGAACCGCGTGCGAATGTGGTCGCCGAGGTAGATCAGTTCCTCGGCGCGCGCCGGGAAGATGTTGGCCATCTCGCCTTTCTTCGGGCCGACCACGACGCGCTCCGGGCGCAGCGACAAAGTGGCGCGCGCGCCGACGCCCTCCACCTTGATTTTCACCGCCTCCACGGTCGCGTCCGAGCCGTCCACCTCGACTTTGACATTGCCGTTGACTTCCTCCACCACCTTTCCGCGCAGGCGGTTGTTCTCGCCGATGAAGTTGGCGCAAAAGGCGTTCTCCGGTTTTTCATACAGCACTTCCGGCGGCGCGCACTGCTGAATGATGCCGTCGTCAAACACCGCGATGCGGTTGGACATGGTCAGCGCCTCGCTCTGGTCGTGGGTCACATAGACCACGGTGAGGCCGAGGTTTTCGTGGATGTGCTTAATTTCATACTGCATTTGCTCGCGCAGGTTTTTGTCGAGCGCGCCGAGCGGCTCGTCCATCAGCACCAGGTCCGGATCAAACACCAGCGAGCGCGCCACCGCGACGCGCTGCTGCTGGCCGCCGGAGAGTTGCGCCGGGCGGCGGTCGCCGAACGCGCCGAGCCGCACCATCTCCAGCGCGCGTTTGACTTTCGCCTCGCGCTCGTCCTTGCCCATGCCGCGCACTTCCAGCGGGAAGGCGAGGTTTTCCCACACGGTCATGTGCGGGAACAGCGCGTAGTTTTGGAACACCATGCCGATGCCGCGCTTGTGCGGCGCGACCCGGTTGATGCCCTGCCCGTTGAGGTAGATCTCGCCGTGGGTGGCCGGCTCAAAGCCGGCAAGCATCATCAGGCAGGTGGTCTTGCCCGAGCCGGACGGGCCGAGCATGGTCAAAAACTCCCCCTTGGCGACATCAAGGTTGAGGCTTTTCACCACCAGCGTAACGCCGTCGTAACTCTTTTGAATGTCGACGAAGCGAACCAGCGGGTTCTCGTTGGTCATGTTCATGTTGGTTGCAATTGTGCGCCGCGAATTACGGCTGAATTTTGCGCTACAAATACGACTTAATTAATGTGTGAATGCGGCTGAATTTCACGCCGCGGGAACCGCGCAGTGTAGCACGGTCCCGCGCGCCGCGCAAGCCGCGCGCGGAATTAAATTTACCCCCCGCCCCCGTTGTTTTTTGCGGATATTTGCGCGGTATTTTCGCCGTATTTTATGGGATAATGGGCGCCCGCCGGCGGCGCCGAGCGCGCGGCACTGCGGTTTCAATACAGACGAAAATGCACCGAGGCGGAAATGGCTGATTCACCCGCGCAATCCGGCGGCGATTCCGGCATCCAAAAATTGTGGCCCGTCAGCATTCTGACGCGGCATTTTGCGGAGCACGCGCGGATAAACCCGCAACTGGTCAAATTGTTCCGCGAATACCGGCGCGCGCACCCGCGCGCCTCCGGCTCGGTCTACGCCAGCCCCGACAACTTCGCCGAGAACCTGGAAAACCCGGCGCTGGCGAGTTTGAAAAAATTCATTCTGGACAATGTGTTCGCGGTCGCGGCCGAAGTCAACGCGCCGTATTGGAAGCAGGGAATGCAGATAGATGTAAAACTGACCGGCATGTGGTTTCAGATTTCCAACGACGCCGGCTTTCACGAAGTGCATGTGCACGGCAACTGCTCGTGGTCGGGCGTCTATTATGTGCAGTCTGGCGATTCCAGCCGCGACCGCGGCGACACCCGCGCCAACGGCATGCTCAACGGAGTCACCCGCTTTTACGGGCCGCAGATGGAATACCTCGCCGGCGGGCACGGCGACCGCGGCAACTACTACCTGAACGACCACACCTACGACTGCTACCCGCGGGACGGAAAGTTGTGCGTGTTTCCGTCGCACCTCAAGCACATGGTGTTTCCCTACCAGGGCAAACAGGACCGCATCATCGTCTCCTTCCACGCGGTGGTGGACGCCGACGAAGAATTGCGCTACGGGTATTCCTTCGGATGAGCGCGGCGCACTCCGCGGCAAAAACGGGCGCAACTCCGCCGCTGCTTTCGGTGCGCGATTTGCGCGTGCGTTTCGCCATTCACGGCGCGACGCTGGACGCGGTGCGCGGCGTTTCGTTTGACATCGCGCCCGGCGCCAGCGTCGCGCTGGTCGGCGAATCCGGCTCGGGCAAATCGGTGATCGCGCGCGCGATCATGGGGCTGCTGCCGGCGAACGCCTCGGTGCTTTCCGGCAGCATACTCATGGAAGACCGGCAAAAGGGAATCGGTCCGGCCGACCTTTTGCAGTTGGACCCGAACGGCCGGCAAATGCGCGCGCTGCGCGGCGGCGGCATCTCGCTGATCTTTCAGGAGCCGATGGTGTCATTGTCGGCGCTGCACACCATCGGTGACCAAATCAGCGAAGCGCTGTTTTTGCACCGCGAAGTCGGGCGCGAGCAGGGCATGGCGCTGACCCGCGACATGCTCGGCATCGTCGGCTTTCACGACCCGGCGCGCGCGCTGACGCTGTATCCGTTTGAACTTTCCGGCGGCATGCGCCAGCGCGCGATGATCGCGATGGCGCTCATCTGCCACCCGTCGCTGCTGATCGCCGACGAGCCGACCACCGCGCTGGATGTGACCATTCAGGCGCAAATCCTGCAGTTGATGCGAAAACTGCAGGCGCAACTGAACATGGCGGTGCTGATGATCACCCACGACCTCGGCGTGGTCGCCAACATCGCGCGCGAGGTGGTAGTGCTGTATCACGGCGAGGTGATGGAGCGCGGGCCGGTCGCCGGTATTTTTGACGCGCCGCGCCACGCTTACACGCGCGCGCTGCTCGGCGCGGTGCCGAAATTCGGCATGCGCGCCGGCGAGCGGCTGGTGCCGCTGCGCGAAATCAAGGCCGAAGTCGGCGGCCTGCTGATGAAACGCCGCGGCGACGGCGACGGTGATGAGCGCGCGCCGGCGAACGCGCAAAAACGCATTCTCAAAGTGCGCGGCCTGTCCAAGAGTTTCGGCGCGCGCGCCTCGGCCTGGTCGCTCACCGACGCGCTGCGCATTCACGCGGTGCGCGATGTCGGTTTTGATTTGCTGCGCGGCGAATGCCTCGGGCTGGTCGGCGAAAGCGGCAGCGGCAAATCCACGCTGGGAAAACTGATCGCGCGCGCCATGCCGGCCGACAGCGGGCGCATTGAATACTTTGACGCCGGCGGCGATGCGCGACGCGTGGACGCGATGGAGCGCGAGGAATTGTTCGGTTACCGCTGCAAGGTGCAGTATATTTTTCAGGACCCGGTCGGCTCGCTCAACCCCGGCATGACGCTGTTTGACATCATTCGCGAGCCAATGCAAATCCACCAACTCGGCGGCTCCTCGCCCTCGGCGCGCGCCGACTACCAAATGGAAATGTGCCGCGAGTTGATGCGGCTGGTCGGCCTGGACCCGCGCCACCTGCGCCGTTATCCGCACAGTTTTTCCGGCGGCCAGCGCCAGCGCATCGGCATCGCGCGCGCGCTCGCGCTGCAGCCGGACCTGCTGATTTGCGACGAGCCGGTGTCGGCGCTGGATGTTTCCATTCAGGCGCAGGTGCTTAATTTAATGAAGGACCTGCAGCGCGAACTGGATCTGAGTTACCTGTTCATCTCGCACAACCTCGCGGTGGTCGACTACATCGCCGCGCGGATTGCGGTGATGTACCGCGGCCGCATCGTGGAATTGGCCGAGCGCGAATCGCTGTTTGCGCGGCCGACGCACCCGTACACGCGCTCGCTGCTGCGCGCGATTCCGACCGCCGACCTCCGCCGCCCGCTGGACTTTGAGGAAATCGCCGCGCGCGCCGCCGACAGCGATTGGCCGGAACCGTTTGACGCCGGCGGCGGCGGAGAATTGTTTGAAATCGCGCCCGGGCATTCGGTGCGCGCGTTGCGCCAGCCGCAGGTCGCCGCTTCATGATGCGCGCGATGCAATTCGCAGTTGCCGTTTTTGCGGCGACGACGGCCGCGTCTCCGGCAACCGCGGCGACTTACATTGAGCCGCCCTACTTCGCCCGGCAAGTCGCGGCCGGCGAATTGCCGCCGCTCGCCGAGCGCCTGCCGCGGCAGCCGGCGGTGGCGCGTTTTGACCGCGGCGGCGAAGACGACAACGCGCGCCCCGGCAAATACGGCGGCACGCTGCGCATGCTGATGGGCAAGAGCAAGGATATCCGCATGATGATGGTCTACGGCTACGCGCGCCTGCTCGGCTACGACCGCGACTTAAATTTGCGCGCCGATTTGCTCGCCGGTTACGAAGTCAAAGAGCAGCGCCAATTCACCTTTTACCTGCGCGAGGGGCACCGCTGGTCGGACGGCGCGCCGTTCACCGCCGAGGCGTTCCGCTATTACTGGAACGACATCGTCAACAACCGCGAACTCTATCCGTTCGGCCTGCCGCGGCAATTGCTGGTGGAAGGCGAGCCGCCGAAGGTGGAGTTTCTCGGCGAGACCACGGTGCGCTACACCTGGTCAAAACCCAATCCGTTTTTTCTGCCGGCGCTGGCCGCGCCGCGCCCGCTGTTTTTATACGCGCCGGGGCATTACCTGAAGCAATTCCACGCCGCGCACGCGCCGCCCGGCGAACTCGCCGCAAAAGTGCGGGAAGCCGGCGTGCGCAACTGGGCCGGCCTGCACCACCGCAAAAACCACCCGTATAAAAACGACAACCCGCAACTGCCGGTGCTGCAGCCGTGGGTGAATTCCACGCGCCCGCCGGCCGAGCGCTATGTGTTCGTGCGCAACCCCTACTACCACCGCGTCGACGCGCGCGGCATGCAGTTGCCCTACATAGACGAAGTCGCGCTGCACATCGCCAGCGCCGGATTGATCGCGGCAAAAACCGCGGCCGGCGAATCGGATTTGCAGGGGCGCTACCTGCGCCTGGACAACTACACTTTCCTGAAAGCCGGCGAGGCGCGCAACGATTTTTCGGTGCGCCTGTGGCGCGGCGGCGGCGGCTCGCGCCTCGCGCTTTATCCGAACCTCAACAGCGGCGATCCGGCCTGGCGCAAACTCGCGCGCGACCGAAAATTCCGCCGCGCGCTTTCGCTCGGCATCAACCGCTTTGAAATCAACCAGGTGATTTATTCGGGCCTCGCCGCCGAATCCGGCAACACCGTGCTGGCCGGCGGCCCGCTGTTTCGGCCGGAATACCGCGACGCATGGAAGCGCCACGATCCGGAGCAGGCAAACCGCCTGCTGGACGAACTCGGGCTGACCGAACGCAACCGCCGCGGCCTGCGCCTGATGGAAAACGGCGAACCGCTGGAAATCGTGCTGCACACCGCCGGCGAAAGCACCGAGGAGACCGACATTCTGGAACTCATAGAAGAGAGTTGGCGCAACATCGGAATCAAACTGCATGTAAAACCGTCGCAGCGCGAAGTGTTTCGCCAGCGCGTGTTCGCCGGCGAGGCGATGATGGCGATGTGGGGCGGCCTGGACAACGGCATGCCGAACGCCGGCATGAGCCCGGAGGAACTCGCGCCGACCGGGCAAACGCAACTGCAGTGGCCGAAGTGGGGGCAGCACCACGAGTCTTCCGGCCAGGCCGGCGAGCCGCCCGACCTGCCGGCCGCGGCCGAATTGCTCGCCCTCTACCGCGCCTGGAGCCGCGCCACCGGCGCCGCCGAACGCGCCGAAATCTGGCACGCGATGCTCGCCATTCACAGCCGCGAAGTATTCAGCATCGGCCTGGTCAGCGGCGTGCCGCAGCCGGTCGTGGTCGGCAACCGCCTGCAAAACGTCCCCCACCGCGCCACCTACGGCTGGCTGCCGACCGCCTACTTCGGCGTGTACCGGCCGGATACTTTTTGGTTTCGGTGAAAAAAGCGTTTAAGCAAGCGTCAAAACCGCCTTCGGCGAAGCGAAAGGCGGCGAAGTTGCGCGCGGATGAAAAGTGGGAACGGTTGTTTGCCAAATCCGCCGATGCGCTGGATGCGCTCGCCGCGGATGCGCTGGAAGATTACCGTCTCGGAAAGACGGAAGAATATGCGCGTGGCAGGAATGTGAGGAGTATCTGATGCCTTTTGTTTCAAGGAGCGTTTGATTTGATACCTTTGATTCCATGCTTGGAGGTGCATATATTCTGCAGGTTAATAGAAAATTAACCTTTGTTAAATAAATTAACACCTGTTCAAATTTAACTTGACACCTTAATTATTCGGAATTATTTTTCAATTCCATCAACTCCGTCCATATTGGTAGCGAAATGAAAAAAGACGAAATTATTTGTGCCATGTTTGCAGAGCTGTGCGAGCGTGCATCGCGCGCGGAAGAGGAAGATCCGCGCATCAACAATAAAAAGTTTGCCGCCCGCGTGACCGCGCGCGTGAATCCTGCTGATCGCGTCGATGAGTTCTGGATGCTCATCCAACCATACTTTGGGTTCATCGAACGATACTGCGATGACAAAAAGCACAAATCACTGGCCGCGCTTGTAGTTAACGCAAATGGTAACGACATTAGTTACCCCGGCGAGTGGTTTGGCAACTATGTTTTAGAGGTTGAGTGGAAAACCCCACTCACCACGGCAAACAAACGGTGGTATCACCGACCGCGTCGCTGGACCATGCGACGCCCCAGCGGCTACCTGTGGGACATGTGCCGCGACTGGCAAAAAGACGGCTACGTGCAATCAGCACGTTCAGCGAATGATTTCCGGGAGTGGCTGGAGAAACAACATCGTACTGAGCGACATGAAATTGCAGCGTCCGTTGACGACCAGGATGCTAGCGACCGCACGGATTCTACCGAAGCGCTTGAAAACTCCGGCTACGCCACCGACAAGCCTGTGGACGACCATCAACAAACGCTGGACTCCTTTTTTAACAGCAGCGCGCACACTGGCGCGTTCGGCAAACCGCGGTCTCCGCAGCGCCTGAAAAAAATGATGGAAAACCTGGTCGACAAAGCTGATTTGAAGCATTTGCATGACGAATACTACGACAAGTATTTCGGCTTTACGGACTATTTTCCGTGGCCGTCGCCCAATGCAACCCTCGGCGTAGGCGGAGAATTTGACGCAGACATGCCCACGAAAGGAATGTTCGCACACTTCGGCTACCATGTTGGCAAAGCTGGCAAGAGCCAAGAAGTGCGCGAAAAAATTCTTGACAGCATTTTCCATGCTGTGGAATTGCCGTTTGTTCATGATGCCGGATACGTGGAAGAGTTCGGCTCGCCCGAATCGCCTCAACGACTGCGGAAAATGGCCAACTTTTTGGCGGCACAAGCGCGGAACATTTCCAAGAGGACCGACGGAGATTGTTCCACTGCTTTTGAAGCATACAAATCCGATTTGGTTTATCTGCACGAGGCTTACTACCGAGACCACTTCGGCTTTCATGAGTACTTCAAGTGGCCGGACCTGTCGTTTCTGCCCGAAAAGCCGCAACCGCCGCACAAGAAACCCATGCCAAAAAAACGAAACGTGGCGGCCGCGCGCCCCAATCACGTCGCACCCGTGCGCGAATTGACCGGTCACTCCGAACCGGAGCAAAGTGACGACCCGGTGCCGGAGCACGCGGGCGATGAGGGCGAAAGTCCCGACAAAAACCCTGGTGAAAACTCCGAAGGGGAAAACTCCGCCCCCTGCCCTGAACCAGTTCCTGCAGACGAAGGAAAAAACACCGACGACGCGGGCAAAATCAAGGTGCGTCTGGCAATTGCTCTGGCGGCCGCTACTGTGGCAATTGTCCTCACCATGTTGCTAAAATCTTGACCGGCAACATCCCACCAGAAAAACGCAAAAAATATCCCGCGCATGTTCCACTACGTCTTCAAACGCATCGCGCTGATGGCGCCGACGCTGGCGGTGATCAGTTTCATCATCTTCGTCATCATCCAGTTGCCGCCCGGCGATTATCTGGAAACCTACATCGCCGAACTGGAAAGCCAGGGCGAGTCGGTGGACCGGGAAAAGATTGACTTCCTGCGCCGCCAATACGGGCTTGACCAGCCGCTGCCGCTGCAGTACGCAAACTGGATCGGCGGGTTTTTTCACGGCGATTGGGGCTACTCCTTTGAGCACGACCTGCCGGTGCGCGAGGTGATCGGCGACCGCGTCTTTCTGACCATCATCGTCTCGGTCATCACCATTCTGTTCACCTGGGCGGTCGCCTTCCCCATCGGAATTTATTCGGCGACGCACCAGTATTCGTGGGGCGATTACGGCCTGACCTTCCTCGGCTTCCTCGGCCTGGCGACGCCGAACTTTTTGCTCGCGCTGATCATGCTCTACCTCGCCAACATCTGGTTCGGCACTTCCATCGGCGGGCTGATGGACCCGCAGTATCTCGACCAGCCGTGGAGTTGGGGAAAATTTGTCTCGGTGCTCGAGCATTTGTGGATACCGGTGGTGGTCATCGGCACCTCCGGCACCGCCGGCATGATCCGCCGCCTGCGCGCCAACCTGCTGGACGAACTGGAAAAACAATACGTGCTGACCGGCAAGGCGAAAGGGCTGCCGCCGTTTCGGCTGCTGTCCAAATACCCGCTGCGCGTCGCGCTTAACTTTTTCATCGCCGACATCGGCAGTTTGCTGCCGAGCGTGATTTCGGGCGCGGAAATCGTCGCCATCGTTTTGTCGCTGCCGACCACCGGGCCGATGCTGCTCAGCGCGCTGCAAAGCCAGGACATGTATCTCGCCGGCACCTTCCTGCTGTTTCTCGCCGCGCTGACCGTGGCCGGCATGCTGCTCTCCGACCTGCTGCTCGCCTGGCTGGACCCGCGCATTCGGCTGCAGGGGGAGGCCGCGCAATGAGCGCCGCGCGCAAAAACGACGGCGAACATTTTGTCGCGGCCGGGGATTTTGACCCGCATTCGGCCGCGGCGCTCACCCCCGAGCAGGAGAAATATTTCTTCGCGTCGCGCCGCCAACTGATGTGGTGGAAATTAAAGCGCCACAAAGTCGCGGTGGTGTGCGGCGCGATTTTGGCCGCGCTGTATGCGTCCACGCTGGTCTCCGAGTTCATCTCGCCCTACAACCTGCACACCCGCGACACGCGCCACCTCTACGCGCCGCCGCAAACGCTGCACCTGTTCCACCGCGGCGACTGGGTCGGCCCGTTCGTGTACGGCTACGACCACCATCTCAACATGGACAACCTCAAGCGCGAATACACGCCCAACCCGGACAAGGTGCAAAAACTTCGCTTCTTCTGCAGCGGCGACTCCTACCGTTTCTGGGGGAAAATTGAAATGGATTTTCATTTCGTCTGCCCGGCCGAAGACGGCACATTATTTTTGTTCGGCACCGACCGCCTCGGGCGCGACATGTTTTCGCGCGTGGTCTACGGCGCGCGCATCTCGCTGCTCATCGGCCTGGTCGGCATCGCCGCGAGTTTGTTCCTCGGCCTGCTGCTCGGCGGCCTCGCCGGCTACTACGGCGGCTGGGTGGATTCCGGCGTGCAGCGCCTGATAGAAATTCTGCGCTCGTTTCCGGAGTTGCCGCTGTGGATGGCGCTGTCGGCGGTGCTGCCGGTGACATGGAGTCCGGTGCTGGTGTTCTTCGGCATCACATTAATTTTGGCGCTGCTCGACTGGACCGGCCTGGCGCGCGCGGTGCGCTCCAAACTCCTCGCCCTGCGCGAGGAGGACTACTGCGCGGCCGCGCGCCTGATGGGCGCCCGCCCCGGCCGCATCATCCGCCGCCACTTGCTGCCCGGCTTCACCAGCCACATCATCGCCTCGGCGACGCTCTCCATTCCGGCGATGATTCTCGGCGAGACCGCGCTGTCCTTCCTCGGACTCGGCCTGCGTCCGCCGATCACCAGCTGGGGCGTCCTCTTAAACGAAGCGCAAAACATGAACGTGGTCGCGCTCTACCCGTGGCTGATCCTCCCGGTCGCGCCGGTGGTGGTGGTGATTCTGGCGTTCAACTTTTTCGGCGACGGACTGCGGGATGCGGCGGATCCGTATCGGTGAGGGGCGGAATGGCGGGAAATACGGCGGAAAAATTGGTGTTTTTCCAAAAAATTGCACGGAAAATTGGGTAAAAAATGGAAAATGCTATACCCCTATCTATTTGTATTATAATGATTATTTTGTAAAATCCCAAAAAAATGCAATTTTGCAGGGTAAAAAATTCACAAATTTCCTTAAAAAATGCTTGACAAATTGCAGAAAAAACTGCAAATTTCTGCCACCTTAAACGACAGAAACCGCCATGCCGTTCGAACACTTGCGCTTCACCCGTCACTGGGATTTACTCCCCGATACCACCGAAAAGTTGGGGCAATGTCGCGGCCTGATCGATGCGCTTGCACAAGTGCCGCTGCGCCCTGAGATTCAGCAGGAGTTGATGCAAGTGTCCCTGGTAAAAGGCGCGCAAGCAAGCACCGCCATTGAAGGCAACACGCTCACCGAGGCCGAGGTCAAAAAAGTCTTGGAAGGCGGGCATCTCAGTGAAAGCAAGGCATACCAAGAACGGGAAGTGGACAACATTCTGCGTGCGATGGGCAAAATCGCGCATGAAGCGCTCACCCGCACAAAACCTGAAATCATCACCCCTCAACTGTTGCTGCGCTATCACGAGATGGCCGGCAAAAATTTGTCCGCGCCCTTCAACGCCGTCCCCGGGCAATTCGCGCAGTCGCAGCGCGTAGTCGCCGGGTATCGCTGCCCCCCGCCCGGCAGAAAAAAGAACCAGGTGGAAGGATTGGTAAAACAACTTTGCCAATGGCTGCAAACCGAGTTTCACTTTACGACCGGCAAGCAAACTTTCCGCGATGGCATCATCCAATCGATCGTTACGCACATCTACATCGAATGGATTCATCCATTCGACGATGGAAACGGCCGCACCGGCCGGCTGGTTGAGTTTTATTTGCTGATGCGCGCCGGCGTTCCCGCCATCTGCGCGCACATCCTGTCCAACCACTACAACCAAACCCGGCCTGAATACTACGCCCATATCCGCGAATGCCAACAGTCGCGCGATTTAACCGCGTTTATCGCCTACGCGGTTACCGGTTTTCTCGACGGCTTGCGCGAGATCTGGGAAACCGTCTCCGGCGAATTGCGCGACCGCGCATGGCGGGGATATGTGTATGACAAATTTGCCGAAATCAAGTGGAGCAGGCCCACTTTCAAAAGACGCAGGCGCTTGCTGCTGGACATGTCACTCGACAAAAGGTACGACTACGATGCGATTCAAAGCGCTTCACCTGAAGTCGCGCGCGCATACGCCGGAGTGAACATCTCCACGCTGAAACGGGACATCCGCGTCTTGCTGGATGAAGAACTCCTGGCGCCGCACCCTTCAGGGAAATTTTCCGCAAACGTTGAGGTGCTGCTGGCGGAGTATCCGGGGAAACTACGAAGGTAGCTTCTTCGCAAGGCGGCTTAAGAATTTGCGAATTGGGCGCAACTTTCATCACGCTCTAATGCGCCACACTTTCCTCCGCGGCCGGTGCTGGTCGTAATTTTGGCGTTCAACTTTTTCGGCGACGGACTGAGGGATGCGGCGGATCCATATCGGTGAGGGGATGTGATGCATAAAATGGCGCATAATCGGCGAATGGCATTAACTCCGCTGAAATCCCGCCTGTTCGCGGTGGCGCAAAATATGGGCGTCGCGTGGAAAATGAGCGATCCGGTCGATGAGGTTGCGGCGCGCATTAAGGCGAAAAATCCGCGCGCTTTGTCGGTTTTTTTGCATAAATTCGGCTACACGGTGGATGATATAGTCGCCGAGAGTCCTATCGCCGACGCCGCCAAGGCCGCGCTCGGCGACGGCTCCGATTTACCGCCCGCAGAGGTATAACCGCGCCATGTCTGAAACTTGCCGAATCGTGACGCTCGAGAGCGGCGATCAGTATGTCTGGTTGCCGGCATCCCGGCGGTTGTTCTCCAATTTTGTGGGCTTCGACGATGCGCCGGAAGGATGGAAGGGCGGCGCGCCGAACGGGCCGTCTCTCGACGCGGTAAGTCGGCATTGGTATTCGCCGGTCAAAAGCGACCTGCAAGACCGGCCGATACCAGGCGAAATCAAATCGCTGATGGAGGCGAGCGATGGCTGAAGACATGATGCATAACGCGTTCCCGGAAATTCCGGAAACGCTTGAGCCGATGCGCCGCAACCCGCACTATTCGCGCTGGAACGATCCATTTGTATTCATGTCGCGCGACTACATCGCCGGCGTGGGGGACGGTGATATTAAGCGCGGTCACGACAAAATACTCCGCCGGTTTATCAAAGGATGGAATGAAAGCGTCAAGCGCGGCAAAGCAACCTTGCCGCTCGTGTCTTTCGAGCGGGGGCAGGAGTGGATACCGGTGCTGTTATTCACTCCGGAAGCGGAGGCGGAAAACAAGCGGCGAAAATACCGCTTTGAAAAACGCAAAGCAAAAGAAGCCGAGGCGCGCCGCCGCACCGCGCGCAAAGCGGAGAATGCGTAACGCTGGAATCGTGGTAGCGGGCATAGGCGGAGGTCGAAAATGCTCGGATTCTTTGGAAAAACTACTTAATTAGTTTCAAAATAGTTGTAAAATAGCCCGAGCAGTTCTGACGACACTTTCCAACCGAGTCACTTTTACGGAGCCAACAAATGAACATCGACATTGAAACCAAGTGGACGATCGAACAATTGATCGATCACAAGAAAGACGACATTTTGAAAGTCAACCATGAGTACCAGCGTGCGCCCATTTGGAATCGAAACCAAGAACAAATGTTCATCGATTCTGTGCTTCGGGACTACCGCATCCCGGCCTTCTATTTGCATCATGAGCAACGTGGTGCTGGCGAATTCCGCGCCGTCCGTTTAAACATCATCGATGGACAGCAGAGGATCAACGCGCTTTACAGCTACTATGAAGGCGCTTACGCCCTCTTGGACCCGGAAGAAGACCCAAAATTTAAATTCCCGAATTTTGCCCGGGAAAAAGAATGCCTGTGGGCAAACAAGCGGTTTAAGGACCTGAACGGGGATCTGCAAGCCAAATTCTTAAACCAACAGGTTGTTGTCTATCTCATCACGGATGTTGCCGATGAGAACCAGATACGCGACCTCTTTATCCGCCTTCAGGGCGGAACCCCCTTGTCCCCACAGGACAAAAGGGATTCGTGGCCGGGCAATTTCACCAACTACATTTTGGAGTTGGGCGGAAAGCACGGAGTCGACAAGTACCCAGGCCACCGGTTTTTCAACAAAACGGCCAGGCCGGCCGGCATCGAAAGCAACCGGCGAAAACTGGCAGCCCAAATCGCAATGCTCTACCTGAACAAACGCGAGACCCAGGGGTTTTGTGACATTAAGTCAACGAATCTCGATGGCTTTTATCACAAGAACATCGGCATCGATCCCGCATCTGATGAGCCGAAGCGGTTCGAAAAAATCCTCCAAATATTGGTGGATACATTCGACCAATCTCCCAAAATGCCCGCGATCAAAGGGCACTACGCTATCGGCCTGGTGCTGTTGGTCGACAAGTTGTTGGATGACTACGTCCAAGGATGGGAAAATGAGCTGCTCACTGCTTTTCGCCAATTTCAGGAAAAAGTTGTCGCCGCTGCCAAAGCAATGAAAGCAGAGAATCTGGAAGAAGAAGACAAAGAGTACTATCACTCTTATGCGATCTGGACGAGCAACAAAAGCGATGCCGCGGACACCATCCAGAAACGTCATTATTTTTTCATCGAAAAAATGATGGAATCTCTCGAGCCAACTCCGAAAGACCCACAAAGAAACTTCACGCCTTCTGACAAGTGGGACATCTACAATCGGGACAAAGGAATTTGTCAAGTGTGCAAGATGAACGGGCGTGAAGTCAAAGTCGCATTCAGCGATGCCGAAATTCACCATGTGCGTGAACATCAACACGGCGGCCGCTCGGTCATGAGCAATGGCGCACTTGTCCACAAAAAATGCCATCCTCGGAAACAACAAGACGTGGAAAAGTTCCTGCAATGGTGGGAATCCAAAAATCAGCAATTGCTGTCTGCCACCCATTTAAAGTTCCCTCCGCCCGAGGGAACTGAATGCCGCCTTATCCACCGTGGCGAAACCTATTATGGAAAAATCGCGCAAGGAAAGTTGGTGGTGGACGGCTACGGCACCCACGGCGCATTTTCTCCGGCTGCAGTTGCAATCATCGGATCCAGCGCCAACGGATGGATCTCCTGGGAATTAAAACTTCCCGGCGATGATGATGACGAGTGGGTGCTGGCGGACACCTGGAGAAAATCCGGCGCATAGCAACGGCTATGCGGCCGGCGGCACTTTGCACAAACCCGCCTCTACAACTTGCTGTCGGCCAGCACCACCGAACGAAAACCGCCGGCGAAATTCTCCCCGGTAATTTCCTCCGCGGAAATCGCGCGCAACTTTTCGTCGTAGCAAAACCCATACCGCCCGGCCAACTCGGCGATGACCGCGAGTTTTTCGCGGCGGATTTCGGCCGGGAAAAACGGCGCATGCAGCGAAAGGTGGATGGCCGGTTTGGCGCGCGGGAGGGTTTCGGCGAGCGCCGGGGCGAGGGCAAATTCGCCGCCTTCAATGTCTATTTTTAGCAGGTCAATTTTTTCAATGCCCCACCACTCCATGAAACGCGCGGGCGTCAGCGCGAGCGCCCAGGCCTGCGCGTCTTCGGGGGCGGCGGCGGGTTGGACGCGCGTCATGCTTTTGCCGAGGCCGCGCGCGCAGGCGAGCGGCACGCGGGCGTTTTTTGCGCCGAGCGCGGCGTGAAGCGGATGCGCGTTGGCGACGCCGTTCAGGCGCAGATTGGCGAGCAGGCGCTCGTAGGCGGCCGGGTCGGGCTCTATGCAATAAACATGCGCGCCGCGCGCGGCCGCAAACAGCGTGGTCGCGCCGACCCAGGCGCCGGCGTCCACAAACACCGCGCCGCGGCGCAGGCAACGCGCCAGCGCGTCCAGCGTGTCCGGCTCCCATTCGCCGGATTCCACGCGCCGCCAAAACGCCGCGTCCTCGGCCAGCAGGCGGTGCGGCCTGCCGCCGATTTTCGCGGTGATGTATTCGCTCATCGCGCGCGCATATTAATGAGCGGACGGCGCGCTACAATCGGCGGGCGATGCGCGCCCCACCAATGCAAAAATCCGTCGCGGTCGTTTTGAAAGGCTATCCGCGCCTGTCGGAAACTTTTATCGCCGAGGAAATCCACGCGCTGGAACGCGCCGGCGTCGCGGTGGCGATTTTTTCGCTGCGCCGGCCGACCGATTCGCATACCCACCCGGTGCACCGCGCCATCCGCGCGCGCGCGGCCTACCTGCCGGAATACCTGCACCGCGAGCCGCTGCGCGTGCTGCGCGCGTGGCTGCGAATGCGCCGGCGGCCGCGCTACCGCGAGGCGCTGCGAATGTGGCGGCGCGATTTGCGGCGCGACTTCACGCGCAACCGCGTGCGCCGCTTCGGCCAGGCGCTGGTGCTCGCCGCGGAATTGCCGGAGGACTCGGGACTTCTCTACGCGCATTTCATGCACACGCCGGCCTCGGTGGCGCGCTACGCGGCGGTTCTCGCGCAACTTCCGTGGGCCTGCTCGGCGCATGCGAAGGACATTTGGACGCTGCCGGAATGGGAGAAGCGCGAGAAACTCGCCGACTGCATTTGGCTGACCACCTGCACGCGCGCGAACTTTGAACACCTGCGCGAACTCGCCGGCGCTCATGAACATGACCGCGCGCGGGTCGCGCTGAACTACCACGGCATAGACCTCGCGCGCATTGACGCGCAGCCGCGCCATTCGTCGCGCGACGGCGCGGACGCGGCGCGACCGGTGCGCATTCTCAGCGTCGGCCGCGCGGTCGCGAAGAAAGGCTATTTCGGATTGCTGGATGCGCTCGCCGAATTGCCGCGCGATTTGCACTGGGAGATGACGCACATCGGCGGCGGGCCGCTGCTCGGCGAATGCAAGCGGCGCGCGAACGCGCTCGGCATCGGCGAAAAAGTGCGCTGGCTCGGCGCGCAGCCGCGCCGCGAAGTGTTCGCGCAATACGGCGCGGCCGATTTTTTTGCGCTGCATTGCGTGGTCGCCGAAGACGGCGACCGCGACGGCTTGCCGAATGTGCTGGTGGAAGCGCAAAGCCACGGACTCGCGGTGGTGTCCACGCGCGTCTCCGGCGTTCCGGAATTGGTGGAAGACGGCGTCACCGGAATTTTGGTGGAGCCGCATGCCGGGCGCGCGCTCGGCGCCGCGCTGCAAAAACTCGCGGCCGACCCGGCGTTGCGGCGCAAACTCGGCGAGGCCGGGCGCGAAGTGGTGCGCGCCCGTTTCGGCATGGACAAAAACTTCGCCGGCCTGCACCAACTGATTTGCGCGGCGCTGGCGCCGCCCGCGCGGCCTCAGTAGCAATGCTCGGCCGCCGGAAACTTTCCGCGCTTGACCGCGTCCCGGTACGCGGCTATCGCGCCCTGCACGCCGCCGGGGTTTCCTTCAAGAAAATTCTTGACGAACTTCGCGGTTTTGCCCGGATACAAACCGAGCAAATCGTGCCACACCAAAATCTGCCCGTCGGTTTCGCCGCCCGCGCCGATGCCGATGACCGGCACTTCCAGTTCTTTCGCCAGTTGCGCGCCGAGCGCGACCGGCACGCATTCCACCAGAATCAAACTCGCGCCGGCTTCCTGCAGCACTTTTGCTTCGTCCACGATCGCCTTCCCTTGCGCCGGATCGCGCCCCTGCACGCGGTAGCCGCCGAGGTGGTTGATGGATTGCGGCGTCAGCCCGAGATGCGCGCACACCGGAATGCCGCGCTGGCTGAGGCGCGCGGTGGTCTCGGCGAGCCAGGCGCCGCCCTCCAGTTTCACCATCTGCGCGCCCTCGCGCATCAGCACCGCCGCGTTTTCCAAACTGTGCGACTCGGTGTAATAACTCATGAACGGCAAGTCGGCCATCAGCAGCGCGCCGCGGTTGCCGCGCCGCGCGCAGCGCACATGGTAGGCGGTGTCCTCAATGGTCACCGGCAAACTGCTGTCGTGCCCCTGAATGACCATGCCGAGCGAATCGCCGACCAGCAAAATTTCAATGCCGGCCTCGCTCGCCGCGAACGCGCTGCAGTAGTCGTATGCGGTCAGCGCGGTGATTTTTTCGCCGGCCGATTTCATGCGCGCGAGCGCGGGCACGGTGATTTTTTTTCGGGCGGATTCTTGCGGCGATGCGGACATGACGGAGGCGGCGGGGAAAGTGCGGCTATTATGCCACCGCCGCCGGGAGTTGCGCGGTGAAAGTCGCGTTTTACGCGCCGATGAAATCGCCGCGCCACGAACGCCCGTCCGGCGACCGCCGCGTCGCGTGCGCCTTTCTCGGCGCATTGGAGGCGGCCGGCTGCGAAGTGGAACTCGCCAGCGAGTTGCGCGCCTGGGAGGGGCGCGGAGACGCCGAGGAGCAGGCGCGCATTGAAGCATGCGGCAACGCGGAGGCCGCGCGCCTTGTCGCCGCTTACCGCAAGTTGCCGCCGGCGAAACGGCCGGATTGCTGGTTCACCTACCACCTCTACCACAAGGCCCCGGACTGGCTCGGCGCGGCGGTAAGCGAATCGCTCGGCATTCCCTACGCGCTCGCCGAAGCCTCGCTCGCGCGCAAGCAGCGCGATGGCGCGTGGTCGCGCGGGTATGCGCAGTCGCTCGCGGCGGTGCGGCGCGCCGACTGCATCTTCAACATCAACTCGGCCGACCTCGCCGGACTGCGCGCGGTTGCGCGCGACGGCGCGCTGGTGCAACTCAAACCGTTTCTGGACATGCCGCCGCCGCGTGAATCAAAAGAGAAAGCGCGCGCGCGCGTTGCCGCGCATGTTCCGCCGAAGCCGAATACCGCGTGGCTGCTGTGCGTGGCGATGATGCGGCACGGCGACAAGTTGGCGTCCTACCGCGTGCTCGCCGACGCGCTTGCGCATCTTTCCCGCGACGCGCATTTGCTGATCGCCGGCGACGGGCCGGCCGAAACGGAAGTGCGCGAGTTGTTTGCGCGCCGTGCGCCCGGCCGCGCGCACTTCCTTGGCCGCTGCGCGCGCGCGCGCTTGTTTGAATTGATGCGCGCCTGCGACTTGCTGGTGTGGCCGGCGTGCAACGAGGCGCTCGGCATGGCCGCGCTGGAAGCGCTCGGTTGCGGACTGCCGGTGGTCGCCGGACGAAGCGGCGGCATCGGCGACATAGTCGCGCACGGGGAGACCGGGTTGCTGGCCGCGCCGGGAGACGCGCGCGCGCTCGCCGACGCGGCGGCGCAATTGCTGGATTCGCCCGCGCAACGCGAACAAATGGCGGCGGCCTCGCTGGACGCGTTTCGGCGGTATCACCGCCTGGACGCGGCCGCCGAAATCATCGGCGCCGCACTCGCACGCGCGGCCGGCAAACCTGCGCCGTGATAAAATCGCATTCCCGCCGCAAACCGAATAACGACATCCACCATGCAATCCGCCGATGCCGAATTCAGCGGCGACGAACTCGCCGTCATCCGCGAAATGCTGGCGCAGCGTTATCGCAAGGAAATTGAAATTCACCTCGCCGACAGCGAAGTCTCGCTGGACCGGGAAACCACCGCGACCTGCCCGACCGTCTACTGGCACGCGCGCGGCGCCAACTTCGTGGTGTTCAAACTTGCGCCGCAACGCTACCGCACGCAGTTTTTTTACACCCCGCACGAGCAATTCGGCACCGGCATAGACGAATACGCCGACATCGGCGAATGCGTCGCGGCCGCGCTGCAAACGCAGGCGGATCACGAGCGGGATCAGGCCGGCGCGCCGGTTGAAGATCCGAAAGGAAGCGAAAACAAATGAACAGAAAACAAAACGCGTTTTACGCGCAATCCGGCGGCGTTACCGCGGTGATCAATGCCAGCGCGGCCGGCGTGATTGAAACCGCGCGCCGCCGCCGCGCGCGCATCGGCAAACTCTACGCCGGGCGCAACGGCATCATCGGCGCGCTGCGCGAGGATTTGATTGACACCTCGCGCGAAAGCGCCGCGGCGATTCGCCGGCTGCGCCACACGCCGGCCGGCGCGTTCGGCTCGTGCCGCTACAAACTGCAAAGCCTTGACCAAAACCGCCGCGAATACGAGCGCCTGATAGAGGTTTTTTCCGCGCACGACATCGGCTACTTTTTTTACAACGGCGGCGGCGACTCGGCCGACACCTGCCTGAAAATCTCCGAACTGTCGCGCCGCATGAAATACCCGATTCGCGCGATTCACATTCCCAAGACGGTGGACAACGACCTCGCCGTGACCGACAACTGCCCGGGCTTCGGCTCGGTTGCAAAATACGTCGCGGCGTCCACGCGCGAGGCGAGTTTTGATGTCGCCTCCATGGCCGAGACTTCCACCAAGGTTTTTGTGCTGGAAGTGATGGGGCGGCACGCCGGCTGGATCGCCGCGGCCGGCGCGATGGCCTCGGACGCGAAATGCGAAATCCCGGTGATCGTGCTGTTTCCGGAAGTTCCGTTTAACCGCGAAGCGTTTTTGGCGGAAGTGAAGCGCAAGGTGCGCGCGCACGGGTACGCGTCGGTGGTCGTGTCCGAAGGCGTGCGCGGCGCCGACGGAAAGTTTTTATCCGAGCGCGGCCTGCGCGACGCGTTCGGCCACGCCCAACTCGGCGGCGCCGCGCCGGTGGTCGCGGAGATGGTGAAACAGGAACTGAATTACAAATACCACTGGGCGGTCGCCGATTACCTGCAGCGCTCGGCGCGGCACATCGCCTCGCGCACCGATGTGGAGCAGGCCTACGCGGTCGGCAAGGCCGCGGTGGAAATGGCGCTGGCCGGCGGTAACGCGCTGATGCCGGCGATCGTGCGCACCGGCAACCGCCCCTACCGCTGGAAAATCGCCGCGGCAAACCTGCGGCGCGTCGCCAATGTGGAAAAGAAACTCCCGAAAAATTTCATCAGCGCCAACGGCTTCGGCATCACCGCGCGCTGCCGCGCCTACCTCGCGCCGCTGATGCGCGGCGAAGACCCGCCGCCCTACCGCGACGGCCTGCCCGACTACGCGCGGCTGAAAAACGCGCCGGTGAAGAAAAAACTGAAAGGGGAGTTCGCGCTGTGACGCCGGAGCGCGCGCGCGAATTGCTGGCGGTGCAGGCCAACTTCGGCGGCGGCTACAACCGCAACGCCGCGAAATTAATCCTGGACGAAGTCGCCCGCGAACACGGCCGCGAAACCGCGGACGCGTTGATCACGGAGTTGGAGTTGGATCGGGTGTTTGGGTTTACGGCGGGGGAGGAATAAAACTTAAGTTTTATTCTTTATCCCCAAAATGCTTGGCGATTTCTGAAACTTGCCCATAAATCAACCGGATAGTTTCGTCGCGCTTATTCTCGTCAAGAGTGTCGGAAACAAGCACTTTGTCATTGTTCGTGGGAAACGCTTCGCCTAAGGCGAACTCTTGGTCTTTTTCGTAGTCGGGGTCGCGCCCCCATCCACATTTGACATTAACGTCTGTCTTTTTGACAGCATCGCGCACACGGTCAGCGTAACGACGAAAATCAGGAAGTTTATTGAGAACTTCTTTGCGATCTTCCGCACTTTGCAGAAACGCCTTATCACGCACGATGGAAAAACCGTAGAACAGTTGTCCATAGCACTTGGCGATAGAAAGGCAGAGAGTAACAGTTCCAATCTTCTCGAGAGAAATCGCTAAGATACCCCGTTCAATACTCTCGCCGATGTAGCGGTCGATGTTCCCCTCAAGAATTTCTTTAAATTCTTTTTCCTCGCGAATTTTTGGCAGACCGACTTTTCGGAAGCCGGGATCACGCGCCACATAGTGCACGTCTTTCCCCGTTTTATCCAGTTGGGTTTTGAGCGCGCTCCAAAAACCAAAAAGAACGTGCGATTTGAATTCCCGGATCGCTTTTTCCAAATCCGGGATGAGGGCATGATTGTCGGACAAAAGTTGATTGAAGTCCATGATTAAATCCTGACTGATGGATTGGTTGGTGAGTTTCTTCAGCAACGACTGATATTGCATCAAAGTTTCACGCACAGGCGCAATGTGGACAACCGCTTTGATGCAGTCGTCCAGCCAGCGGATGATGTGCTCGCTGTATGAAACGGACAAAACCTTTTCGGAGTCGCCGGACCAGGTGTTCTTGCCCGGCTTGCCTCCCCAGAGGGTGAGGTAGATTAGCACAACATTGCTTTCATCTTTTTTTGCCTGCCCCACTGCATATTTGTGGTATCGGTCAAGCTGTTGCTCCTGGTCGCCCGCATAGATTTTGTTCTCGATAACAATGCATTTCTCACGATTTTCGAGCAAGATGTCAATGCGGCCAAGATCGCCAGCATCCGCTTCTGCGGAAACATCGAAATACTCGAAGTCGTCGTCCGTTATTTCTGGAAATTTTTGCGGGAAATTCTCCTGCAACATGTCAAATAACAATCGCAAAAAAGCGGCCCCGCGCGAATGTGCGCCCTTCGGGTTCAGCATCTCGGCAAGAAACCGCGAGTGCGTCTTCACTTCATAATGCTCCCGGTCCAACACCGAAAAAATATTGAAGCGCGCGCCAGTGGCGGCGGCAATCGCATCATGCTTTTCCTTCAGCAGCCGGAACTTCCCAAAAAAATCCGAAAACCTCTTGTCGTCAGAATTTTGCATCCCATTCGCCGAAATTATCAGGCAACCAGCCGATAAGCGCCGGGGTTTGCCGCATTGATGCGGATGCGCCGCGCGGCGCCGCTTTTGACGCCGGCAAAAGTTTCCCACTTATCGACGCTTTCTTTCAGGTCCACATTTTTCAGCCCCAGTTTGGCGGTCGCGATAAACCGAATCAGCACATCAACCGCCTCATCGGGCGCGCTATGCCCATGCTCCCAGCGCGCGACGGTTGCGGTTTCGCGGCGGACCAGCCGGCCGAATTCTTCCCGGGTCAATCCCATCTCGGAGCGCAGGAAGCGAATCTCGGGCCCGCGCAGGGCGCGGCCGGACATCACAATTGCCTGTGAAATGAGTTGATGCAGGCGCCTGACCTTTGGAATGATGAAAGTGTCGTTTCCCGCATCGTCGCGAACGCGAAAGCATTCAATCCAAATGTTGGGAAGCCCGCATTCGGTGTAATGGTGTCGGACAAGTTTTTTGCTCATCGCAAATCTTTCCACATGACGGTGACAATTTTGACGGCCGGTTTGCCGGGATCGGGGATGACGATCAAACAAATTTCGCGGCCGCCCCAACTTGGGTTTTTACCACAAATTTTGTATTTGCAGTAGCCGGCGCGTTTGGTCTCTTCGGGTTGCCCGGCAATACGGCCATGCTCAAGAACATACCACACATCGGGGATTACGATATCCCGCTTTTTCATGCGCGCTTTTGCATGGCTGGTATACGCCACAGTAAAACGGGCGACATCGCGCACATACGCGTGAATGCGTTTTTCCGCATCCCCGACAGACCAACATCCGTGCCGCGCCTTTGCCATGCCGCGAATATAGCATGACTCCGGACAAACGCAGGGACGATGTCACCGCTTCCCCCTCAAACCCCCAACAACGGCGCGATCACCAGACTGACGATCGCCATCACATTGATCAGAATGTTCATGGACGGCCCCGAAGTGTCCTTGAACGGGTCGCCGACCGTGTCGCCGACTACCGCCGCCGCATGCGCGTCGGAGCCTTTGCCGCCGAGGTTGCCTTTTTCAATGTATTTTTTTGCGTTGTCCCAGGCGCCGCCGGCGTTTGCCATGGTCAGCGCCATCAGCACGCAGCCGAGCAGCGCGCCGGCGAGCATGCCGCCGAGGGCGGTCGCGCCGAGGGCGAAGCCGACCACGGCCGGCGCGGCGACCGCGAGCACGCCGGGCGGAATCATCCGCTTCAGCGCGGCCTGCGTGGCGATGTCCACGCAGCGGTCCGAATCCGGCTCGGCCTTGCCTTCCATCAGGCCCGGCGTCTCGCGGAATTGGCGGCGGATTTCATGAATCATGTCAAACGCCGCGCGCCCGACCGCGCGCATGGTCATGCTGGAAACCAGAAACGGAAAAATTCCGCCGAGAAAAAGTCCGGCGAGAACGCGCGGGTCGCTGATGCGCAGCACGAAACCCGGATGCGCCTGCGCGACCGTTTCAATGAACGCCGAGATGATCGCCAGCGCGGCGAGCGCGGCCGCGCCGATGGCGAAGCCTTTGCCGATGGCCGCGGTGGTGTTGCCGAGTTCGTCCAGCGAGTCGGTGATTCCGCGCACTTCGTCGCCGAGCCCGGCCATCTCGGCCAGGCCGCCGGCGTTGTCGGCGACCGGGCCGTATGCGTCAATCGCCATGGTGATGCCGACCGTGGCGAGCATGCCGACCGCGGCGATGCCGACGCCGTAAAGCCCGGTGAACGCGCTCGCGCTCAAAATAATTCCGCTGATGATCAGAAGCGGCGCGACCACCGATTCCATGCCGACCGCGAGTCCGCTGATCATCACCGTCGCCGGCCCGGTCTCGCCGCTCTTGGCGATTTCGCGCACCGGTTTTCCGCCGGTGTAATACTCGGTGATCAGCCCGATGCCGATGCCGCCGAGCGCGCCGGCGACCACCGCGAACCACACTTCCACGCCGATGCCCATCCAGCGAATCAGCGCGTAGGCCGCGGCGATGAACAAAAGCGGCGCGCCGATGGTGCCGATGCGAAGCGCCAGGCCCGGCGCGCGCGCGGTGTTCATGCGCACCAATTGAATGCCGCAGATGGAGGCGACTATGCCGAGCGAGGCGAGCGCGAGCGGCAGGAACATCAAATCTTCGCGCGCGCCGAGAACCGCCAGCACATCGGGCGACAGCGTCGCGGCGATGGCGATGGAGGCGATCATGGAGCCGCAATACGATTCAAAAATGTCCGAGCCCATGCCGGCGACATCGCCGACGTTGTCGCCGACATTGTCGGCGATGACGCCCGGGTTGCGCGGGTCGTCCTCGGGAATGCCGGCTTCAATTTTGCCGACCAAGTCGGCGCCGACATCGGCGCTCTTGGTGAAGATGCCGCCGCCGACGCGCGAGAACAGCGCGACCGAGGAGGCGCCCATGCCGAAGCCGTGAATCACATGCGAGGTGTGCGGGTCGCCGCCGAAAAACAAATAGAGAACGCCCAGCCCGAGCAGGCCCATCGCCGCCACGCACAGCCCCATGATGGAGCCGCCGAAAAACGCCACGGTGAGCGCGCCGCCCGCGCCTTCGGTTTGCGCCGCGGTGGTGGTGCGCACATTGGCGCGGGTCGCCGAATACATGCCGATGTAGCCGGCGATGCCGGAGCAAAACGCGCCGACCAGAAACGCGCTCATGGTGCGCGGCCCCAGTTCCGAGAACCAGATCAACCCGGCGACCACCGCGACGAAGGCCGCGAGGTAGGTGTATTCGGTGCGCATGAAGACCATCGCGCCGTGGTGAATTTTGTCGGCGATGTCCACCAGTTTCCCCTCGCCGGCCGGGCGGCGCAGGATCAGGCGGTAGAGGGTCCAGGCGATGATCAGCCCGAACGCGCCCAGCGCGAGCGGGATGAAGGCGTCGGTGGCGAGGGCGTCAAAATCTATGGCGGGCATGGGGTTGCTCCTTTTTGGTGATGGGTTGGGTGGGGGCGGAATATAGCGGGGGTTGGGGGTTTGTGCAAGGGGGTGGGGCGCGCCGATAGGCACGCTACTTTCGCGAATTGCTACATCAATTCGCGAATTGCATCGATGAGTTCTTGCTGAGCATCAGCAAGCTTTTGCCTGAGTGGCGCCCGTTGAGGTGGGTTCCCCGGATGAGGCAGTTGCGCTGCAGTTAGCTTTTGCCGTGCAACGTATGTCTGCAGCAGATAGTCAGCGAAAGCGAAAGCTGCTGATTCTACTTTTCGCATTTGCTCGGTAACCCCCGAGAAATGCAGCAGCACAATCGTCTCGACTTTCAAAAGCACCTCAATTTTGTTGGGCCAATTCATTGACACTCCATGAGGCAAAGGCTTTACTGGGTAAGTAAGAAAAATACTCTCTTGCTTGTCTGCCCAGGCATCGATTTGGAGACACTCGTACATCAGCGTCTCCAATTTTTCCTTTTTCTCTGCAATTTTCTGTGCTCGTGACTGTTGGTAGTGCACATAAAATGCAGGTACCCACGAGATGACAGCACCGACCCACGCAAGAACTGCGGGGGAAAAGTCCGCCATAAGTTGATCAAGAAAACTCATGGTCATTCCCCCGGCGTCGAAAGCACCGCACAGCAGCAAGCAAAAAGCAAGTTTTTCATCCACCCTTCGCTTTACGCCGCTCGATTTTTTCCATCCGTTTCAGCGCCTCTTTGTTGGCGGCACTGATGTCGTCTGGAGTTAAGTACGGAAGCCACTCAAGGCGGTCTGACAACGCCAAGGCCGCGAGTGAATTGCCATTCTCTCTGGCGATAGCAAACCAAACATAAGATTCAAAAGGATCTTCGATGATGCTCTGACCCGGCAAGTAAGCAGCACCCAAATCTGCTTGCGCTTCCACATATCCTTGCTCTGCTGCTTTGCGCAACCAGCGCACCCCTTCGCGCAGGTTCTTGCGAACCCCAACTCCTTGCAAATATGCTCCGCCCACATAGTGCTGTGCACGTGCATTTCCTTGTTCCGCCGCCTTGCGATACCAACGCACTGCCTCATTCTGGTCCGCAGCAACGCCTTGGCCATGCTGATATGCGTTGCCCAGATACACTTGTGCATTTGCTTCCCCTTGCTCGGCTGCCTTGCGATGCCAACGCACAGCCTCGCTTTTATCCTCGTTCACGCCAATGCCATTCCAATAGGCAACGCCCAAATTGTATTGTGCGCGCGAAAGTCCTTGATCTGCCGCTTTGCGCCACCAACCTATTGCCTCGCGCTCGTCTTTGGCAACACCGCCCTCGCCACGCAAATACGCAAGACCCAGCAAGTTTTGCGCTCGCGGATGTTCTTTGTCAGCCGCCACACGCGCCCAACGCACCGCTTCGTGCTTGTCCTCGGCAATGCCGTTGCCGTCCCAGTATGCAAGAGCCAAATCTTTTTGCGCTTCAACTTCTCCTTGTTCCGCTGCTACGCGCAACTTCGCGCTGTATTTAACAGACGCATCGTCTTTCGCGAATGCGGTCGCGCACACCATTGCCGCCGCAAAAGCAGCCGCATTGAAAATGCCAAGAATGTAGGTTTTCATGGTTTTCTCCGGAAGACAGGTCAGTAGTTTAGTCGGGTTTGCGCGGTAGCGCATTTGTGATGCCGTGCTTGATTTTACCAAGCACGGCATTCAAGTTTAACAGAACTTTTTGAGCCAGCGGCAGATTTTGCGTTCGCCCGGTGATTTCTCGTGGAGGTAATCATCCATCAGCTTTCGCGTAACTTTCGCAAACTCTTTTTGTGCCGTTTGAACGGCGATTTGTTGTTTCAACAACGATTCCATCGCCTGTTTCTGGGCTGAAGCATCATCTTCATGATGTGCTATGCCGAGTTTGGCGGCCTCCTTCTGGTAGTCCCAGATCGCATTTACCAGCGTAAGTGCACTGGCATGCGTATACTCTGGCAAATACCCAAAAGTTATCGCCCAGATTTTTTCTCCCGGGTTCCGCAACTCTGCTGCTTTCTCGATCAATTTCTGTCGAGAGTCAGGGATCTGAAGAAGGTCATGGTATGTTTGTTGTTGGAATGCCCAATGGCGAATTCCCGCGACTTCGTACATCACTTCCGACAATTTGGACCGCAACTCTCGGTATTTTTCCCTTTTTGACTGTCGGCATTGGGTGTAAAAAGGCGCAAAAATAGCGCCCACGAGGCTAATAAGCGCGACAACATATGCGGTCTTGAGACCAAGAGGAATCTCTGAATGATCTTGCACATTCGGCACATTTTCTTGCGCAACCGCGGCCGCGCACAACATCGCCGCCGCCAAAACGGCCGCATTGAAAACACCAAGAATGTAAGGTTTCATAGTTCCTCCGAAAGATGAGCCGGCATTTTACTACTTCTTCCCCGCCCGCGGATGCGCCTTGTCATAGACCCTCCAAATATTTTTCCACTTCATCTGCAAACGCTTCCACATCCTTTGCGTTGTGCA
>JALCBG010000061.1 GCA_028066695.1 Gammaproteobacteria bacterium | reverse complement strand
AAAATCAGCGAGCGCGCGCTGAAAGAAATCCGCGCCTATGTTCAGGACAACCCGGACCCGGAAAGCAACTGGGTAATGCGCGTCACCTCGCGCACCGTCACCGCGAAAAACTATGTCGGCGTAATCCAAACCCGCGACGGCACCACGATAGAAATCCTGCCGAAAGTGGATTTGGACGGCGGGGAAGACACCGACCGCGAGCGCGACATCTTCCTAAAAATGCTCCGCCACTACCGCGACGGCCCGTGCCGCAACCTGAACGACGCCGACATTCGCGCAATCAAAAACTTCCCGATCCTTGAGGCGTTTATCGCGATGTTTTTGAAAGACATGCGCGAACTCACCCGCCGCGGACTCGCCTGCGCATACGGCGAAGTGGAGGAGAATCGCCATTACCTGAAAGGCAAACTGATGATGGCGCAGCATTTGCGGCACAACTTGGTGCACCGCGAGCGGTTTTATGTGCGCTATGAAATCTTCTCGCCGAACCGCCCGGTGAACCGCCTGCTGAAATCCGCGCTGCAGTTGCTGCTGCGCGCCAGCCGCAAAGAGGAAAACCGCGCGCAAATTCGCAACGCGCTGTTTTACTTTGAGGACATCCCGCCTTCCACCGACATTGACACCGATTTAATCCGCGCGCGCGTGGACCGGACGATGCCGTTATACAACCGCCTGTTCCCGTGGGCGCGGCTGTTTTTGAAACGCGCCGCGCCGGCGACTTGGCGCGACAACAATCCGGCGCTGGCGTTGTTGTTTCCGATGCAGGATATTTTTGAGGACTATGTCGCGCACATGATCGCGCGCGCGGCGCCGCCGAATTGGAATGTGAAAGCGCAAGAGCGAAAGTATTATTTGATCGAGCGCTCCGTGACCGAGCAGGGGGAAAACCGCGAAGTTAAATTGTTCAACTTGCGCCCGGACATTGTTGCGCGCGATGGAGACGACAAAAAAATCTGGATTATGGACACCAAATGGAAGCGCCTCAATGCGAGGAAGGACAATCACGACATCACCCCGGGCGACATGTACCAACTGTACGCCTACGGCAAGAAGTATCAGGAGAAATGCCCGGGTGCGGAAGTCCAACTCTATCTGCTGTACCCGGAAAATGAGGATTTCACCGAAAAAGTCACATACTGCTACGACCCCAAATTGCAGTTGACAGTGTTCCCCGTGAAATTGTCTTGCAAAGATGCGGTGATCATCAACCACTTGCAAAAACTTTTTGCAAGCGTCATGCAATGCGAACAGGCCGCCTAACCCTTCCCCCGAATCCGCTCCACCAGCCCGGTGGTGGAGCGCTCAAACTCAAACGCCACCGAATGCACCTCGCCGCCCCAGGCGCGCACCTCGTCCGCGCCGACAATTTTTTCCACGGCCCAGTCCCCGCCTTTCACCAGCACCTCCGGCCGCGCCTGCAAAATTAATTCGCGCGGCGTCTCCTCGGAAAACGCGGCGACCGCATCCACCGCCGCCAGCGCGGCCAGCAGCGCCATGCGGTCGGCGAGCGAATTGAACGGGCCGCCATGCGCCTTGCCCAGTTTGCGCGCCGATTCGTCGCTGTTCACGCCGACCAACAACGCCGCGCCGAGTTCCGCGGCCTGCTCCAAATACCGCGCGTGTCCGCGGTGCAAAATGTCAAAGCAGCCGTTGGTGAAAACCAGCGGGCGCGGCAACTTGGCCAGCCAGTCCGGCAGCGCGCCGGCCGCCGGGTCGTAGATTTTTCCGCCGCTCATTAAAAAAAGCGCGCCGATTTTTACGGCGCGCTTAATCGGTGTATTCAAACACCGTGATGATGTGCGTGATGCCGCGCACGCGGCGCGTCGCGGCGATGGCGATGCCGCCTTCCTCGCGGCTGACCAGCCCGAGCAAATACACCTTGCCGTGCTCGGTCACGACCTTGACCGCGCTGTCCGGAAAGTTGCGCACATTAAGAAGGCGCGCTTTTACCTTGCCGGTGATCCACGCGTCGTTGACGCGGCTCGGCAGGTTGGTCGCGCCGGAGAGTTGCAGTTCGTTCACCACCTTGCGCGCCTCCGGATGCTCCTGCGCGAGTTCCTCGGCGCGGCGGCGCTGCGCGTCGCTGTGCGTCTCGCCGGTCAACAGCACGATGCCGTTCAGCACGGTGACGCTGATGTTGACGCCGTCCAGCGCCTCGTCCGAGGAAAACACGCCGCGCAATTTCAGTTCCAAGCGGTTGTCGTCCAAGTAGCGCCCCGGCGTGCGGCGGTCAATGGAAACATCCACCGCGGTGACCACGGCGGTGGTGAACAGCACCGCCTCGCATGCCGCGAGAAGCAGCGGCGCCAGCAGGGCGAAAAGAATTCGCGCGCGTTTCATGATTTTGCGTCTCCGAAAAGTTGTCGGTCGATCAGGTCGCAAAAAGCGTGGATGAGTATACCGTGTATTTCCTGAATCCTCGCGGTGCTGCGCCCGGGCGCGACGATGTCAATGTCGTTCGCGCCGAGGAGTTTTGACAACTCGCCGCCGCCTTTTCCGTTGAGCGCGACGCAGCGCATGTTCGCGGCATGCGCGGCGCGCACCGCCTGCAAAATGTTCGGCGAATTTCCGGAAGTGGTGATCGCCACCAGCATGTCGCCGTCGCGCCCGAGCGCTTCAATTTGCTTGGAGAAAACCGCGTCATAACTCTCGTCATTCGCGATGGAAGTCAGCGCGGAAATGTCGGCCGACAAACTGACCGCGGCCAGCGGGCGGCGCACGCGCTCAAATTTGTTCAGCAATTCCGACGAGAAATGCAGACTGTCGCTGGCCGAGCCGCCGTTGCCGCAAATCAGGATTTTGCCGCCATGCGCGAGCGACTCGGCGAGCGCGGCCGCGGCCGCGGCCGCAATTTCCGGCAATTCGCGGCGCGCGGCTTCCAGCGTGCCGATGCCGTCGGCGAACATCGCCTCAACTCGGGCGGACAGGTCTGCGGGCGGGGTCATGGTCATGCGCGATTGTTCATTAAAACGCGTCGCGAATCCAGTCTATGCGGTAGTTCGGCGCGTCGCCGCCGACCGCGACCACATCAAAGCGGCAGCCGCAATTTGCATGCGCATGACGGGGATGCCGCTGCAAAAACGATTCGCCGGCGAGGCGCAGCCGGCGGCGTTTGCCGGCGTCCACGCTGCGCGCCGCGCCGCCGAAGGCTTCCGAGTTGCGGTAGCGCACCTCCACGAAAACCAACTCGCCGCGCTCGCGCATGACCATGTCCACTTCGCCGCCGGGGCAGCGGTAATTGCGCCGCAGCAGGCGCAGGCCATGCGCGCGCAAATGCGCGAGCGCGAGTTTTTCCACGGCCGCGCCGCGCCGCAAATGCGGCGCAAGTTTCGGCGCGCGCCACTTCGCCAGCGCGTTGCGAATCATGTCCATCATGCTCATCATGTCCGTCATGCCGGTCAATTCTCGCGCGTCGCCGGCGGCGGAATGCGCACCGGTTTTCCGCCGTTGAATTGCGCCCAGGCGAGATGCCGCCGCGCGTTTCCGTTTTGGCGAATGCTGAGTTCAAACGCCTCGCCGAAATACCGCCGCCACGGCTCGCGCCGCAAATCGGAAAGCAGCGGAATCAGGTTGTAACTCTCCATGCCGAGCGCGAACAGGCGGTCCAGTTCGCTGTGGTGGTAGGGGCTCGGCGCGCGCCACTCGGCGCGGCCGAGCGCGTCCAGCATCCAGTCGGCGTCTCCGAAAATCACCCCGTCCAAATCCGCGTCAATCACCGGGTTCGGCTCGCCGCTGAAGATTTGCGAGGTCGCGTAGAGGGCGAGGTTGTGCGCGTGAAAAAACCGCAACTGCGGCGCGAGAATGCGCACTTCGGCGGCGCCGGCGGCGAGGAACAAAAAGTCAATGTCGCCGCGGCGGCGCGGCGTGAATTCCAAACCGATGCCGAGTTGCGCGCCGAGCGCGCGCGCGCGCGCGTTGCTGCGGTCAATGCCCAGCAGTTTGCGAATGACGCGCGAGTGCGTGGCGATGTCGGAGGGCAGCGCGGCGTTGCCGATCACCTCGCCGCCGAGTTCGCTCCACCGCTTTTCAAAGGCCTTGGCGATGCGCCAGCCCTGCGGCGAATCGCTGTAAAAAATTCCGGCGCGGCGGTTGCCGTCCAAAAACGCGCGCTCGGCGGTCTGCCGCGCGTCCTGTTCGGGCGCGAGACTGATGCCGTAAAGCGCCGGCGCGGTTTTGCCGGGCGGCACGCCGCCTATCAAAAGCGCCGGCACTTTCGGCGGGCCCGCTTCCAGCAGCGCGCCGACCGCGCGCCGCCCGAGCGGCCCCACCAAAAAGTCCGCGCCGCCGGCGATGGCGTTTTGCGAATACAGCGGCGCGATGGACGGGTCGTCTCCGATGTCGTGCAGACTCACTTCGGGGCGGACCTCCGCGGTGCTTTCGGCATGCGCGTGCATGAAGCCCTCGTAAAACGCGCGCGCCGCGCCGCCGAAGTTGGAAGTGAGCGGGAGGAGCATCGCGATGTGGCGGTAGCGCGGCGCGCCTTCTTCCTCTTTCGGCGCTTCCAAGCGGCGGTGCAGCGCGCGCGTCGCCGGGTGGCCGCGGTAATACGCGCGCCACCGCCGCGCGGCGGCGCGGCGCTCGGCCGGCGGCGATTTCAAAACCTCGCTGAGCGCAATCCAGCCTTCCGCGTCGGGCGCGTTCTCGCGCAGCAGCAGCAGGTTGAGCGGGTCCAGCGAATCCACCAAATCCAAAATGCGCAGGTGCGTCGACAGGTTGTCCTGCAAATCAATTTTGTCGCGGCGCAGCAGCGCCTCCACCGCGCCGGCAGCGCGCCCGAGCGCCTGCAGCGAATCAGCCAGCGTCAGCAGCAATTCGCCGCGCAACTCGGCGCGCAATTCGGGCGTGTCCTCCAGTATGCGCAGCAGGCCGGCCGCGAGTTGGTGGTCGCCGCGAAAATGCGCGAGTTGCGCCTGGCGGTATTTAAAGGTGTGCGACTGCGCGCGCGACATCGGCAGCGTCTGCAGCCCGGCGAGCAGGTCTTCGGCGGCGTCAAATTCGCGCGCCTCCAGCAATTCGGCGGCGCGCGCCAGCAGCACGCGCGCGACCTCGCGCGGCGGGTCCTCGCGCGGCGCGAGTTTCAGCGGCTCGCTCAATTCGCCGCGCATCATGCTCGGCGCGCCGGGCGGAGACGCGTCCAACTCGTCCGGCAGCGTAATGTTCAGCGACGGATGCGGCGCGTCCACGACATCCATCTCCACGAACGGGGTGTCGCCGAATTCGGCTTTGGCGGCGCGTTTTTGCGCTTCCTGAAAGTGGCGCGACTCGCGCTTCCAGGT
The DNA here is from genome assembly GCA_028066695.1 of Gammaproteobacteria bacterium. Classification (GTDB taxonomy): domain Bacteria; phylum Pseudomonadota; class Gammaproteobacteria; order Arenicellales; family Poriferihabitantaceae; genus JAHRAW01. The sequence continues at coordinate 4,714 of JALCBG010000061.1, read as the reverse complement.
CTCAACCGGCGGCGGCGGGCGCTTGGTGCCCCAGCCGGGCGGGCCGGTCAATACTTGCGCCGCCGCGTTGGGACTGCAGATAATGAACACCGCGCCAATCGCGCCGGCAATGGCGGCGCGCGCCCCCGGCGTTTTACGCGCCGAGTAGGGCGGCGGCGAGAGGGGGAGCATGCCCCCGCGGCGTTCCGCGCGCCGCCAAAACGCCCGCGGACGATACAATGCCAGAGCATCCATATTCGCCGAGTATAACCAAACCCGCGCATGAACCGCACAACCCGCGCCCCCGAAACCGCCGGCGCGTTGTTCGTGGTCGCCACGCCCATCGGCAACCTCGCCGACATCACGTTGCGCGCGCTGGACGCGCTGCGCGACGCCGATTTGATTTTGGCGGAAGACACCCGCCGCGCGCGCGTGCTGCTGCGGCATCACGGAATCAACGCGAAGTTGCAGTCGTTTCACAGCCACAACGAATCGGCGCAGCGGGAAAAAATGCTGGCGAAACTTGCCGCCGGCGCGCGCATCGCGCTGATCAGCGACGCCGGCACGCCGCTTCTCAGCGACCCCGGCGGCGGCCTGGTGCGCGCCGCGCGCGAACGCGGACTGCAGGTGATTCCGCTGCCCGGCGCGAACGCGGCGATCGCCGCGCTGTCGGCCGCCGGCCAGCCGGCCGCGCGGTTTTGTTTTGAGGGATTTCTGCCGCCCAAAGCCGAGGCGCGCGATCGCCGCCTGCGCGAACTGCAACATGAGCCGCGCACATTGATTTTTTACGAGGCCTCGCACCGCATCGGCAAAACTCTGCCGGCGATGCGCGAAATTTTCGGCGCGGCGCGCGCGGTCAGCGTGGCGCGCGAGATCAGCAAAAAGTTTGAAACCTTTTACTGCGGTGCGCTCGGCGAAGTCGCCGCGACCATCGCCGCCGACGCGCGCCACCGCAAAGGCGAATTCGTCATCGTCCTGCGCGGCGCCGACCCGGCCGCCCCGGATGCCGCGCAGGCGCGCGAAGTCATGCGCCTGCTGATGCCCGAAATGCCCCTAAAACGCGCCAGCAAAATCGCCGCCGAAATCACCGGCGGCAGCGGCCGCGAGATGTACGCGCTGGGGGTGGAGTTGCGCGGGGCTACAGGACCACGTCGCGGATGAAGATGCCGAGTAAAAACAGGCCGATGAGTTTTTGCACGAGCAAAATGAATGCGCTGATTTGGCTCGTGACCGTCATTTCGTGCGCGATACCGGACACGCCCGGGATTGGGAGCATGTTTTCGATGGAGTAGCGGAGGCAGTCGAGGAAGTAGAGCCAAAAATCTAGGCCAAAATGCATCGTGCAGACGGACTCCGGCTGCGCAAAAATCCAGAAAGCATTCACGAATGCGCCAGCCAGTGCAATTCCGCCAAACCAAAGAAGCGAGTGCCACGGGCGGACTCCATAGCGGTCAATTTGGTTGCGGAGTCCGCCCCAAAGTTTTTTCAAGTAGTACTTAGTTTTTCCGCCGAAAGTTTTGGGACGCGTCAGCGTTTTGTAGTAATGGTCGTGCCGCGCAATGTCCACCACATTCGCCGCGTCTTCCGCGCCCATTTCACGCAGCACTTTGGCGAGTTGTGCATAGGGTTGCGGGGTGTACTGTCCTGCGAGGGCAGCGCTTTTTATCCACGCTAACAGTGCGTGAGGATCGATTTGTTCGATGCCTTGGAGATCCAGTCGGCCATAAGAGAAGCCGACTAGATCTACCCTGACTTGTTGCGACTCGGCTGTCTCATCCTCTTTATCAATGAGCCAACTGCCCGGCATTTGCGCGCGTAACGACCCCGCGTAAGCGTTACGCAAAGTGAGTTTGGCAGTTGTATTCCATTTCGGACTATTTGAGTAGCCCGTCGTGTATCCGAAAAGGAATAGGGCTCTTGTAATCTGCGCACTTTCTAAAGAGAGTTCACCTGCAAAGCGTGCGTTGTTAAGAAGTAGCAGTCCATTGATTTTTGCACCTATCAAGGAAACTTCACTCTCGAATTTTGCCCCGGCACACAAAAACACATTTCCCGCCACTTCGACGTTATCGGCATTGAACTCCTTTTCAAAAGTGGATTCGATGGCTGAAATATTCCCTCCAATTTTTGCGCCATGCAGGTAAACCACCTCATTGAAAGTCGAGTTGTCAGTCGAAAGGTCTCCGCCAATTTTTGCGCCGGCTAAGGTAATTGCTTTCTCAAATACTGCACCATATCGCAAAAACATGTCTCCATTCACCTCGATGTCATCAGCACTGAGTTGTCCCTTGAATACGGAGTCGTGAGCGGCAATCTGTCCGCCAATTTTTGCGCCAACCAGACGAACTTCTTGCTCGAATATTGCGTTATCGTGCAAAAATACGCTGTCAGTAACTACGGCATTATCCGCATTGATCTGTCCGGTAACAGTCGATCCAACAACAGAAAGCCGCCGGCCAATTTTTGCACCAATCAGCCAGATCTCAGGGTATTTGCCGTGTCCCATTGAAAGGTATCGGTCAAATACGGCATCATTGCTTGACATTCTTTGTTCTACCACCGATCCATCAAGCAAAAGGCTGCGATGAAAATGGGCGGCATTAATGTCAATGCCCGCACGAAGAAAACTGTTTCTGATCCACAATTCCATTTCAATTTCTTCGTTTGCAAGATCGAGAAATTGGTCGATGACCGCGTTCTCAATATGAATACGACGTGTACCAGGAATATACGCAGGTTGCGGGCGCGTTACGATAGTCTTAGTAAATTTTGCAGACAGAGTGCGACCAGCAACATATTGTGCCCACGAGATCCAACCATCTTCAACCGGTTTGCACGGCGAGTTTGCACCGCCACCGTCAGGCGCAAAGCGCATATCAGCGACTTCACCACGACGAATCTGCTCCCACGCCCACTCCTCCGGCGCGGAAAGCGAATAATCAGAATCAGGAAACTTTTCCAGCATAAGAGGATTATACACTCAAATGCTCAGGCGGTGGGCGACATCAACGTGCTCGCGCGGAATTTTCCACCAGATCTGCCAGCTCATCGATCCGGTAATGGAAAACTCAACGCCATGCTCGTTTGTCTGCTTCCATTGTTTTGCCAATTTGACCCATGCATCAGCGCGCAAGCCAACGAGGTATTCTTTTGAAATGTAAGAAACCTCATAAGTGAACGTGCGCCCACGCTCGTCGTTGACTTTTTTGCATGGTATTGCCAGCATGCTCGCGACGGGATTGTTGAGATAGTCGGTGATGGCGTCGGCGTTTTTTTCAAATCGCCCGAGCCGGTGCCCTGATAGGTGTAGCACAGGGTTATTTTTCCGCACCCATTGCCCCGACTTGACCTGGACAAGATGCTCATCGCCGTTTGCCGTAACGATAATATCGGCTTTGTCGTCGTGGCCGGATTCCCGCCAGCGCGCTTGATGGTTGGCGCTGGTGTCGCCCTTGATTGCGCGGACAACTAGCTCCTCCAGTTCCCAGCCACTGCACCGGCCGCCTTGAAACAGGTCATGGTATTTGCGCAGGTCGCGTTCAAGCGATTGCACCATGCGGGAAGTCAGGCGGTACATTGTTTCAGCCAGCTGCGCGCGAACTTGGCGAATTCGGGGTTAATTTCAATACCGAGAAACGACACGCCAAGCGAGCGGGAGACGACGCATTCCGAGCCGGATCCGGCGAACGGTATCAGGGCGCGCCCGCCACTTCCATTAATGCGGGACTGGATAAGCCGTTTGGTCAATTCCATCGGTTTTTGGGTGGGGTGCTTCAATATGTCATGCCCATCGTGCTTGGGCAGCTCGCTCGGCGGCATGACACTGCCGCCGCAACTGCGGCAGGCGAACCATCGTTCCGCCCGCCCCGCACCGCCCGCCAGCGCCGGCACTTCGATGACATCGCGCGGCAACGCGCCGCCGTTGTCGTTGTAAATCGTTTTTTTGCCGCTTCTGCCATACCTCCCCTTTGTCCCCTTGCGTTCTTTTCCGGCGCACCGCAGAAAATGGTCGGTGTAGGGCAGGCGAATTTGGTCGATTTCAAGGTGCGGGCGCTTGGTCCCGGGCTTCCACAGGCACAGGATCGATTCGTATGAGCGCTGCCAAAACTTCGATGACGGCACCGCTTTGTTCGTGTAGTGCCACACCAGCCAGCGTTGCTCTTCGATCGGATATTGGATGGCGATTCGCGCCAGCACTTCGGGCAGTCCGTAGACATAGACCAGCCCATTGTCGGCCAGCAGGCGGAAACACTCGTTGAGCCACTGATGAGACCATGCGACATATTCATCCAGCGGCATGTTGTCGTGATTGTTGCCGAAATCCTTGCCGATGTTGTATGGCGGATCAGCGATCACCACATCGAAAGGCAGGTCAAATCGCTGTTCTTGCAAGGTCTCGATGACATCGCCGACAACGATGCGTGACTGGAAATCCGGCTGGGCGCGAGGCGGCGCTGATGCGGTGCGGAATTTCGCCATGCGGATTAGCCCCGCACCGGTTTGTAAGCGAATTTGCGCGTCTGTTTCTCTTTCATAACCGCCTCGCATGAGGGTGCCTAATCGTAATGCGAGGTGGGGGGAGATGTCAAGCGATTTTTTCAGCGGCACATATCCCCCCTTAAAAACCCCAAAAATTTCCTATAAAATCCCCCAATGCTCTGGTTCAAATCCTTCCACCTAATCTTCATCACCACCTGGTTCGCGGCGCTGTTTTATTTGCCGCGGCTGTTTGTCT
>JALCBG010000060.1 GCA_028066695.1 Gammaproteobacteria bacterium | reverse complement strand
AGCGGCGTGTCCGGCGAGGGCCTGGTCGGCTCCGACACCGCCGCCACGGTTCTGTCCGGCTCCATCGCGCTCGGAACCGAGACCGGCTCGGCGCCGCGCTTCACTTCGCCGCTGACCATCGGCTCGCTCGCCGCCTCGTCCAATTACCAACTGATCTTCACCGCCGGCGAATTCGTGCGCAGCGCGCTGCAGACGCTGGTGGTCACGCCGGCCGAGACCACGCGCGCCTTCGGCGGCGCCGACCCGGCGGCGTTTACTTTCACGGTCGCGCCGCAAAGCGGCAGCGCCTTCATCACCGGCGACAGCGCGAGCACCCAGTTCTTCACTTCGGGGCAGGCGGTTGTGCAGCGCGCCGCCGGCAACGACGCGGGGCGCTACGCGTTCTCGCTGGTGGACCCGCTGCCGACCGCGGCCGGCATTGACGCGAAGTATCTGTTCGTGATTGAGCCCGGCGCGGAATACACGATCACGCCGAAGGCGCTGACCGCGGCCGCAATCACGCTGACCAAGGAATACGACGGCGCGACCACGATTGCCGGCGCGGTTTTCGGCGGCGGCGTTCTCAGCGGCCTGGAATCTTCGGACGCGGCGACGCTGTCGCTGAAATCGGGCGCGGTCGGCGCCTATGACAGCGCCGATGTCGGCACCGGCATTTCCATGACCGGCGTGGACGGCGATGACTTTGAACTGACCGCGAGCAGCGGAACCGCGGCGAATTACGCGATTCCGGCCTCGCTCTCCATCACGGGCGTCATCACCGCGAAAGAAGTGACGGTCGCGGCGGTCACGCTGACCAAGATATACGACGGCGACACCACGCTCGGCGCGAGTTCGGTAAAGGCCGGCAGCGGCGAAGTCAGCGGCGAGGCCGGCAGCGAATCATTGGCGCTGCGCCCGACCGCCGGCGATTACGACGCGGCCGGCGTGGGAACGCGCACCGTCAGCGGCGCGACTTTTGATTTGGTCAGCCCGGACAGCAGCGCAAAACCGGGCAACTACACGCTGCCGGCGAGCATCACCGTCGCCGGCGAAATCACCGCGAAGGAAGTCGCGGTCGCCGATGTCACCGTGACCAAAACCTTTGACGACACCGACTCCATGGCCGGCGTCGTCCTCACCGGCGGCGCGGTAACCGGCACGATCGGCGCGCAGGCGTTCACGCTGCAACTCGCGGCGGCGAACGACGGAACCTATGACAGCGTCAACGCCGGAACCGGCGTCGGCGTCACCGGCGCGGATTTTGAACTTGTCGCGCCGCAAGGCGACGCCGCCAGCGACCCGGCGAATTACTCGCTGCCGTCCCTCACGGTCATCGGCGTAATTGAGCCGAAAGAGGTGACCATCAGCGGCACCGCGACGCTGCGCAAATCCTATGACGGCGGCGACACCGCCGAAGCGACCGGCGCGAATGCGGTCGTGGTGGTCGGCGCCGAAGTGCAGGGCGCGGTCGGCGCGAATACTTTCCGCCTCGCGCTCGCCAGCGGTCACGACATCACCTACCCGCAGAGCGACGCCGGCGGGCCGCTGACTTTCACCAACGCCGACGCGGCCGACTTTGCATTGCAAAGCGCCGGCGACGGCGACCCGGCGAATTACCAGTTGCCCGGTGAAATTGCCGCGCTCGGCGAAATCGCGCCGCGCGAAGTGACCGTGGACACGGTGACGCTGACCAAGCCCTATGACGGCACCGCCGTGGTCGGCGCGAGCGTCGCGGTCGGCGGCGGCGCGCTCGGCAACTTGGTCGCCGGCGAGGCGCTGGAATTGGAAATCATTCCGGGCCTCGGCGGCTACCCGCAGAGCGGCGTCGGCGAGAATTTGCAGATGAGCGGCGTGCAGTTTCGCCTCGCCGACGGCGCCGGCGGCAAGGCCGCGAACTACCAACTTCCGTCGGGCGGCGTGGATGCCACCGGTGTCATCGCCGCGAAAGAGGTGAGCGTGTCGGCGCCGCAACTGGTGAAGGAGTTTGACAACACGCCGCAACTCGGCGGCAGCAAACTCGCCGCCGGCAGCGGCGTCATCACCGGCGCGGTCGGCGATGACGCGCTGATTTTGGCGCCGACCGCGGGCCTGTATGCGTCTTCCTCGGTCGGAACCGGCATTCGCGTTTCCAACATCACCTGGGAACTGCAGACCGCCCCCGGCGCGAGCGGCGACCCGAACAACTACGCGCTGCCGGCGTCGCTGCCGGCCGAGTTGGAAACCGGCGGCGAAATCACGCCGAAGACGCTGACGCTGACGCTCGGCGACACGGTGCCGACCAAGGTCTACAACGGCGACACCACCCCGCCGGCGCTGACCGCGGTGATCACCGCGGTCGGCGTGGTCACCGGCGCCGACAATGTCTCGTTCGCGCGCAGCAACTACAACAGCAAGGATGTGCTGACCGCGCGCTTCTTGGAAGTCGTGCTGAGCGGCGCAGACGCCGGCAACTACCAACTGGACGCGAGCGTGAGCGGCATTCCGGCGCGGATTACGCCGAAAACCATCGGCGTCACCGGCACGATCGCCGCGACCGGCGGCACCACCAAGGTCTATGACGGCACCACCGACGCGCCGTCCGGGTTCTCGCAGAGCGGCCTGGCGCTCAACACCGTTGATGTGATTGAGGCCGACCGCGGCAAAGTTTCGCTTGGAACCGGCGGCGTTTACAACAGCAAAAATGTCGCCGACGCGAACGCCATCGCGCCGCAATTGACCGGCGAGGAGGCCGGCAATTACCAAATCGCCGAGACCGTGGCGGGGACGATTACCGCGCGCCCGTTGCGCGTCACGGCCGACGATGTCGCCGCGCTGGCGCAGCCGGACGCGGCCGATTTGCGCTACACGCTCGCATCGGGGGCCGCCGGCGAGGGACTGGTCGCCGGCGAAACCGCCGAAGAAGTGCTGAGCGGCGAGTTGGCATACGGCGCCGCGAATCCCAGCGGCACCGTGCCGATCGTGAGGGGCACGCTGGCGGTGGTCGGCGGCAACTACACCATGGTATTCACCTCCGGGTTCTACCGCCCGAGCGGGCGGCTGGACCTGAATGTGGACGGCAACGCGACCTTTGAAGAGGGCGCGGTGATCATGCGCTACCTGTTCGGGCTGCGCGGAGACGCGCTGACCGCGAACCTGAGCACGCTCAGCGGCAGCACGGCCGCGGGGTTGGAGCAAAAAATGGCCGCGCTGGTTTCCGACGGGGTTTTGGATGTGGACGGCAACGCCGGCACCACCGCGCGCGACGGCGTGATCATCGCGCGCTATTTGCTCGGTGTGACCGAGGCGGCGAGTTTGATTGAGAAATTCGGCGCCGCCGCGAACGCCGACTCCGCGCTCGCCGCGGTGCGCGCGTTGTTGCCGACTCCTTAAAAACTCCCGCAGAAAACTCCGGCTACTTCCGCAACGCCAGTTTTCCGCCGGCGTAATACGCGGCGCTGCGTCCGTCAAACCAGTCGCCGAGGACATACCGCCAGGCCGGCTTGCCGGCGAGTGTAAATTGGTGCACCGCCGGGCGGTGCGTGTGCCCGTGAATCAGCACATCGGCGCGGTGGCGCAGCATCAGTTCCTCCACCGCGCCCTGGTTCACATCCATGATTTTCATGTCCTTTTGCAGTTTGCCGGCCTCGCTTTGCGCGCGCATTTCGGCGGCGGTTTGCATGCGCGCGTCCAGCGGTTTTTCCAGAAACACGCGCTTCCACTTTTCCGACAGCATTTTTCCGCGCGCCTCCTGATGCTCCTTGTCATCGGTGCAAAGCGCGTCTCCGTGCGTCAACAGGAGGCGGCGGCCCGGCTCAATCACCGCCGGGTCGGGCAGGAGTTCGCAATTGGCGCGGCGCGCGAAATCTTCGCCGATTAAAAAGTCGCGGTTGCCGCGCATGAAAAAAATGCGCGCGCCTTTTTCGGTTGCGGCGCGCAATTCCATCTCCACTTTTTCGTGGCCGAGCGCGCCGGCGCCGTCGTCGCCGACCCAGTAATCAAACAAGTCGCCGAGGATGTAAATCTGCTCCAGTTTCGCCGCGCCGCGCCGCAGGAATTGCGTGAACATTTCCACCGCGCGCGGGCGTTGCGAACTTAAATGCAGGTCGGCGATGAAGGCGATGGTCATGTTAATAATGTCCGCGGGAAAATGTCCGCGGAAATGTCTGCGAGAAATGGGGGGGAGTGTAGCACCGGCGCGGAAATCGCCGTAAAAATCGCCGCGGAAAACCTTGAATACGCCGAAAATCGCCGTGAAAACCCGGCGAAAAATGCGGTTTTTGGCGCATTTTTGCGGGCATGCCGTTTATACTCACGGACTGCTTTCGCCGCCCCATTCCACCGACCGAGGAATCCCCATGAAACTCCCCGCCATTTTTGCCTCCTTGCGCGCGTCCGCGTCGCGCCTTCTCGCCGCCGCCATCGGCGCAACTTTGCTGACCGCCGCGGCGCCGGCCGCGGCGCAACAGACTTGCACCCAAACCAACAAATGCACGCTGACGGTGACGCCGGCGGCCGGGCAGTCCAAGGTGTATGGCAACCCCGAACCGGACTATGTTTACACCGTGTCCGGCTACGGCGCCGGCGACGACGAGGAGAACACGCTGCTTGCGGAAGACAAGCGCTCAAACCCGCTGACGCGCCAGGGCGCCACCAGCAGAAGTGACGCCGCCAACGACAATCACCAATTCGAACTTCGCGGCAATGTGAAAGACATTTTCCTGCGGAAAGCCAAACGAAAACTCTACCGCGTGGTGCTGGGGGGCGGCGCAGCCAACCGGCGGTTCTCGGTCACCAAAAGGCCAATCAGCTACACCGCCACCGGCGTGAACAAAGTCTATGACGGCACCGACGCCGCGCCCTCCGATTTGGGCGGAGGTTTTGCCGACGGCGACATTATCGCCGTCGACGAGGGCGAGGTGGGACTCAGCCACAGCGGCAAGTATCAGGAGGCCGGCGGCGTCGCCGCGGCCGCGGCCGGCGCGAACAAAACCATCGGCGATTTTGGCGCGAGCCTCACCGGCAACCGCATATTCCATTACCGCCTCGCGAGCGTCACCGCGAGCGGCGCCATCACGCCGCGCCCGCTGACGCTGAGCAATGTCGTGCTGACCAAATCGCATGACGGCAACACCGGCGTCTCCGGCGCGACCGTCTCCGCGGACATCGGCAATGTGGTTTCCGGGCAGACGGTCGCGCTGTCGCTGAAAAGCGGCGCCACCGCCGCGTTTGATTCCGCCGCGCAGGGCGCCGGCAAGACCGTCACCGGGCTCGGCGCCGATGATTTGGAAATCACCGTCACCGGCGGGCACGGCGCCGATTCGTATTCGCTGCCGGGCGGCGCCATCGCCGCCACCGGCACCATCGCCGCGGCCGCCTCGGCGGCGCCGTCGGCGCCGGCCGGGGTAACCGCCGCGGCCGGCGGCGCTTTCGGCGAACTGGATCTGAGTTGGACCGCGCTCAACGACAACAGCGTCAGCGGCTACCTCTACCGCTGGTCCAATGACGGAGACGCGAGCGACTGGGAGAGCGCGAACGGCGCATCCGGCGTGGAGTTTTCCGGCGACGGCGACACCGCGGGTTTCACCATCGGCAGCCTCGCCGCCGGCGTGGAATATGTGGTGCAAATCGCCGCGAAAAACAGCGAGGGCGACAGCCCGTGGAGCGCCTCCACCACGGCCGCGGCCGCGCTCAGCGCGCCGGGCGCGCCGGGCATCACCGCCGCGACCGCGGCGGTGGACGCGATTACCGTGCAGTGGGACGCGCCGGGCGACACCGGCGGCGGCGCGCTGACCGGCTACAAAATTCGCTGGGCGATCACGCCGCGCAGCGGCGACCCGGTCTGGCTGAACGCCAACGGCGCCGCCGGGCAGGACACCGCCGGCGGCGCCGGCACGCGCAGCGAAACCATCAGCGACTTGGTGCCGCGCGCGCCGTATATGGTGCAAATCGCGGCGGTCAATTCCGGCGGCGCCGGCGCGTTCTCCGCGTCAAGCAGCGCGACTCCGACCGCGCGCGCGGACGACGCCGACATCCGCAGCATCACCGTCACCGTCAACACCTCGGTCGGTGACGAGGTAACGCTCTCTCCGGCGTTTTCCCGAAACATCACCACCTACACCGCCCGCATTCCCGCCGACGTGCCCGGCGTGGTTTTTGCGGGGGTCTTTTCCGGCAACGAAATTGATGATGTGGACCAAGATGATTTCGGCGTTAGCAAGTTGTCGCACAGCCCCTACCGCTTCGTCACCGGCCGCACCGACTTTGACATCGGCGAGAACACCCTCAAACTGGTCGTCACCGCGGCCGACGGCTCCACCACCAAGACCTACACCTTCAACATTACCCGCCAAGTCGGCCCGCCGCTGGTCGCGCCGGCAACGCCGACCCTGGCCAATGGCAGCGCGGCCGGCTCGCTGGATGTCAGTTGGAGCGCGGTCGCGGCGAGCGGCAACGGCGGCTCGGCGATCACCGCCTACCAAGTGCGCTGGGGCAAGGACCCGGCCACGGGCAGCGTCAACTGGAACGGCGCCGGCAGCGGCGTGCAGGCCGGAGACGCGACCGCGCGCGCCTACACCATCACCGGACTGGAAACCGGCACCGCCTACCAGGTGCAGGTGGCGGCGGTCAACGCCGAGGGCATCGGCGTCTGGTCGGCCTCGGCCACCGAAACGCCGTCCGCGGCCGCGACCAACGCCGACATCACCGCGCTCACCGTCAGCACCGCCGACGGCGTCACCGCGGTTTCGCTGGACACGCCGTTCGTTTCCTCCACCACCGAATACACCGCCGATGTCGCCACCGATGTCGCCGGGGTGATTTTCACCGCGACCTATGTCGGCAGCAAACTGGTCATCGCCGGGGACGCCGACAACGACCCGGCAAGCGGCGCGGCCAGCGAGGCGGTCGCGCTCACGGTCGGCGTGGCGAAAGACATTACTTTGGTGGTGACCGCGCAGGACGGCAGCACCACCAGGACCTACACCGTCACCGTGACCCGCGCCGCCGGCGCGCCGGCGAAACCGGCGAAGCCGACTGCGGCGCGCTCCACCACGGTTTCGGGAAGCGTGGATGTCGCCTGGACCTGGAGCGGCGGCGCCGACAACAACGGCGCGGCCGTTACCGCGTTTCATGTGCAGTGGAAAAAGACCGGCGACAGCAACTGGCTGCCGAACGCGACCGGGCAGGAGATCAGCAACCCGTCCGACCGCGCGTATGCGGTCACCGGGCTGGAGGCCGGCGCGAACTATCACGCGCGGGTGCGCGCGGTCAACAGCGTCGGCAACGGCGCGTGGTCGGATAATTCCAACGCGGCCGCGGCTTCGGGTCCGCCGCGGCCGCCGGCTACTGTCACTGTGTTGGCCGTTTCCGGAGGGCTCGCGGTGCAGATACCAAACTTTAGCCTGGACACCGGCGGCCCGCCGCTTGCCGGCTACCGCTTCCGCTGGCGCACCGCGGCCGCCAACGGGCCCGACGGCCTCGCCAACACCGCCGATGATGTCGCCGCCGGCGCGTGGCAGGACGAGTCCGGCGCCAATGACCGGGGCCACTTTGTCGCCGTGCAGCGCTACAGCATCAACGGCCTGACCGGCGGCGTCCGCTACGATGTGCAGGGCGCGCGCCAAAACGCCGCGCCGAGCGACAATGTCAGCACATGGGTCGACGGGCAGACGCTTGCGCCGACGCGCAAAGCCATTGACATTTCGCCGAGCCGGGCGAGCAAGGCGTATGGCGCGGCCGACCCGGCGGTTGATTACCCGCTGCCGAACTTCCTCGCGCTGCACCCGACCAAGGCGCATGTGTTCACCGCGGACCCGTTTGAGCGCGTTCCCGGCGAAAATGCCGGCGAATACAACTACCGCCTGAAAGACCCGCTTCCGTGGGTGACCGCCGGAAATCCGGCCGGCGCATACAGCGTCACGCTGGACGGCCGCAACAAGTTCACCATCACCAAAAAGGAGGTGACTTACACCTCCACCGCCGCCGACAAAACCTATGACGGCAATGTGAACGCGCCGTCGGATCTCGGCGGAAGTTTCTCCGCGGGCGTGGTCAACACCTCGGTCAACGGCGTCACCATTGACGACACCGCCACCGGCAAATTGTCGGTCACCGGCGGGCGCTTCGGCGACAAAACCGCCGGCGACAACAAGGCGGTGACGCAGTTCGTGCTGGACGGCGACTCCAAGGACAACTACACGCTCGCCGCCGGCAGTTCGGTCACCGGCGACATTGCCAAACTCGCGACCACGCTGACGCTGAATGTCAATGCGCGCGTGTATGACGGCACCACGAATACCGGCGCGGTCACCGCGGTGTTCAGCCCGGAAATCGTCGGCGGCGACACCGTCACCGTGGATGTCAGCAGCGCGGTTTATGCCGACGCCGACGCCGGCACCGGCAAGACCATCAACGGCGTCGCCGACGCGCAAATCAGCGGCGGCGACAAAGGCAATTACGAGATCACCATAGTCGCCACCGGCGAGGTGACCAAGCGCCCGCTGCGCGTCGCCGCCGGCGGCAGCGGCAACGCCGTGCCGAACACGGCCGCGCTCGGCGACCGCAGTTTGCTGACCATCGCAAGCGGCGTGTCCGGCGAGGGCCTGGTCAGTCCGGACACCGCCGCCACCGTTCTCTCCGGTTCCATCGCGCTCGGCGATGAGAGCGGCTCGGCGCCGCGCTTCACTTCGCCGCTGACCATCGGCACGCTGGCCGCCTCCGGCAACTACGAACTGATCTTCACCGCCGGCGAATTCGTGCGCAGTTCGCTGCAGACGCTGGTGGTGACGCCGGCTGAGACCACGCGCGTATTCGGCGGAACCGACCCGACTTTCACCTGGACGGTCGCGCCGCAAAGCGGCAGCGCCTTCATCACCGGCGACAGCGCCAGCACCCAGTTCTTCACCGCGGGCCAGACGGTGGTGCAGCGCGCCGCCGGCAACGACGCGGGGCGCTACGCGTTTTCGCTGGCGGACCCGCTGCCGACCGCGTCGGGGATTGACGCGAAGTATCTGTTCGTGATTGCGCCCGGCGCGGAATACACGATCACGCCGAAACCGCTGACCGCGACCGCGATTACGCTGACCAAGGAATACGACGGCGCGGCCACGATTGCCGGCGCGACCATCGGCGGCGGCGTTCTCAGCGGGCTGGAAGGCTCGGACGCGGCCGTGCTCGCGCTGAAATCGGACGCGGTCGGCGCCTACGCCGACGCCGACGCCGGCGAGAGCAAAACCCTGAACGGCGTGGACAGCGCCGACTTTGAAATCTCCGCGACCGACCCGGCGAAAGCCGGCAATTACGCGGTGCCGTCGTCGCTTTCCGTCAGCGGCGAAATCACCGCGAAGGAAGTCACCGTGGCCGCGGTCACGCTGACCAAGGAATACGACGGAGACGCAACGCTCGGCGCGAGCATCATCAAAACCGGCACCGGCGAAATCACCGGCGAGGCCGGCAGCGAGTCGCTGGTCTTGACTCCGACCGCCGGCGATTACGACGCGGCCGGCGCCGGCGCGCGCAGCGTCAGCGGCGCGGATTTTGACCTGGCGAGCCCGGACAGCAGCGCGAAACCGGAAAACTACGCGTTGCCGGCGAGTCTGAGCGTGGACGGCGAAATCACCGCGAAAGAAGTCGCGGTCGCCGATGTCACCGTCACCAAGACCTTTGACAACACCACTTCCATGACCGGCGTGGTCGTGACCGGCGGCGCGGTCACCGGCGCGGTCGGTTCGCAGACTTTCACGCTGCAACTCGCGGCCGCGAATGACGGCGTGTTTGACAGCGCGAATGTCGGAACCGGCATCAATGTCAGCGGCGCGGATTTTGAATTGGCCGCGCTCGCCGGCGACACCGCCAGCGACCCGGCGAATTACGCGCTTCCGGAAGTCACGGTCGCCGGCGTGATTGAGCCGAAGGAACTGACTTTCAGCGGAGTCGCGACGCTGCGCAAATCCTATGACGGCACCAACGCCGCCGAGGCGACCGGCGCGAACGCGGTGGAAGTGGTCGGCGGCGTCATCGCCGGCGCGGTCGGCGCGAACAC
>JALCBG010000059.1 GCA_028066695.1 Gammaproteobacteria bacterium | reverse complement strand
AATCCCAACGCAAATCACCGGTATCCGTCATGTCAAGAATCTGCCAAGTCACCGGCAAAAAAAGCGCCAGCGGCAACAATGTGTCGCACGCCAACAACAAAACGCGCCGCAAGTTTTTGCCGAACCTGCATTACCGCCGTTTCTGGGTGGAGAGCGAAAACCGCTGGGTGCGGTTGCGCGTCTCCGCGGCCGGCCTGCGCGTCATCGACAAGAAGGGCATTGAAACGGTGCTCGGGGAAATTCGCGCGCGCGGCGTGCGCGTCTGATCAACCTTAACGCGGAGTCTCAAAATGCGTGACAAAATCAAACTGGTTTCCGGCGCCGGCACCGGGCACTTTTACACCACCACCAAAAACAAGCGCGCCGGTACGGAAAAACTGGAGTTGAAAAAATACGACCCGGTGGCGCGCAAGCATGTGACCTACAAGGAGGGGAAGATCAAGTAGCGGCGCGGCCGCGGTTTCGCGCGCCGTCCCCGGCATTTCGCCGGCGGATTTTTTTGGTATGCTGTTTGGCCGCCCGCGCTTCGGCGCGGGTTCAACTGATCAAGAATCGCGGAGGTTCAGATGCACAAGTTTGAAATTTTGCAGCGGCAATTCGGCGAAGGCCGGCTGTCGCGGCGCGAGTTTTTGACGCGCGCAAGCGCGCTCGGATGCGCGGCGGCGGTGCCGGCCGCGCTGTGGAGCGCGGAAGCGGCTGCACAGTCGCCGAAAAAAGGCGGCCGGCTGCGCCTCGGCCTCGGCGCCGGCTCCACCACCGACTCGCTCGACCCGGGCGTGATGGAGCAGGTGTTCAGCCAGGTGGCGTTGCGCGGCTGCATGCGCGACCCGCTGTTCGAATACACCAGCGACAACAAACTGGTCGGCACGCTCGCCGAGCGCTATGAAGTTTCCAAAGACGCCAAGACCTGGCGCATTTGGATTCGCCGCGGCGTGGAATTCCACCGCGGCGGCGAACTGACTTCGCGCGATGTGATCGCCTCCATCAACCACCACGCCGGCGAAGACAGCGCCTCGGCGGCCAAGCCGATCGTCGCGCCGATCAAGTCGATGAAAGCCGACGGCAAATACGGCGTGGTCTTTGAACTGCACGAGGGCAATGTGGACTTCCTGTTCACCCTCTACGACTACCACCTGCTGATGATGCCGGCGAATTCCGACGGCACCGCCAACTGGCGCGCGATGGACGGCACCGGTCCCTACATCATGGAGAGTTTTGACCCGGGCGTGCGCGCGACTTTCCGCCGCAACCCGAACTACTGGACCGACGAGCGCGGCCATTTCGACGAAGTCGAAATCCTCGCCATCGCCGACGTCAACTCGCGCACCAACGCGCTGGTCACCGGGCAGATCGACATGATGGACCGTTGCGACCTGAAAACCGTGGACCGTCTGGCGCGCCGCCCGAACATCAAAATCGTCGAGAACACCGGCACCGCGCACTACACCGTGCCGATGCTGATGGATGTTCCGCCGTTTGACGACAACAATGTTCGCATGGCGCTCAAGCACGGCCTCAACCGCCAGGCGCTGGTGGACACCGTGCTGCTCGGGCACGGCGCGCCGGGCAACGACCATCCGATCGCGCCGGTCAACCGCTACTTCAACACGCAGTTGCCGCAGCGCAAATACGACCCGGAAAAGGCGAAGTGGCATCTGAAGCAGGCCGGGCTGAAGTCGCTGTCGGTGGAACTCAGTTCCTCGGACGCCGCTTTCGCCGGCGCGGTGGACGCCGCGGTGCTCTACAAGGAGCACGCGTCAAAAGCCGGCATCGACATCAAGGTGGTGCGCGAGCCGTCCGACGGCTACTGGAAAAACGTCTGGCGCGTCAAGCCGTGGTGCTTCTGCTACTGGAGCGGGCGCCTGGTGGAAGACCAGATGCTGAGCACCGCCTACGCCAAAGGCGCCGACTGGAACGACACGCGCTTTGACCACGCGCGCTTCCAGAAACTGCTGCCGGCGGCGCGCGCCGAACTGGACGAGAACAAGCGCCGCGCGATGTATTTCGAGATGCAGGAAATCATCCGCGACCAGGGCGGCACGGTCGTTCCGGTGTTCAACAACTATGTGAACGCCACCAACGACAAACTGCGCGCCGCCGGCGGCAAGTGGGGCGCGGACTACGATGTCGACAGTCTGTCCGGCCCGCAGCGCTGGTGGTTCGCCTGATCGGCGTCGCCTGAAACACTCCGCGTGAATGCGCGGCGGCGGTGGAGAAGTTACGCCGCCGCCGCGTTTTTCTCTTTTCCCGGAGTTTTGCCGGGAGTCTCGCGCGGCCAAACCCGCGGAAAAAAGTCGCAGTCCACGCTGTCGCCGTCGCGCAGACCGGCCGCGCGCATCGCGCCGCTGATGTCCGGGTCCAGCCCGCTTTCGCGGTAGCGGACCACATAGTCGTCCCCCATCCACTGCGTGTTGAATATCTTCAAGCCGCGCCCGGCCGCGAGCCGCCCGCCGCCGCCGTGAATGATGCGCGGGTTGTGCACGGTGCAGTCGCCCGGTTCCAGCGCCCACGACACCACGCCCAATTCATCGCGGCGCGCCTCCACATCCGGAAATTCTTCGCTGCCGGGCGCGTCGGTGACCGTGAACACCGTGCCGCGGCCGGTCGGGTTGTCGTCGGCGAAGTTGTGCAGGCGGAAATTTTTTTGCCAGCGGTGCGAGCCGGGAACGAATTCCAGCGCGCTGTTTTTCTCCACTCCGCCGCACGGAATCCAAATACTCGCGGCCTGCATGCCGCCCACCGGCCAATACGGCTCGTCCTGGTGCCACGGCGTGGATTTTTGCGTGCCCGGGGTGCGGTAGAAAATCGTCTCAAACAAAAAATTGACGCGCGTTGCGCCGAGCAGCGCGGCCGCAATTTCCGCGGCCGGCGATTCAAAAATGAACTTCCGGTATTCGGCGAAGTCGCGCCAGTTGCAGGTGTCGTAAAAAAACCGCTGATCGCCGTCATTGGCGTAATCGCGCCCGACCGCGCCCGGTTCGCGCAGGTTGCGCTCTATGCCGCGCTCCAGCAATGCAAGCCAGTCGCGGTCAAACACCCCGCGCAACACCACCACGCCGTCGCGCGCAAACGCGCGCGCCTCGGCCTCGGTGACCGGCCGCAGCGGACGCGGGTTCATTGCGGAATGGGGAGCGCGCGGGACATTGCGCGAATATAGCCCAAGATCGCCCGGCCCCGCGCGCCCCATTTCACGGGGGGCTCAGCCCAGCAGCAGCATCACGCCGGTCAGCAGCGTCACCGCCAGCACGAAAGAGCCGCCAATGCGGATGAAAATATCGGTTGCCATGAGAAATTATCCTCTTGTTAAAGTTGCGAAAAATGCGAAAAAAACCGCCGCTGCGCCAAAAACGCCGCAGCCACGCGGATTTTGGGGGCGCTCCGGCGCGCGCGCAAGCGAAATTTTCTTGTATAATCGTTGAGTGTTTGTTCATCAATTCCCGCCCAACCGACCCAATCCCCGTTCCCGCCCATGTCCGTCCATTTTCCCCCGGTAGCCGCATTGCGCGCCGTTGAATGCGCGGCGCGCCACGGCAGTTTCGCGCGCGCCGCCGAGGAATTGAATGTTACCCCGTCGGCGATCAGCCACCAGGTCAAGCACGCCGAGGAATTGTGGGGCCTGCAGTTGTTTGAGCGCGGCGGCCGCCGCCTGCGCGTAACCGACGCCGGCAACTCGCTGGTGCCGGTGGTGCGCGATTTCCTGACGCGCATCACCTCGGTGCTGCGGGATTTGCACGAGTTGGATGCGGCAAAGCCGCTGCGCGTCGCCCTGCTGCAGTCTTTCGCCTTCAAATGGCTGGTGCCGCGGCTCGGGCATTTCAACGACCTGCATCCGCAGATTGCGGTGTGGATTTCCACCGGCGATGCGCTGGTGGACATGGTGCGCGGCGCCGACGTCGCCATCCGCCTCGGCTACGGCGGCTGGGACGGGCTGCATGAGGAATTGCTGCTGCGCGAATATGTTTTTCCGGTGTGCAGCCCGCGTCTTTTGAAAAGCCACAAGCCGAAAGAACCGGCCGATTTGCTGCGCATGCCGCTGCTGCGCCGCAGCGAGATAGACATCTGCCCGCGCTGGCGCGACTGGTTTGGCGCGGCCGAGGTTTCGGTCCGCGAAATTCCGTCAGGCAGCACTTTCCCGCTGACCGGCCTTGCGGTGCAGGCGGCGATTGACGACCAGGGTGTGGCGCTGGCGCGCAGCGCGCATGCGCATGACGACATCAAAAACGGCCGGCTGGTTCGCCTGTTCCCGAAAATCCGCTGCGACTCCAAGGTCGCCTATTATTTCGTCTGCGCCCCGGGCCGCGAAAACGAGCCGCAGGTGAAAGCGTTTCGCGACTGGCTGAAAGCGGAAGCGGCCGAGTCGCAGAAGGAATTTGATGCGATGGTGGAGTGACGCGGCGAATTGACCAAACAAAAGAGGAGCATTTCGCCGGACTACTCGTTTTCCGGCAGCCGCACCGACTGCGCCCAGCAATACCCGTCCGGGTCCAGCAAAAAACACTCGCGCAATCCGTGCGGCTTGTCCGCGGTTGCCTGCAGCACCTCGTAGCCGCCGGCGCGCGCGCGTTTTTCGGCGGCGTCCGGGTCCACTTCAAACAGCCGCAACTCCACCCCGATGCCGCGCATTCCGGCCTCGGGCAGCAGCGCGGACAGCGGATGCGACGCATAGGTCGGGTCGGCATGCAGTTGATACCACTTGCCGCGGTGCGCGAGCACCGCGTAATCCTCCGACTGCCGCAGCACCTCAAACTGCAGCACCGCGCGCAAAAACTCCGCGCTCGCCGCCACCCGCCGCACCAGCAAATTAACCCCAAACCCCTCCAACAACCGCCCCAACTCGGGGGCGGTGAGGTCTTTTGCCTCTTTCATTGCGCCCGCCCGCCCTTGACCGCCGCGATTGCCGCGGTGCGTTCGCGGCGCAGGGCGGTTTTGATTCTTGCGCCTTCGTTTTTAAATTGCGCGGCGACCGCGGCGGCGTCCACATCGGCGGCGGCGCGGTGGTAGCGGCGCAATAAATCGGCCTGCGGGCAGGGCGCGTCTTCGCGGCCGGTACGGCCGCGCAAATCGGCGGTGCAGGCGAGGCTGAACAATTCCAAAATTTCCGGGCGGCGAAACGCGTCCAGGCGCTCCAGCAATTTCAGCGCGGTCGCCGGTTTCAGTTCGGGCAGGCGGTGGTGGTGCAAATGGAATTCGCAAACCGCGCGCGCCAACTCGCGGTATTTTTCCGGGGCGCGCAGGCGCGCGCACATTTCGTCCACCGGTTTCAATCCGGCGCGCTCGTGGCCGTGATGCGCGGGCAATGCGGCCGCCGGCGTCAGCGCCTTGCCGAGGTCATGCGCGAGCACCGCAAAGGCGACGCGCGGGTCGTCGCTGAGGCGCTGCGCCGCGTCCAGCGCGAGCAGAATGTGCGCGCCGGTGTCAATTTCCGGGTGGTGTTTTTCCGGCTGCGGCACGCCGAACAGCGCGTCCACTTCGGGCAGCACTTTGGCGAGCGCGCCGCATGCGCGCAACTCTTCAATGAAACGCGCCGCGCCGGGCGCGCTGAGCGCGCCGTGCAGTTCGTTCCAAACGCGCTCCGGCTGCAATGCGTCCACTTCGCCGTTCGCGGTCATTTGCGCCATCAATTCGCGCGTCTGCGGATGCACGCGAAAACCGAGTTTGTCAAAGCGCGCGCGAAACCGCGCGGCGCGCAGCACGCGCACCGGGTCCTCGGCGAACGCGTCGGAAATGTGCCGCAAGGTGCGCCCCTCAATGTCGGCGGCGCCGCCGAACGGATCAATCAATTTTCCGTCCGCGTCCGAGGCGATGGCGTTGATGGTCAGGTCGCGCCGCTGCAGATCCTGCTCCAGCGTGATGCCCGGGTCGCTGATGATGTCAAAGCCTTTGTAGCCGCGCGCGGTTTTGCGCTCGCGGCGGGCGAGCGCGTATTGCTCGCCGCTGCGCGGATGCAGAAACACCGGAAAATCCGCGCCGGCCGGCTTAAAGCCGCGCTCCAGCATTTCTTCCGGAGTCGCGCCGACCACCACCCAGTCGCGGTCGGCGACGCGAATGCCGAGCAGCGCGTCGCGCACCGCGCCGCCGACCAGATAGGCATTGAGGCCGTCGGCCGGGTCGGTCATCAGCGCGCGCCGAAGTTGCGGCGCGAGTCGTGACTCAGTCGGTGCAAACGCCGGTTACCAGGCAGTAGGCGTTGCGCTTGTCGCGGCCGCGGCTGTCTATGCAGTGCGTGTCGTCGCTTTCGCCTTTTGCCGCGACGCAAAAATCCAGGCCGTTCTGGCCGATGTAGCAGCCGGCCGGCGCTTCCTTGACCATGCTGGCATGCGGCTCGCCCGGGCGGTAGGTCGCGGCCAGGCAGGCCGGGTCTATGCGCCCGCCGGCGTCAAACACCCAGTTGCCGTCGCGCAAAAACGGCAGGAGGCACGCGGAGCCTTGCTTGCCGATGCATTTGACCATTTCGTCGTAGACATGGCCGGCATGCGCTTCAATGCCGCGGCTTGCGACATCGCCGCCGCCGGGCCCGCCGCGCGGAATGAGCAGCGCGATCACGACGATGACCGCCAGCGCGGCGGCCGCGGCGATTGCGATTTTGATTTTTGCGTTCACTTTTTTCTCCTGCGGGTAGTGTCGGAGTTGCGATTATACCAGCGGCTATAATGCCGCCCCGGCCGGCGCATTCAAGATGCAATCTCCCTCCCCCCGCCACAAACCCCTGCTCGCCGCGCTGTTCGCGGTGCTGCTGTGGGCGTTTGCGTTTCCGGCGAGCAAGGCGGCGCTGCCGTATTTGCCGGCCGAGCAAATCGTGCTGCTGCGCTATCTGGTCGCCTGCGCTTTTTATTTCGCGCTGTTCGCGCTCGGCCGGTTTCCGCTGCCGCGCCGCCGGGATTTGCCGGCGCTGCTGCTGCTCGGCGTGCTCGGCGTCACCGTCTATCAACTGCTGTTCGTGCAGGGAGTCGGGCGCGTCGCCGCCGGCGCGGCCGCGATGATCATCGCCGCCAACCCGGTTTTCGTCGGACTTCTCGCCTGGATGTTTTTGCGCGAGCGGCTCGGCGCGGGCGCGTGGTGCGGAATCGGCGCGAGCATCGCCGGAGTCGCGCTGATCACGCTCGGCAAAGGCGCGGCCGGGGAATTGGCCGGTTATTTGATGCTGCTGGCCGCGGTGTTTTCCATCTCCATTTATTTTGTCTTCCAAAAACCGTTCTTCGCGAGGTATTCGCCGCTGGCGATGACTTCCTACACCAGCGCGGCCGGCACTCTGCCGCTGCTGTTCTTGCTGCCGCAGAGCATTGAGGCCGCGCTCGCCGCGCTCGCCGCGCCGCCGTCCGCGCTGTGGTCGATCGCCGCGATGGGCGTGTTTTCCAGCGGCATCGGATTCTTGCTGTGGTTTTACGCGCTGTCCAAATTGCCGGCCGGAATTGTCGCGAGTTTTTTATTTTTGCAGCCGCTGTTCGTAACCGCGATGGCCTGGGTGTGGCTGCAGGAACTTCCGTCGGCGCGCGCCTTCGCCGGCGGCGCGGTCATTTTGTTCGGGGTCGCGCTGATTTTGCTTCCGCGCAAATCCCGGTCTTCCGAGTGATCCGTTGAAATGCTGAACAGCCACCAGCGCGCGAGTTTGGCGCCGCCGCGCGGCCGCCGCTCAAAATAAATCCGCGCCACCGCGCGCGCCGGGGTTTCCACCTCAAACCAGTGTTTGCGCACATACGATTCGGTTTTACCGTGCGTGCAGGGACCGGTGTCGCGCCATGTGCGCAGCACTTTTTCAATGCGCAATGGCCGGCCGCGCCATGTGAATTCGCGCGGCAATCCCGGCGCGCCCGTCGCCATGGCCTGCGCGTCGGCGGTGCCCGGCGCGGGGCGTATCGGCTCGGAGACGAATTTGAAATGCATGCCGCGCGCCGTTTATTCCATCGCCATCGGCCCCAAATGCGCGCGTCCGCGCCGCGCCGCGAGTTCGGTTTGTTTTTGCCGCTCGGCGAAACGCGCGCGCGCGTCGGCGGTGGTGTCGGCGTGGCAGTGCGGGCAACTCGCGCCGGCGGTGTAGTGCGGACTTTGCAAATCGGCGCGCGACAGCGGGCGGCGGCATGCGTGGCATTGCTGATACGCGCCGCGCTGCAAATCGCGGTCCACGCTGACGCGCTCGTCAAACACAAAACACTCGCCGCGCCAGCGCGAGTCGCCGCCGCGCACGCGCGCGAGATAATTTAAAACGCCGCCGTGCAACTGAAACACGCGCGCAAACCCGCGCGTCTTTAAATAGGCCGAGGCTTTTTCGCAGCGAATGCCGCCGGTGCAATACATCGCCACGCCGCCCGCGCCGCCCACGCCGGAGTGCGAGCGCGCATCCAGTTTTTGCGCGGCGAATTCCGGAAACTCGCGGAAGTTTTCGGTCTGCGGGTTGAGCGCGCCGGAAAATCCGCCGATGGCGATTTCATAAGTGTTGCGCGCGTCCACCAGCAAAATTTCCTCGTCGTCAAGCAGCGCGTTCCATTCCTCGGGCGCGACGCGCTCGCCGGCGTCGCGCGCGTCAAGGCCCGGCACGCCGAGCGTTACGATTTCCTTTTTGATTTTTACCTTGGCGCGCTTGAACGGAATTTCCGCGGCGAAAGTTTCCGCGGTGGTCGCCGTGAGATTTTCCAGCCCCGGTTCCTCGCCGAGTTTCGCCAGCACCGCGTCCACGCCGCCGCGTTCGCCGGCGATGCTGCCGTTGATTCCTTCGGGCGCGAGCAGAATGCTGCCGCGCGCGCCGCATTCGCGCATCGCCGCGAGCGCGCGGCGGCGCAACCGCTCCAAACCGGATTCGCGAAGCGGCGTGAAGCGGTAAAAAGCGGAGATGACAAAGTTGGACATGCCTGTCATTATAAACGCGCTATACTTTCGGCAATGGACTGGTATTTTGATTTCATCTCGCCTTTCGCCTACCTGCAGCACGAGTTGCTGCTGCGCGACCACCCGCGCCTGCGGCGGCGCTATCGCCCGGTGCTGTTCGCGGCGATGTTGAAACACTGGGGCGGCAAGGGCCCCGCGGAAATTGAAGTGAAGCGCGCGCTCACCTACCGCCATTGCCAGTGGCTGGCCGAGCGCCATGAAATCGCGATGAAGTTTCCGCCGACGCATCCGTTCAACCCGCTGCCGTTTTTGCGGCTCGCGCTGGCGCGCGACTGTGATACTGACTGCGTCACGCAAATTTTTCGCGCGCTTTACGCCGAAGGCGCCGACCCGAATGATCCCGGCGTTTTTGCGGAGGTTTGCGCGCGCGCCGGGCTGGACGCGAAGAGTGCTGCCGAGCGCATCAACGCGCCGCAAATCAAAACGCAATTGCGCGAATCCACCGACGCGGCAATTGCGCGCGGCGTTTTCGGCGTGCCGACTTTGGCGCTTGACGATGAAAACGTAGACGCGCAACTTTTCTGGGGCCTGGACATGACCGAAATGGCGCTGGAATGCCTGGCCGAGCCGCGGCGTTTTCGGCGCGGCGAATACGCGCGCCTCGCCGAATTGCCGGTGGCGCAGGCGCGCAAGGCATAACTGTCCGGAAAAACTTTGATGCAAGCAGACCGCATTGACTACCGCCTCGGCCTGCCCGACGCGCTGCGCTTTGAGGCGGCCGAGTTGTATGACGAGGCTTTCGGTTTCAAGTTCGCCTCGGCGATCGGCGGCGCGCACGTTCGCCGCAAACTTTTTGCCGATTGTTTTTTGTGCGGCTATGCGTTCGCCGCAATCGCCGCCGACGGCGGAAAACTTCTCGGCATCGCCGGCCTGCACACCCGCGACGGCGCGCTGACCGGCGGCATCACCCCGGCGCGGCTGCGCGCGCATCTCGGCCGGCTGCGCGGCGCATGGGCCGCGGCGGTTTTGCATTTGTATGAGCGCGAGCCGGATTCGCGCGAACTGGTCATGGACGGCATCGCGGTGCGCGCCGAGGCGCGCGGGCGCGGCATCGGCGGCCGGCTGCTGGACGAAACCGCCGCGTATGCGCGCGCGCGCGGCTACGAGCGCGTGCGCCTGGATGTGATCGACATCAACCCGCGCGCGCGCCGGCTGTATGAGCGCAAGGGATTTGTCGCGGTTTCCACCGAGCGTTTCGCCTGGCTGCGCTGGCTG
>JALCBG010000058.1 GCA_028066695.1 Gammaproteobacteria bacterium | reverse complement strand
CTCACAAACCGCGTCCCAAAATACGCAACCGCCAGCGCCGCGAATGCGGTCATGGTCCAGCCGGCCGCGGTGCGGCCGCGCCAGCCGAAAAATTTGTTGCCGAGCAGCAGCGCGCCGAAACCGGCCCAGGCGGCGAGCGCGAAAACGATGTGGTGGTTGAACGGCAGCGGTGTGCCGTAATGTTGCCGCGCGCTGAGCATGCCGGTCACCAAATCCGCGCTGAGCAGAACGAAGCCGAGCAGCGTCAGGTGAAACAGGTTTGATTCCATGGTCTCCAGCGCCGGCAACTGCGGAAAAAATCCGCCGGGATTCGGCTTGCGCAGTTGCCGCTCCTGCAGCCACAGAATCAGCGCCTGCGCGAACGCGATGCTGAGCACGCCGTATGCGGGCAGCGCGATCAGCAGGTGGCGGCCGATGCCGGCCGGAAAACTCTCCAGCAAAAACCGCTCGCCCGGCAGCAGCCAGCCGGTTAAAAATCCGGCGAGTCCGGACGGCAGCACCACCAGCCCGAGGTTTAAATTTTCCTTCGCCAGCGACGCGGCAAGAAACAGCGCGACCGACATCCAAGTAACCAGCGACACGGCGACGCCGAGCGCGAGGTTGATCGCGCCGTCTTCATATGCGGCGCGGTATAATGCAAAGCCGTGCAGGCAGACCGCCGCCGCCGTCAGCCACCGCACCGCGGCCGCGTTGCCCAGCCGGTTATGCCGTTTCCACAGCAAAACGCCGGCGGCGCAGTAGCAAACAACAACGCTTAAAGAAATTAAAACGGCGGGCATGAATGGTCGGCGGCAACGAATTTGCCGGCTTGAATGGGAATTTCATTATACACCGCGACGCGGCGCGCCCCGGTTATGTTCGATCAACTCAGCGAAAAATTAACTTCCGCCTTTCGCGCGCTCGGCGGCCGCGGCCGCCTGAGCGAAGCCAACATCGCCGGCGCGATGCGCGAAGTGCGCGTCGCGTTATTGCAGGCCGATGTTTCGCTGGAAGTCGCGCGCGAATTTGTGGACGCGGTAAAAACGCGCGCGCTCGGGCGCGAAGTGCTGGGGAGTTTGTCGCCGGGGCAGGCGGTGATCGCGGTGGTGCGCGAAGAGTTGGTGCGGCTGATGGGGGAGGAAAACGACGCGCTGAATTTGGCGGCGGCGCCGCCGGCCGGAATTTTGCTCGCCGGGCTGCAGGGCGCGGGCAAGACCACCACCGCCGGCAAACTCGCGCGCCTTTTAATAAAGCGCGAGCGCAAACGCGTGCTGCTGGCGAGCGCCGATGTGCATCGCCCGGCCGCGGCCGAGCAGTTGCGGCTTCTTGCCGAGGCGGCCGGCGGGGAGTTTTTTGCAATGGAAAATACGGGAAGCGGCGCGGTGGAAATCGCCGCGGCCGCGCGCGACGCGGCGCGCGCTATGTCGGCCGATGTCGTGTTGGTGGACACCGCCGGGCGGCTGCACATTGACGCCGAAATGATGAAAGAGTTGCGCGGCATTCACGCCGCGCTGCAGCCGGTGGAAACTTTGTTTGTCGCCGACAGCATGGCCGGGCAGGACGCGGTCGCGACGGCGCGCGCGTTTGACCGCGAACTCGCGCTGACCGGCGTGGTGCTGACCAAGACCGACGGGGACGCGCGCGGCGGCGCGGCGCTTGCAATTCGCCGCGTCACCGGCAAGCCGATTAAATTTCTCGGCGCGGGCGAGGGACTGGACGCGCTGGAGCCGTTCCACCCCGAGCGCGTTGCCTCGCGCATTCTCGGCATGGGCGATGTGCTGACGCTGGTGGAGGAAGTGGAGCAAAAAGTCGGCCGCGAGCGCGCCAAAAAAGCCGCCGCAAAAATCGCCAAGGGGCGCGGTTTTGATCTGGAGGATTTTCGCGAGCAGTTGCGGCAATTGGAAAACCTCGGCGGGTTGCCGGCGTTGCTGGAAAAACTTCCGATGATGGGAGGAGCCGGCATGCCAAAAGCCGCGCTCGGCGAGGCCGCCGGCAAACAGGCCGCGCGCAACATCGCCATCATCAATTCCATGACGCCGCACGAGCGGCGTTTTCCGGCGGTGTTGCGCGGCTCGCGCAAAAAACGCATCGCCCGCGGCGCCGGCGCGCAGGTGCAGGAAGTGAACCGTTTGCTGAAGCAGTTTTTGCAGATGCAAAAAATGATGAAACGCGCCGGGAAAAAGGGCGGAATGCAGCAGATGATGGCGCAACTGCAGCGGGGCGGGATGCCGCGCTAAGAGCGGTTGTTACGCCCGCGCGCGCAACCCCTCCAATTTTCCGGTCATTCCGTCGCGTTTAGTTTCCAATTCGGCCAGCCGCGCCCGTTCTTTTTCCACCACCGCGGCCGGCGCTTTTTTCACGAATTCGGCGTTGGCGAGTTTTGCGGTGCTGCGTTCCAAATGCCGCGACAGTTCCGCCAGTTCCCGTTCGGCGCGCGCGAGTTCTTCGGCGGCGTCCACCGCGCCGCTGAGCGACAGCGCGATGTGCGCGCCGCCGGCGACCACGCTGGCGGCGCCGGCTTCGGCGGTGTCGCACAAAACCGCGCGCGCCAGAGTCGCGATGTAATCCGGCGATTCGCCCTGCGGCGGCGCGTCCGCGCCGGCCGCTTTGAGCGAAACCGAGACGCGCTTGCCGGGAGCGATGCGGTGTTCGCTGCGCAGTTTGCGAATCGCCTGCGTGATTTCTATTACGCGCTCCATTTCGGTTTCGGCGGCCGCGTCAATTTTTTCCTGCTGCAACTCCGGATACGGCTGCGTCATGATGGTTGCGCCGCTTTTGTTTGCGGCGGGCGCGAGCGCCTGCCAGATTTCCTCGGTGAGAAACGGCATGAACGGATGCGCCAGTCGCAGCATTTCTTCCAGCACGCCGGCCAATGTGTTTCGCGCGCCGCGTTTGCGCGCCGGCGTTCCGTCCTGCAGTGCCGGTTTGCACAACTCCAAATACCAGTCGCAATAGTGGTTCCAAATGAGTTCGTAGATTTCCTTCGCCGCGTGGTCAAAGCGGTAGGTTTCAAACGCGCGCTGCAGCGCGGTTTTGGCGCGCTGCAGTTTTGACAGCATCCAGCGGTCGGCCAGCCCGAGTTCCATTTCCCCATCAGAATTTTTTTCTTCGGCATGCATCAGCACAAACCGCGCCGCGTTCCAAATCTTGTTGCAAAAATGCCGGCTGCCCTCGGTGCGCCCGAGGTCAAAGTTGATGTCGCGGCCGGTGGAGGCGAGCGAGGCGAAAGTGAAGCGCAATGCGTCGGCGCCGAATGCCGGAATGCCGTCGGGAAAATCGGCGCGCGTTTGCGCGGCGATGCGCTCGGCGTCGGCCGGGCGCATCAGGCCGCCGGTGCGTTTTTTCACCAACGCATCCAAACCGATGCCGTCTATCAGGTCTATCGGGTCCAGCACATTGCCCTTGGACTTGGACATCTTTTGCCCGTGCGCGTCGCGCACCAGGCCGTGGATATACACCTGGTCAAACGGCGGTTTATCCATGAACTTGCAGCCCATCATGATCATCCGCGCCACCCAAAAGAAAATGATGTCAAAGCCGGTGACCAGCACGCTGCCGGGGTAAAAGGTTTTCAGGCGCTCGGTTTTTTCGGGCCAGCCGAGCGTGGAGAACGGCCACAACGCCGAACTGAACCAGGTGTCCAGCACATCTTCTTCCTGGCGCAATGCGAGGTCGGCCGGCAGTTTATATTTTTCGCGAACCGCGGCTTCATTCAAGGCGACATAGATGTTGCCGTCGTCGTCATACCACGCCGGAATGCGGTGGCCCCACCAAATCTGCCGCGAGATGCACCAGTCCTCCAGATTTTCCAGCCACTGAAAATAAGTTTTGCTCCACTGCCGCGGCACAAACTCCACCGCGCCGCCGCGCACCGCTTCAATCGCCGGTTCCACGATTGCGGCCTTGCCGCCGGGGCGGCCGTCTTCCAGTTTCTCGCGGGTCAGGTCCATAAACCACTGGTCGGTCAGCATCGGCTCCACCACCGCGCCCGAGCGGTCGCCGCGCGGCAGTTTGTAGCGGTGCGCTTCCTCGCGCACCAGCAGCCCGGCTTCGCGCAGGTCGGCGACAATTTTTTCGCGCGCTTTGTGGCGGTCCAGGCCGCGGTAACGCTCGGGCGCGTTGTCGTTCATCTTCGCGTCCGGCGTGAGCAGCACGATGAGCGGAATGTTTTTGTCCGGGTGGCGCTGGTATACGCGGTAGTCGTTGAAGTCGTGCGCGGCGGTGATTTTTACGCAGCCCGAGCCGAACTCGGGATCCACATATTCATCGGCGATGATTTCAATCGCGCGGCGCGGCTCGGTCATCGGCACCCATACGCGCCGCCCGAGCAGCGGGCGAAAGCGTTCGTCATCGGGATGCACGGCGATCGCGCCGTCCACCAAGATGGTTTCCGGGCGGGTGGTGCCGATGATCACGCCGTCTTGTTCGTCATCCACGAACGGATAACGGACGAAATACATGACGCCGCTTTCCTCCTCGGAAACCACCTCCAAATCCGAAACCGCGGTCAAAAGCGCCGGGTCCCAGTTGACCAGGCGTTTGCCGCGGTAGATCAGCCCCTGTTCATACAACTGCACGAACACTTGGTTTACCGCCGCGCACAGCCCCTCGTCCATGGTGAAACGCTCGTTCTCCCAGTCCGGAGACGCGCCCATGCGGCGCAATTGCCGCGAGATGGTGCCGCCCGATTCGGCTTTCCATTCCCACACTTTCTCCGTGAATTTTTCGCGGCCGTAATCGTGGCGGGTTTCGCCGGCGGCGTTGAGAATGCGCTCCACCACCATTTGCGTGGCGATGCCGGCGTGGTCGGTGCCGGGCTGCCACAAAGTGTTGCGCCCGCGCATGCGGTGGTAGCGAATCAGCGCGTCCATGATGGTGTCCTGAAACGCGTGCCCCATGTGCAAACTCCCGGTCACATTCGGCGGCGGAATCATGATGCAGTAGGGTGGCGCGTCCGCGCGCGCCGGCGCGAAGTGGCCGCCGCTCTCCCAGCGCGCATACCATTTTGATTCTATGTCGCCGGGGTTGTAGGTTTTTTTCAGGTCTTTTTTCGCGGATATATTCATGTCATGCAATGTTGTGCGTGCGCGGTTCAAACCCGCGTTCGCGGTAAAACCGAAAACGCGCGCGCCCGGCCGCTTTGTCGGCGTCTTCGTTCAGCACCACTTCGGCGATGCGCTGGAATTTTTCGCAGTCATCGGCGGGCGCGGCCTCGCGCGCCAGCGGAATTAACAGTCCGGCACAATCGGGCGGCGCGCCGGCATGCCCGATTTGCACCGGGTAGCGCGCGGAGTCGTGTTCGCCGTTCGCGCACACCGCATGCGGCACGAACGAGTCCTGCGCGAAGGTCCACAGAAGTTTGTCCAGCAATTCGCTGTGCGCGGCATCTGCGGTTTGCATGAACACCGTCATGCCTGCGCGGTGCGCGATGCGCGCGATGCGGCAGGCGTAATGGTGTTTGTCGGCGACCTGCGTTTTGGCGAGCAGGTAGAAATCTATTTGCATCGGGCGGTTTGCATGCGTGCCGGGGCGGCGCTCACGCCCGCCCCAGCAAAAACTCCACCAGCAATCCGACCGGCCGGCCGGTCGCGCCTTTTTTCGCGCCCGAGGCCCAGGCGGTGCCGGCGACATCCAGATGCGCCCAGTCAAATTTTTCCGTGAACCTCCGCAGAAAACACGCGGCGGTAACCGCGCCGGCGTAACGCCCGCCGATGTTGGCGATGTCGGCGAACGGGCTGCGCAGTTGGCGGTCGTATTCGCTCCACACCGGCATGCGCCAGGCGCGGTCGCCGCTCGCTTCGCCGGCCGCGAGCAACTCGGCGGCGAGCGCGTCGTTGTCGCTGAAAAGTCCGCTCGCCTGGTCGCCGAGCGCGATCGCGCATGCGCCGGTCAGCGTGGCGATGTCCACCACCGCGGCCGGCTTGTAACGCTCGGCGTAGGTCAGCGCGTCGCACAAAATCAGCCGGCCCTCGGCGTCGGTGTTTAAAATTTCAATGGTGGTGCCGGACATGCTGGTGACGATGTCGCCGGGTTTGTTGGCGGCGCCGTCTGGCAGGTTTTCACTGCTCGGCACCAGGCCGACAATGTTGAGTTTCAGGCGCAACTCGGCGGCCGCCTGCAGCGCGCCGAGCACGCTCGCGCCGCCGCACATGTCGTATTTCATTTCGTCCATGGCCGCCGCCGGTTTCAGCGAAATGCCGCCGGCGTCAAAAGTCAGCCCCTTGCCGACCAGCGCGACCGGCGGCGCGCCGCGTTTGCCGCCGTGGTATTCCAGCACGATCAACTTCGCCGGCTCGCGGCTGCCGCGCGACACCGACAGCAGCGCGCCCATGCCGAGCCGCTTCATGTCGGCCTCATTAAGAATCCGCGATTTCAGCGCGTGCCGCCGCGCGAGTTGTTTCGCCTGCTTCGCCAAATACGACGGCGTGCAAATGTTGCCCGGCAAGTTGGCGAGGTCGCGCGCCAGCGCAACGCCGCGCGCCACCGCCGCGCCTTCGCGCGCGCCGCGCGCGGCCTCGGTTTGCTGGTCGCGGCCGCACAGCAGCGAAATGCGCGCGAGTTTTGCCGGGC
The DNA here is from genome assembly GCA_028066695.1 of Gammaproteobacteria bacterium. Taxonomy (GTDB): domain Bacteria; phylum Pseudomonadota; class Gammaproteobacteria; order Arenicellales; family Poriferihabitantaceae; genus JAHRAW01. Next base: position 3,710 of record JALCBG010000058.1, on the reverse strand, counting down.
GTTTTGCGCCGCTTTTGGTTTGGTCAAAGCGGTAGAGCGCGTCGGCGCAGGCCTCCACCAGATGGCGCGCGCGGCGGCGCGCGGAAGTTGCATCGCGCGCGTTTTTTCCCGCATACGCCGCGTCCAGCAGGCAGAAGTCGGCGGAGCGAATGCCGCGTTTGTTGAGGAGCGCCGCCGCCTCACCGGCCGCGCGCCGCGCCGCGGCCGCATGAAAGTCGCGCGCCGCGCCGAGCCCGACCAGCAGCACGCGCTCGGCCTTGATGCCCGGCAAATCGCAGAGCATTTCGGTTTCGCCAAGCGCGCCGCGCATGCCGCTGCGCTCCAGCGCGGCGCGAAGGCGGTTTTTGGAGGCGCGGTCCAAACGCGCGCCCGACGGCGTGAGTTCGGGTTTTTTCGCGTCAAACACGCCGGCGACCAGGCAGCGCGAGGCGAGCGCGGCCGGGTCGTCGGTTTTGATTTTGAATTCCATTCGGTTCTCCGGGGAATTGGGGCGGCGGACTTTGTGGCGGCGGATTATAACAAGCGCGCCCGCGCGAATGCCGCGCGCGTTTCTGTGGTATTTTGCCCGGCGTTCATGCATGCCCGAATCCACATCAGGAAGTTCGCGCCGAATTTCGCGGGGAAATCCGCCGCGCCGCCGCGCGCATGATCATTCACCGCGCATTCATCCGCGAAGTGCTGCGCGCCTGCGGCGCGGTCGGCGCGGTGCTGCTCGCGATTTTTTTGCTGGCGCGCCTGATGGGATTTTTGCGCCAGGCGGTGGAGGGCGACATTCCGGCCGGCGGCGTGTTCCTGCTGCTGTTTTTAAAAACCATCACCTACCTGGACATTCTCGCGCCGCTCGCGCTGTATGTCGCCGCGCTCTTGGTCATGGCGCGGTGGGTGCGCGACAACGAACTGGCCGCGCTCAGCGCATGCGGCGTCGGCGTCTCCGGTTTTATAAAGCCGGCCGCGGCGCTGTTTGCGCTGGTCGGCGCGCTGGACGCGGCGTTCGCGCTGTATCTTTCGCCGCTGTCGGCGCAGGCCTCGCGCGTAATCACGCATGAATTGCGCGCGCGCGCCGAAACCGCGGGCGTGGTCGCCGGCGTGTTTCATGAAACCGCCGACCGCGAGCGCGTGTATTTTGTGGAGCGCCGCGAAGAAGGAGGCGGTTTCGGCGGCGTTTTTATCTACGACGGCGGCGGCGAAGAGGAAGTGGTGGTGGTCGCCGAGACCGGGCAAATCCGCGGCGGCGAAGCGGAAGTCGGCGGCGGCGATTTTTTGGTGCTGCAAAACGGCGCGCGCTACCAGGGCGCGGCCGGATCAAAAGAATTCGCCGCGCTGGAATTTGAAACCTACGGCGTCCGCCTGAAAGCGCGCGCGCGCGGCGGGCGCGATTTGCCGGTGAAGGCGATGCCGACCCGGCAATTGCTGCAACAAAACGACCGCGCCGCCGCCGGCGAATTTCACTGGCGGCTTTCCAAGGTGTTCATGCTACCGGTGCTGCTGATTTTTGCGCTGGCGTTTTCCTCGCTGGACCGCCGCAAAAAACGCTTCCCCGGCATGCTGGCCGCGCTGCTGGTGTATTTCGCGTATTCCAACTTTCTCGGCTTCGCCCTCGCGCTGATTCGCCGCGGCGCGGCCAATCCGCACTGGACATTGTGGGCGGTGCATTTGCTGTTCCTGGTTCTCGCGCTGCATTTTCTGCGAAACCGCAACCGCAACATGCCGTTGTTGGCGCTGCGGTGAATATTCTCGACCGCCACCTCGGCGCAGTCATCCTGCAGTACACCTGCGTGACCATGCTCGCGCTGTTGGCGCTGTTCGCGTTCGTCAGTTTGCTGGAGCAACTCGGCGACATCGGCCGCGGCGACTACGGGTTTTTGGACGCGCTCGCCTATGTCGCGCTGATTCTGCCGCGCAACCTTTACGAGTTGTTTCCGATGGCGACCCTGCTCGGCGCGATCATCGGTTTGTCGCTGCTGGCAAGCGACTCCGAGTTGATCGCGCTGCGCGCGAGCGGCGTTTCCATTTTGCAAATTACGCTGGCCGCGCTGAAGACCGGCGCGGTGTTCATGCTCGCGGCGGTGCTGGCCGGCGAATTTCTCGCGCCGGCCGCGGAGACGCGCGCGCAGCGCGGCCGCGCCGAGGCGCTGCAGCAGCACATCGGCGGGCAGACGAATTTCGGCTTGTGGCTGCGCGACTCCGGCGCCTATGTCAACATCGGCGAAGTGCTGCCGGACCTGAGCCTGATAGGGGTGAAGATTTTTGAGTTTGACTCGGACAACAAACTGCGCGCGATGATTTTCGCCGCGCACGGCCGTTTTGAAAACGGGCGCCTCGCGCTGAACGATGCCGCGCAAACGCGCTTCACCGAAGACGGCGGCGCCGAGACCGCGAGTTTCGGCGAATTGGAGCGCGGCTCGGAACTAACGCCGAACATTCTGTCGGTGTTTTTGTTGCAGCCCGACCAGTTGTCGCTGCGGCAACTGCGCCGCTACATCGGCCACCTCAAACAAAACCGCCAGCAAAGCGCGCCCTACGAACTCGCCTTCTGGGGCAAACTGATGCTGCCGCTGTCGGTCGCGGTGATGGTGGTGCTGGCGATTCCGTTCGTGTTTGCCAACTTGCGCTCGGGCGCGCTCGGGCGGAGTTTGTTCACCGGCATCATGCTCGGCCTCGGTTTTCATGCCGCCAACAAAGGCTTCGGCTATTTGGCGCTCGCCTACGAATTGCCGCCGCTGTTCGGCGCAACGCTGCCCACGGCCGCGTTTTTGCTGCTCGCGCTGGTGATGATGCGGCGGATTGCATGACCAATTTTTAACCAAGAGAAAGCGGAGGCAAACATGGCAAAACACAAAGTCGCATTTATCGGGCTCGGCGTGATGGGCTACCCGATGGCCGGCCATCTGGCGCGCGCCGGCATGGAAGTGCGCGTGCACAACCGCAGCGCGGCCAAGGCCGAAAAGTGGGCGCGCGAACATTCCGGCGCGCGCGCGGAAACGCCGGCGGCCGCGGCCGCCGATGCAGACTTCGTATTCTCCTGCGTCGGCAACGACGACGACCTGCGCGCAGTCGCCGCCGGCGATGACGGCGCGTTCGGCGCGATGAAACCCGGCGCGGTTTTCATAGACCACACCACCGCCTCAGCGCGCATCGCGCGCGAATTGGCCGAACTCGCCGCCGCGCGCGGCCTGTCGTTTTTGGACGCGCCGATTTCCGGCGGCGAATCCGGCGCGCAGGAGGGCGCCCTGACCGTCATGGCCGGCGGCGAGCAGGCCGCCTTTGACCGCGCGCGCCCGGCGATCATGCATTTCGCAAAATCGGTAACGCGCATGGGCGGCGCCGGCGCCGGGCAACTGACCAAGATGGTCAATCAAATCTGCATCGCCGGCGTGGTGCAGGGCCTGTCCGAAGGAGTCGCCTTCGCGGTCAACGCCGGCCTGGACGCGCGCCAGGTGTTCGCCACCCTCTCCGGCGGCGCGGCGCAGTCGTGGCAGATGGTCAACCGCTTTGAAACCATGATTGACAACAAGTTTGATTTCGGTTTCGCCGTCGACTGGATGCGAAAGGATTTGGGCCTGTGCTTTGACGAGGCCGAACGCAACGGCTCCGATTTGCCGGTCGGAAAAATCGTGGACGAGTACTACGCCGAAATTCAGGCGGCCGGCGGGCGGCGGTATGACACCTCCAGTTTGGTGACGCGGCTGCGGCGGAGGGATTTGGAGTGA
>JALCBG010000057.1 GCA_028066695.1 Gammaproteobacteria bacterium | reverse complement strand
CGCGCGACTTCGGCATGGACAGACGCATGTGTCCGGCATAGGCGATCATCGCGCCGTTGTCGGTGCACAATTCCGGGCGCGGCGCGAATACTTCTACGCCGAGTTCGCCGGCGACTTTCTGCAACTCTTCGCGCAACCTGCGGTTTGCGGCGACGCCGCCGGACACGGCCAAGCGCCGCCGGCCGCTTTGTTGCAGTGCGCGGCGGCATTTAATGACCAGCGAATCCACCGCGGCCTGTTCAAAGGCGAGCGCGATGTCGGCGACGGTTTGCCGGTCCAAATTGCCGGCGCGTTCGGCCGCGGTTCGCACCTGCGTTTTTAATCCGCTGAAACTGAAATCCAGTCCGGCATGGCCGGCCATCGGGCGCGCAAAAGTGAACCGGCCGTCGCGCCCGTCGCGCGCCGCCGCGGAAACCGCCGGGCCGCCGGGATAGCCGAGCCCGAGCAACTTCGCGGTCTTGTCAAACGCCTCGCCGGCCGCGTCGTCCAAAGTGCGCCCGAGAATGCGGTAGTCGCCGATCTCCTCCACATCCACCAGCATGGTGTGCCCGCCGGAAACCAGCAGCGCGAGCATCGGCGCGCGCGGCGGCGGTTTTTTCGCCAGTTCAAATTCCAACAGCGGCGCGAGCAAATGCCCCTCCATGTGATGCACGCCGAGCGCCGGCACATTCCAGGCGCGCGCGAGTCCGTCGCCGAGCGACGCGCCGACCAACAGCGCGCCGGCCAGGCCGGGCCCGGCGGTGTAGGCGATTGCGTCGGGGCGCGCGTTTTTTCCCGCGCCGTTTTTGGCGTCATTAAGAAGGCGGTCAATCAGCGGCAGCAGCGCGCGAATGTGGTCGCGCGCGGCCAGTTCCGGCACCACGCCGCCGTATTGATTGTGCAAATCGGCCTGCGACTCGCGCAGTTGCGCGAGCGCGCCGCTCGCGCCGTCATACAGCGCGACCGCGGTGTCGTCGCAGGAGGTCTCAATGCCGAGCACGCGCATCGGCGAAATATACATTTATCTGTTATCGTTCGCGCATACCAATCGCGCCAATTGCGCCATGATCCAAACCTATCGTTCGGCGGAATTCCCGCCGCCGGAAGCGGCCAGCGCGGAAGGGTTGCTGGCGGTCGGCGGCGACCTGAGCGAGCGGCGTTTGCTGGCCGCGTATCGCGGCGGGATTTTTCCGTGGTATGCGCCGGGCGAGCCGATTTTGTGGTGGTCGCCGGACCCGCGCTGCGTGCTGTTTCCGGCGCAATTTAAACCGGCGCGCAGTCTGCGAAAAACCATGCGGCGCGAAAACTTTCGCTTTGCGATGGACACCGCGTTCGCGCGCGTGATTGAAGAATGCGCGGCGCCGCGCCCGCGCGCCGGCGCACAAAACGGCGGCGCGTCCGCGCCGAGTTGGATTACGCCGGAAATGGCGCGCGCCTACACCGCGCTGCACCGCGCCGGCATCGCGCATTCCGCCGAAATCTGGCGGCGCGGAAAATTGGTCGGCGGTTTATACGGAGTCGCGCTCGGCGGCGTGTTTTTCGGCGAGAGCATGTTCAGCCGCGCCGACGACGCGTCCAAGGCCGCGCTGGCGCGGCTGATGGAAATGCTGGTGCGCTGGGATTTTCGCTTGGTGGATTGCCAGGTGCGCTCGGCGCATTTGCTGCGGCTCGGCGCGGTGGAAATTCCGCGCGCGGAATTTATGCGCAAGTTGCGCGCCGCGTTGCGTTTGCGCGGGCGACCGGAGAATTGGGCCGCGTATGGCGATGAAAATGTCCGCGAAAATTCCGGCGAAGAAAAAAGCGCCGCGGAAAATGCCGGGGGAAACTCCGCCGAAAAAAGCGCCGTGAAAAACTCCGCGGAAAACGCCTGATCAAAATGAACACCGAAAGCGAACCCAAACTCTATCTGTCCACGCCGCACCGCTGCCCGTATCTCGCCGGCAAAACCGCGTCCACTTTGTTGCTGGACCCGGCGCGCCGCGTGGACGCCGCGCTGTTCGGCGCGCTGTTGAAGGCCGGGTTTCGCCGCAGCGGCGCGAGCATTTACCGCCCGCATTGCGGCAATTGCCAGGCGTGCGTTTCGGTGCGCGTGCCGGCGCGCGAATACCGCCCGAACCGCGCGCAACGCCGCGCCATCGCGCGCAACCGCGATGTGCGTTCGGAAATTAAACCGGCCGCGTTTGCGCGCGAGCATTTTGAACTTTACTGCAGATACCAGTCGTGGCGGCACCGCGGCGATTTGATGGACCATTCCGACCCGGCGCAATACCGCGAATCCATGGTGCGCTCGTCGGTGGAGACGGTGTTCATGGAGCACCGCTTGAACGGCAAACTCGCCGCGGTTTCGGTGTGCGATTTGCCCGAGGACGGCATGTCGGCGGTCTACACTTTTTTTGAGCCGGAACTGCACGCGCGCAGCCTCGGCACCTTCGCCATCACCCGGCAAATTGAATATGTGCGCGGCATGGATTTGGAGTGGCTGTATCTCGGCCACTGGGTGCGCGGCTGCGCGAAGATGGATTACAAAATCAACTTCCGCCCGATTTTCGGTTTCGTGCGCGGCGAGTGGCAGTTGCTGCGGATGTAGCGCGCAAAATCCGCGGAGAAAAATTACCCGCGAAAAAACCGCGAAGTGATCGGATAACGCCGGTCCTTGCCGAAGGCGCGCGAAGTTACGCGCACGCCCGGCGGCGACTGCCGCCGCTTGTATTCGTTCGCCGCGACCATTTTCACCACGCGATGCACGCTGTCCGCGTCAAAACCGTCGGCGATGATTTCTTCCGCTGCGCGGTCGTCGCGAACAAACGCCTCCAGAATCGGATCCAGCGCCGCATACGGCGGCAAAGTGTCTTCGTCTTTTTGATTGGGCGCGAGTTCGGCGCTCGGCGCGCGCTCAATAACGCGCCGCGGAATTATTTCGCGCCCGGCGGCGCGGTTGCGGTAACGCGCGAGTTGGTAGACCATTTCTTTCGGCACATCTTTCAGCGCGGAAAAACCGCCGGCCATGTCGCCGTAAAGCGTGGCGTAGCCGACCGCCATTTCGCTTTTGTTGCCGGTGTTCAGCAGCATGTAACCGAACTTGTTGGAAAGCGCCATCAGCAGCATGCCGCGGCAGCGCGCCTGCAAATTTTCCTCGGCCGTGCCGGGCGCGCGCCCCGCAAAAAGCGGCGCGAGTTGCCGCAGCGCGGCGCGATACAGCGGCTCTATGGAAATTTTTTCAAAACGCGCGCCGAATGCGGCCGCCTGCGCGCGCGCGTCTTCAATACTCATCGCCGCGGTGTGGCGCGACGGCATCATCACCGCCAGCACGCGTTTTGCGCCGATGGCGTCCGCGGCGATTGCCAGCGTCACCGCCGAATCCACGCCGCCGGAAAGTCCGAGCGCGACTCCGCGGAAGTTGTTTTTGCGAATGTAGTCGCGCACGCCGGCGACCAGCGCGCGGTAAATCAATTCCGCGCCTTCGGGGCGTTCGGCCGGGGCGGCGCATTCAAACGCGCCGCGCCGAAACACCGCGACTTGAATCGCCTCCTCAAACGCCGGCAGCCGCGCCGCGACTTCGCCGCCGGCGTTGACCGCGAGCGACGAGCCGTCAAACACCAATTCGTCCTGGCCGCCGACCTGGTTTAAATAAATCACCGGCAATTTGTGGCGGCGCGCTTTTTTGCGCACCACGCCTTCTTCGCGCGCAAACATTTGCTCATTGTGAAACGGCGAGGCGTTGATGCACACCAGCAAATCCGCGCCGCGTTTTGCGCTCTCGCGCGCCGCGTCGTCGCGCCAGATGTCCTCGCAGATGCAAAAACCGGCGCGCAGTCCCTTAATTTCCGCGACGCATGCCTCGTTGCCGGCGTGGAAATAGCGCTTCTCGTCAAACACCGCGTAATTCGGCAAACAGCGTTTGCGGTAGAGCGCGCGCGTTTTTCCGCCGCGCAACAGCGAAAGCGCGTTGTAAACCTTTTCGCCCTCCAACAGCGGGTGGCCGACGATGACATCAATGCCGCGCGCCGCTTTTTTGATTTGCGCCAAACTCCGCTCGCATGCGCGCAAAAAATCGCCGCGCAACAGCAAATCCTCGGGCGGATATCCGCTGACCGCGAGTTCCGGAAAAATGATTGCGTCAGCGCGCCCGCGCGCGGCCGCGGCGGCGCGCAGGATTTTTTCGCGGTTGCCGCCGAGGTCGCCGACCGTGGTGTTGATCTGCGCCAGCGCGAAACGCGCCTCAGTCATTTGCGTTTTCCTTTTCAATCATCCCGGCGTGTTTCGGCAGCAAATATTTCGCGCACAAAAGTCCGGCCTCAAACAGCAACCACACCGGCAGCGCCAGCAGGGTCTGCGAAAAAATATCGGGCGGCGTCAGCAGCATGCCCATGACGAACGCGCCGATGATGATGTAGGGGCGTTTGGCGCGCAACTTTTCCACCGAAGTCACGCCCATGCGAATCAACAGCAGCGTCGCCACCGGCACTTCAAAGGCGACTCCGAACGCGAAAAACAGTTTGATGACGAAGGCGAGGTAGGCGTTGATGTCGGTCATCACCGCCACGCCTTCGGGCGCGGTGCTCGCAAAAAACGCGAAGATGATCGGGAACACCACGAAATACGAAAAGGCGATACCGAGGTAAAACAGCACGCTGCTGGACAAAAGCAGCGGCACCACCAGCCGCCTTTCGTGCGCGTAGAGTCCCGGCGCGACGAACGCCCAGATTTGATAGAGGAGATACGGCACCGCGACCGCGAACGCGCAGGCCAGCGCGAATTTAAACGGCACAAAAAACGGCCCGTGCGGCTCGGTGGAAATCATGCTGTTGCCGGCCGGCAGCGCCGACATCAGCGGCCGCGCCAGCAATTCATACAAGTCGTTGGCGAACGGCGCGAACGCCACGAACACCACCAGCACCGCGATGACGGCGCGCAACAGGCGGTCGCGCAACTCCACCAAGTGCGAGACGAGCGTGCCTTCGGCGTGGTCGGACATAAACGGGGGATGGAGTGGGCGGTTCCCGGGCCTTTTACCTTATGACTTTCAGGGCGCGGTCATTGCTTCGGTGGCTGGATCGTATGAGTATAGGGGCAATCCAGCCGGAAGAGGCCGGGTATGGGAGTAGCACCGCCCGGCTACTCTCTGGAGGTTGCGCCCTCCCCTTATTGTTCGCGGAATGGTAGCACATTACGACGCGCGTTTTTTGGAAGCGGTTTTTTTGGCCGCCTTTTTCTTGGAGACTTTTTTACGGGAAGGTTTTTTCGCGGCCCCGCTTCCCGACATTTTCGCCGGAACTTTTCCGCGGGACTTTTTCTTGCCGGATTTTCCGACGGACTTTTTCGCGGCGGATTTTTTCTTCCCCGACTTTTTCGCGGGACTTTTTTTCTCCTCAACAAACGGAGCGGCCTCCTCAAAAGTCCGCCGCAATTCATCGCCGCTTGCCGCGCCGGCGTCGCGCAATTCCGCGCCGGCTTTTTCAATGTCGTCTTTTATGCCGCCCAAATTCAGGCCGGACGCGTCGGCGCGCAACTCGCGGTCCAAATCGGACTTGGCCTCGCGCAAAATGCGGCGCGCGCGGCCGACCCATAAACCGGCGGTGCGCGCCGCCGCCGGCATGCGCTCGGGCCCGATGATGAGCAGCGCGATCGCGCCGAGCAGCGCCAACTCCCAGAAACCGACATCAAACATGCGAACGCGCCGCCGGGCGCGGCGGAAAAATCAGCCGCTCTTTTCGCGCCGAACTTCATCGGGCGCGGCCGCGGAATCACCGTCCGCGGATTTCGCCGCGTCGTCGCCGACTTTTTTCGCGCCGCCTTTGTCATCGCTCACCGCTTTTTTGAAACTGCGGATCGCGCCGCCGAGGTCGCCGCCGATGTTTTTCAGTTTCTTGGTGCCGAACAGCAGCAGCACGATCACCAAAATGATCAGCAACTGCCAAATGCCAATGCCGCCAATGCCCATGATTTTCTCCGGGTTGTGATGGTCTCAAACGGATTGTAGCGAATTATCCGCGCTTCGGCGGATACATTTCGCGCGGGTCTTTCAGCACCGGCTCAACATCGCGCCACGCGCCGTTTTCCAGAAGGCGGTAAAAACAACTGCGCCGCCCGGTGTGGCAGGCGATGCCGCCGATTTGCTCCACGCGCAACAGCAGCGTGTCGCCGTCGCAGTCCAGGCGAATTTCGCGCAGGATTTGCCGGTTGCCGGACTCCTCGCCCTTGCGCCACAACTTGCGGCGCGAGCGCGAATAATACACCGCGCGCCCCTCTTCAATGCTCGCGGCGAGCGACTCGCGGTTCATCCACGCGACCATCAGCACCGCGCCGTCGGCGTGGTCCTGCGCGATCGCCGGAATCAGGCCGGCCTGGTCCCAGCGAATTTCGTCCAGCAACTCCGGCGCGACTTTCACAATCGCACCTCAATGCCCTGCTCGGCCATGAATTGCTTCGCCTGGCGCAGCGTGTATTCGCCGAAATGAAAAATACTCGCGGCGAGCACCGCGTCGGCGCGCCCTTTCAGCACGCCGTCGGCGAGGTGGCGCAATCCGCCGACGCCGCCCGAGGCGATCACCGGCACATGCACCGCATCGGCGACTTGCGCGGTCAGATCCAAATCAAAACCGTCGCGCGTGCCGTCGCGGTCCATGCTGGTCAGCAGCAATTCGCCCGCGCCGAAGTCCTCCATTTTGCGCGCCCAGTCCAATGCGTCCAGTCCGCGCGCGCGGCGGCCGCCGTGGGTGTGCACTTCCCATGAATTGCCAACGCGTTTTGCGTCTATCGCCACCACGATGCACTGGCTGCCGAAATGCGCGGCCGCTTCGCGCACCAATTCGGGGCGCTCCACCGCGGCGGTGTTGATGGAAACTTTGTCCGCGCCGGCGCGCAACAGTTTGCGCACATCCTCCACCGAGCGCACGCCGCCGCCGACGGTCAGCGGAATGAACACTTCGGCGGCGACGCGCTCCACCACATCGGCGATGGTGCCGCGCGCGTCGGAACTCGCGGTGATGTCCAGAAAGGCGATTTCGTCCGCGCCCTGGCGGTCGTAACGCCGCGCCGCCTCCACCGGGTCGCCGGCGTCCACGATGTCCACAAAGCGCACGCCCTTGACCACGCGCCCGGCGTCCACATCAAGGCACGGAATGACGCGTTTGGCGAGCGGCGGCATTTGGGAAACCCGGGAGCAAGAAAGCGCGGCCGGCGTCACAGGCCGAACGAGCCCTGCCCGGAGATTTCGTCGGCGGCGCGCTGCCCTTCGGCGAAATCCAGTTTGCCCTCGTAAATCGCGCGCCCGGTGATCGCGCCGATGATGCCGGAGCCGGACACGGCCGCGAGTTTTTTCAGATTTTCAATGTTGTGAATGCCGCCGGCCGCGATCACCGGAATGTTGACCGCCTCGGCGAGCCGCAGCGTGGATTCAATGTTGACCCCCTGCATCATTCCGTCGCGCGCGATGTCGGTGTAGATGATCGCCTCCACGCCGTCCGATTCAAAGTGCTGCGCCATGTCAATCACGTCGTGGCGCGAGAGTTTGGACCAGCCCTCGGTCGCGACTTTTCCGTCGCGCGCGTCCAGGCCGATGATCACATGCGTCGGATATTCGGCGCACAAATCGCTGATGAAGTGCGGTTCCACCACCGCCTGCGTGCCGATGATCACATAGCGCACGCCGGCCTGAATGTAGGCGTCCACGCTGTCCTCGGTGCGAATGCCGCCGCCGGCCTGAATCGGCAAATCCGGGTAGCGCTCGGCGATTGCGCGGATGACATCGGCGTTGACCGGCTCGCCGCTTTGCGCGCCGTCCAGATCCACGATGTGCAGGCGGCGCGCGCCGGCATCCACCCAGCGCGCCGCGACTTCCACCGGGTCGTTGGAAAACACGGTGACTTCCTTGCGGTCGCCCTGGCGCAGCCGCACGCAGTTGCCGCCCTGCAAATCTATCGCCGGTATCAGCAGCATCTCAGGCCGCTCCGTCCCAGTTGACAAAATTGCGCAGCAATTGCAGGCCGGCGAGTTGGCTTTTTTCCGGGTGAAACTGCGTCGCGAACAAATTGCCGCGCGCCGCGGCCGCGGTGAAGGCGCGGCCGTATTCGCATTCGCCGGCGGTTTCCGCGGCCTCGCCCTGCGCGAAATAGCCGTGCGCGAAATAAAACCGCTGCCCGTCTTCAATGCCGCGCCACAGCGGATGCGCGCGCGTCTGGCGCACGCGGTTCCAGCCCATGTGCGGGATTTTCAGCGGCGCCTCCGAAGAGTTGCCTGCGCCGTTTTCATCGTGCGCGCGCGCAGAGCCGTTCCCATTGACATGTTCATGCGAATCGCCGTCAAACCGCCGCACCTCGCCGCGCAGCAGCCCGAGTCCCGGCGTGCCGCCGTTCTCCTCGCTGTGGCGGTAGAGCGCCTGCAGTCCGAGGCAGATGCCGAGCACCGGCCCGCGCGAAAGCCGCGCCGACACCGCCGCGCGCAATTCGTCGTTTTCATTCAGCCGCGCCATCCACGAACCGAGCGCGCCCTGCCCGGGCAAAATCAAATGCCCGGCCGCGGCGACTTCGGCCGGCGCCGCGCTTACGCGCGCGCGCGCGCCGCCGCAGACATGCTCGACCGCCTTGCTCACCGAATGCAAATTGCCGCCGGCGCCGAGGTCGACGATGACGATGCCGGACACGCGCCCGCCCCCTTAAAGCGTCCCCTTGGTGGACGGCACGCCCTGCATCAGCGGGTCGGCCTCCGCGGCCATGCGCAGCGCGCGCGCGAACGCCTTGAACATGGACTCGGCGATGTGGTGCGAGTTTGCGCCGCACAGGTTGTCCAGGTGCAGCGTCGCCTGCGCGTGGTTGGCGAAGCCCTGAAAAAATTCGTGCACCAGCGAAGTGGAGAACGAGCCGATGTTCGCGTCGGGAAATTTCGCGCGCATGCAAAGCAGCGGCCGCCCGGAAAAATCCACGACCGCGCGGCTCAGCGCCTCGTCCAGCGGCACATAGGCGTGCCCGTAGCGGCGCACGCCGCGCTTGTCGCCGAGCGCGCCCGCGACCGCCTGGCCGAAAGTGATGCCGATGTCTTCCACGGTGTGGTGGTCGTCAATGTGCAGGTCGCCCTTGGCTTTGATGTTCAGGTCCAGCGCGCCGTGCCGCGCGACTTGCTCCAGCATATGCTCCAAAAACGGCACGCCGGTGTCAAGTTGCGACTCGCCGCCGCCGTCAAGGTTGAGCGACACGGAAATTTTGGTTTCCTTGGTTGCGCGGTCGACTTGGGCGGATCGATTTTTCATTGCAAAACAGGCGCGGCGATGCGCGCGATGCGCCGCCGCCCGAGGCGGGCGGGGGGCGGGGGATTTGGGGGTGTTTGGGGAGTGTAGCGCAAAATTGGGGTAGAATGGGCGCGGGGAATAATGATGAATTTGAGCGCAAAAGAAAAGGCGATTGTCTGCGGGCTGTATTTGTCCAAGTTTGACCGGGAGGGGGTGAAGCGGATGGGGTTTAAATCTATCAGCGAGACTTTCCGCGCTTGGGGGCGGCTGCTGAAAATCAGCCCGGGAACCATCCGAAATCACCGCGACTTTTTTGACGCGCATTTTCCGAATCACCGGAAAGGTTGGTGGCAAGCGCCCCTGCCGTCCGCCCAGAAAAAAATGTTTGAGAAATTCAAAGACCATACAATCGAGGAACTTTCGGAAATTCTTGGTGAATGGGGGTTGAAATGAAAAACTACGAAACGCCGACCACGAGCGATCTGCGCGCGCATTTTTGCCGGATCTATCCGCAACAGCCCGGCCGGGAGCCGGGCCCGCGCAGCATGGAAGAAAACAACAAGTGGCGCATGGACCGCGCATTAAGTTGGCTGGAACACGCCGATGAATGCAATCCGGAAAATAATCCGGATGAAAAGTTTTTGTGCCTGTGGATTTCCTTTAACTCGGCGTATGGAGACGATGAAAACCTGAAGCCGGATAGTTGGTTGAAGAAGATCAGCGATCACAAAAAAATCGAAAACTTTTTGCGCGCTGTCGTAAAGAGAGACGCCGGCGGCCGTCTCGCGGATCTCATTCGCGCGCACAAAAATCAATTTGATGAAATCATCACAAATAGATTTTTGTTCCAGCCATTCTGGAAAGCGGCATACATCCGGAATGCATGGATAAGATGGTCAAATCCGTCGAGTGAATTCACCTCCAATAATTTGTTGGTGGAAAACGCGCTCGCGGGAATTATGCAAAACAACCCGCGCACTCCCCAATCTGAGAAGCAGACAACGATTGTATTGCAGCACACTTTTGACCGCCTTTACACTCTGCGCAATCAGGTTTTCCATGGCGGCGCGGCATACCGCGACGGCTACAATCGCAGCAGTTTTCCGCCCGCCAATATCGTGCTCGGCGCATGTGTTTCGGAATTTCTGAAAATCATGCTTGAAAAAATGGAAACCCAAAAAGACATGGACGACTGGGGCATGGTGGCCTATCCGCCGTTTCTGAAAAAACCCGACGACGAAACCGACAAAAATCCTCCGCAAAGG
>JALCBG010000007.1:47642-62277 GCA_028066695.1 Gammaproteobacteria bacterium | reverse complement strand
GAGAACATCCAGTCCTCGGTCAGGCGGCCCGACCAGTAGGAGGCGGCGAACGGCTGCACATTCCAGACATTGGACCAGTAGCCGTCGTTCGGCTCGCGCGCCACTTCCAGGTCAATGCCGGCTTTTGCCGCGGCCTCGCGGTAGAGCACCGCGCCGTCCACCGCGCCGGCGAAGGCCTCGTCGGCGACATGCAGTTTGACTTTCAGCGAGGACAGCCCGGCCTTTTTCAGGTGCGCCTTCGCCCGCTCCGGGTCGTAGGGGCGCTGCGGCAGTTGCTTGTTGTAGTAGCGGTTGGACTTGCCGATCGGGTGGTCGTTGCCGAGGTAGCCGTGCCCCTGCAGGATCTTCGCCAGAAACTCTTCGCGGTTGATCCCGTATTTCAGCGCGAGGCGCACATCGGCGTTGTCAAAAGGCGCCTTGTCGCAGAACATGGAGTAGGCGAAATGCAGGGTGCCCTGCGTTTCCATGATCTTGATGCTTTTGTCGCGCGCCAGGCGGTTCACGGTTTTCAGATCAACGCGGTCTATCGCGTCAAAGGTCGCGGACTTGATGCCGCTGGTGCGCGCCGCCGCGTCCGGCGTGACGATCGCCTCTATCTCGTCAAAGTGCGCGCGGCCGCTCTTCCAGTAGTTCGGGTTGCGCTTCAGCGTGGTTTTCACGCCGGGCTCAAAGCGCTCCAGCACATAGCCGCCGGTGCCGGCGCCGGACTGCCAGTCGGGTTTGCCGTCTTTCTCCGGCATGATGGAGATGTGGTAGTCGCTCATCAGGAACGGGAAGTCGGCGTTGCCGTCCTTCAGTTTCACCACGACCGCGCGCTTGCCGTCTTTTTTGACGCTTTCAATCTCCTCCATGAAGCCTTTCGCCACGGAAGTGGACGACTCGCCGATGTGGTGGCGCAGCGAGGCGACCACGTCGTCGGAAGTCAAACTCTTGCCGTTGTGGAACTCAACGCCCTTGCGAAGTTTGAAAGTCCAGGTCTTCGCGCCGGCGCCCGCCTCAAAACTCTCGGCGAGTTCGCCGATCAACCGGTCGTTGTTGTCGGCCTCGGTCAGGCAGTTGCGCATCGCCAGTCCGACGGTCTGCATGTAGGTGTCGTTGAAGGTGCCGGGGTCCAGCGTGTCGGTGGTGGAGCCGCGCCCGATGCCGATGCGAAAGCGCCCGCCTTTGCGCGGCGCGGCCTCCGCGTCTGCCATGCGCAGCGCGCCGGCCATGCCGGCGCCGGCGGCGAGCGCGGCGGCGATGAATTGCCGCCTGCTCATCGCGCCTTCGCGCAATGCGGCGCGCAGCGCGCCGATGCCGCGGTCGTGTTTCGTTTCGTGTTTGTCGTCGGTCATGGCTGTCTCCTCATTGGGAAGTTAAGGTGGAATCAAACTTGAGCGCCGCGTGCAGCAGCGTGTTGGCGCCGGCTTCAAGGTGCTCCGGCTCCGCGTATTCCTGCTCGTTGTGGCTGACGCCGCCCTCGCACGGGACGAACACCATCGCCGTCGGCGCCTTGCGCGCGACCTGGCAGGCGTCGTGGCCCGCGCCGGAAACCATGCGGCGGTGCGGGTAGCCGAGTTCGGCGGCCGCGCTTTCCACCGCGTCCACGCATTCGCGCGCGAATTTCACCGGCGCGCCGTGCCAGATTTGTTCGCACGAAATTTCCACGCCGCGCGCGGCCGCGGTTTTCTCGGCGAGCGCGCGCGCGGCCTCGGCCATTTCGGCGAGCTGCGCGTCCTCGGGGTGGCGCAAATCCAGGGTCATGCGAACTTCGCCCGGCACGGTGTTGCGCGAATTCGGCAGCACATGCATCTCGCCGCAAGTGGCGACGCCATGCGGCAAAAAGCGGCCGGCCAATTCCTCAAAGCCGGAAACCAGCGCGGCGGCCGCGGCCAATGCGTCCTTGCGGCCCGGCATCGGCGTGGAACCGGCATGCGCGTCGGCGCCGGCGACGCGCAAATCAAACCAGCGCGTGCCCTGCGCGCCGGTGACCACGCCGATAATTTCGCGGTTGCTCTCGAGCACCGGACCCTGTTCAATGTGCGCCTCCAAATAGCAGCCCATCGGGCGCGCGCCGCACGGCTCGTCTCCGGCGTAGCCGATGCGCTCCAGTTCCCGCTCCAGCGTCCGCCCGTCGCCGTCGGCGCGCGACAGCGCGAACTCGGCTTCATGCACTCCGGCATACACGCCGGAGGCGAGCATCGCCGGCGCAAAACGCGCGCCCTCTTCGTTGGTCCAGTTGACGATTTCCAGCGGCGCGCGCGTTTGCGCGCCGGCGCGGTTGAGCGCGCGGACGATTTCCAGGCCGGCGAGCACGCCGTAGACCCCGTCAAAACGCCCGCCGTGCGGCTGCGTGTCCAGGTGGCTGCCGATGACGATCGGCGCGAGCGAATCGTCGGCGCCGGCGCGGCGCGCGAACATGTTGCCGAGGCTGTCAATGTGAATGCCGCAATCTTCATCGCGGCACCACCCGGCGAACAAGTCGCGCCCGGCTTTGTCTTCGTCGCTCAGCGCGAGGCGGCACGAGCCGCCCGCGTCGGTCGCGCCGATCTCCGCCATGTCCATGACGCTTTGCCACAGCCGGCCGCCGTCCACACGCAGCATCAGACGGCGTCCCTCCGCAGCGCCTGGCTCAGGCAGTGAACGCCGCCGCCGCCGAGCGTGAACATGGACATGTCCGGATCAAACACTTCAAAACCGAGCGCGCGCAGTTTGGCGTTCAACTCCGGCGAGGTTTTCATGGACAAAACTTTTTCGTTGCCGAGCGCGACCAGATTGACGCCGAGGTCGCGCGCCTCGCTGTAAGGGACTTCGACAAAATCAAAACCCCAGTCTTTCAGTTGCGCGACGATCCACGGCTCCAGCGCGTCGACGCACGCGACCAAAAGTTTCGGCGCGAGCGGCACCACCAGCCCGTCCATGTGCACGAATTCGCGGTTGATCGGCGCGACCACCGCCTCCCAGTTTTCCTTGCGCACGAACCCGGCGACCTGCTCGGAGCCGGCGCGCTCGGAGCGCTCGCCGCCGTGGCCGATCAGCGCCTTGCCCGGTTCAAGGATGACGAAATCGCCGCCCTCAAAATGCCCGGCGGTCGCGTAGTTCCATATCGGCACTTCGTGGCTTTGGTAGAACTTGATCACCGAGGCGTAGTCGGCGCGGCGGCATTTCAACTGCATGTGGCAGACCAGCGGGCCCCACGGCGTCATGGCCGAACTGTCGCGCGCAAAAAAATTGCGGTGCAGCGCTTCGTCCGATTCCAGGTAATGGCATTCCACGCCGTTGCGCTCATATATTGAAACCATTTCGGCGTGCTGCGCGAGCGCCAGTTTGTGATCAAACTTCACGCCGGTCATGTGCGCGTTGGCGAGGGTGCGGCCGATGAGCGGGCCGGCTTCCACCCAGCGGTAATGCGTCGGCCGCCCCAGCAACACTTCGCGCAGCGCCGCGTAGTCGTTGTTGATGCCCCAGTTTTTCGCGCCGCTTTTTGCGGCGCCGGCGGATTTCTCCGGCAAGTCGTCCAACATCATCGGGACCTCCTCCCCGCGGGGATTAATGGGAAATGCAAAGACGCGAAAGGCGGGGAACGCCCCGCCCGGTTCGGTCAATCTAGCACACTTGCCGCGCTGTCAAGGAGATTTTGCAGCTCCCGAGAACGGCCGGAATTTTGTAAAATCACGCGCATCACCCATTGCATTCACCGACCGAGCACCGATGAAATCCGCCGGCAACGCGCCGCTCATGGAAACCGCAAATTTGCCCGCGCGCCGCCGCGGGTGGACGCTGGACGCGGAGTTCTACACTTCCGGCGCGGTCTACCGCGCCGACCTGGAAGCGGTTTTCTTTCGCCACTGGATCTACGCCGGGCATCTCAGCCAACTCCCCGAAAACGGGTGTTATTTTCTGGTGGAACTCGGCGGCGAGTCGGTCATCGTGGCGCGCGCGCGCGACGGCGAGGTGCGCGCATTCGCCAATGTCTGCCGCCACCGCGGCTCGCGCATCTGCGCCGAGGCGTCCGGAAAAACCGGCGCGTTTGTCTGCCCCTACCACGGCTGGACATATGAAACCGACGGGCGGTTGCGCGCGGCGCGCGGAATGCCGGCCGGTTTTGACCGCGCGCGCCACTCGCTGAAAGCGGCGCGCTGCGAAATTTTTCACGGAATGATTTTCATCAACCTCGGCGCAAACGCGCCGGACCTGCAAAAAGAGTTTGCCGCGCTCGACGAAAGTTTTCGCATCTACGATCTGGCCGCGGCCAAGGTTGCCTGGCGCGAAACGTATTCGGTCGCCGCCAACTGGAAACTCGCGGTGGAAAATTTCATGGAGTGCTACCACTGCGCGCCGGCGCACGCCGAATACGCAAAATGCCATGCGCTGACTTCGTCCGCCGACTGCGCGGAGTTGCGCCCGGCGATGCTCGCCGAAGCCAAAAAACTCGGCTACCAGACGCGCACCGTCGGCGGCGCGCCGCCGCAAAAAAATGCGCCGCCGCATTACTACGCGCGCCATCCGCTGTATGCGCCGTTTCAAACCGGCAGCGAGGACGGACGGGCGGTCGCGCCGCTTTTGGGCGCGGTGCCGGATTACGGCGGCGGCGTCGCCGATGTGCAGCTTGGCCCGGTGTCGTTCGGGCTGTTCTACGCGGATTACGCGGTCTTGTACCGCTTCACCCCGCGCGGCGTGCAGCAGACCGACCTGGAGGTGGTCTGGCTGGTCAGCGCGGCCGCCGAAGCCGGGCGGGATTACGACCCGGAGCGCCTGACCTGGCTGTGGCGCGCGACCAGCGAGGCCGACAAAAAAATCGTTGCGGAAAACCAAAAAGGGGTGAACTCGCGCTTCTACGAGCCGGGTCCGCTGTCCGAGGAAGAAGAGTTTGTGGACGATTTTCTCCGCTGGTATTTGGCGGAGATTTCCTGAAGTTCGCGCTTCGCGGCGCGCTGGTGCCGAAGGCGGGACTCGAACCCGCATGGGGTTTCCCCCACTGCCCCCTCAAGACAGCGTGTCTACCAGTTCCACCACTTCGGCGCGAATTTTGCCGCGGTTATTCGGGCGTCTCGGGCGCGCTCGGCACGTCGTCTTCCGCCTCCGGCACGGCCGGCGGCGCCGACAAGTCCGCCGGCGGCGCGACCACGCTGGAGCCGCCGATGCTGCTGGTTTCGCTTTGGCGGGTGTACAGATAGGCCAGCGTCATGCTCGAGAAGAAAAACACCGCGACCAAAAACGAAGTCGTCCGGC
This sequence comes from Gammaproteobacteria bacterium, assembly GCA_028066695.1. Lineage (GTDB taxonomy): Bacteria > Pseudomonadota > Gammaproteobacteria > Arenicellales > Poriferihabitantaceae > JAHRAW01. The sequence goes on along the minus strand of JALCBG010000007.1, from coordinate 57,066 downwards.
TGAGAAAGTTGGCCGAGCCGCGCGCGCCGAACAGCGACTGCGACGAGCCGCCGCCGAACGCGGCGCCCATGTCCGCGCCCTTGCCCTGCTGCAGCAGCACCAGCACCACGATGGCGACCGCGACCAGCAAATGCAGGACGAGCAAAATATTGGCAAGCATTTTTAAAGATTCCGGTGTGAGGGATGGATTGCGTCAGGACGCCGCGCCGCAAATCGCGAGGAAGTCGTCCGCTTTCAGCGAGGCGCCGCCGACCAGCGCGCCGTCTATGTCGGGCTGCGCCAGCAATTCCGCGGCGTTGCCGCCGCTTACGCTGCCGCCGTATAGTATCCGGCATTGCGCGGCGACGCGCGCGTCGCGCGCCGCGATGCGCGCGCGCAGGAAATGATGCGCGGCCTGCGCCTGTTGCGGCGTCGCCGCGCGGCCGCTGCCGATCGCCCAGACCGGCTCATACGCGACCACGCCCGCGGGCGCCGCGGAGTACCCGGGCGCATCGCCGCACAGCGCGTCCAAAAACGCGTCCAATTGCCGCGCGAGGACTTTTTCGGTGTCGCCGGCGTCGCGCTCGGCGCGCGTCTCGCCGACGCAGAGGATCGCGCACAGCCCGGCGGCGCGCGCGGTATGCGCTTTTTGCGCGGCGCTCTGGTCGCTCTCGTGATACAGCGCGCGCCGCTCGGAATGCCCGACGATGACATAGCGGCAGCCGCCGTCCGCCAGCATGCGCGCCGAGGTTTGCCCGGTGAAGGCGCCGGATTCATTCGCGTCCAAATCCTGCGCGCCGACGCCGACGCAACTTCCGGCGAGCGCGTCCACCGCGGCCGAAATCAAAATGTGCGGCGGGCACACCGCGATTTCCGCGGCGTCATCATCATTTGCATTGGCGAAATACGCGCCGCCGGCATCGGCGACGCCGCCGGCCGCCGCGACCTTGCCGACGCCGTCCGCGGCATATTCGCGCCCAAGTTCGCGCGCGACCCGCGCGCACCACTGCGCGGTCATGGCGCGGTCGCCATTCATCTTCCAATTGCCGGCAATCAAACTGCGTCGCATCATCGGGCGCGATGATACCGCATTCACGCGTTTCACGCGCGGATTTTCGCCGCGAACAGGGCGGTGAACGCGAGCATGCCCATGGACGCCGCGATCAGCGCGTTCCAGTCCCACTGCAAATAGAGAAGGCTCGGCAGCCACGAGCCGAGCGCGCCGCTCAGGTAATAGACCGACACATACAGCCCGTTGACCACGCCCTTGTGCTCGGTGGCGAGTTCGTTTACCAAGCCCGACAGCGCGGCGTGAATGAAAAACATGCCGGCGGCGAACACCAGCATGCTCGCGAACAGCATCGCCGCGTCGGGAAGCGCGAAGGCGAGCAGGCCGGCCGCGTTGACGGCCAGGCCGAAAAGCAGCGCGCGGCTGACGCCGCCGAAAGCGCGGCTTAATTGCTCGGAGAACACCGCGATGGGAATGCCTATCAGGTAGCCGGTGTAGAGCAGCGAGACGCCGAGCGGGCCGAGCGACGCGGCGATTTCGGCGACGCGAAACGGCAGCAAGTTGAGAGTGCCGGTGAACACCATGAACACGCCGAACAGCACCAGATAACTGTTGCGGCAAACCGGGTCGGCGAGAGCGCGGCGAATGCTGCGCGCATCCAAGCGCTGAAAATTGACTTCGGCATCCGCGTCCAGCGCGCGCAGCGCCAGCCACGCCGGCGCCAGCGCCGCCGCGAGCGCGACGAACACCCAGTGCCAGTCGAAATGCTGCGCTATCAGGCCGCTGAGCGCGCGGCCGGTGAAACCGCCGAGCACGGTCACGGCGATGTAAAGACCCATCGTGCGGCGCACCGCGTCCGGCCGCGCCATGCCCGCGCAATAGGTCATCAGTGAAGTAAAAATCACCGGCATCAGCAGGCCCTGCGCGAAACGCAGCGCCAGCAGGTGCCAGAACTCCGAGGCGGCGAAAAACGCGAGTTGGTCCAGCAGCAATAAAAAAACCGATACGCGCAGCATGCTGCGCGCCGGAATCGCCTGCAAAAAATACCCGCAGACCAGCGGCGCCAGGCCGAGCGGCACGAGCGTGACTGTGATCAAAAGCGCGCTTGCTCCCGCGCTGACGCCAAACTCGGCGGCGAGCAGCGGCAGAATCGGCTGAGGGGTGTAAACGGTGCAGAACGAAAGAAAGGTCACGCACAGGGCGATGCTTAAATTTTTGTTCATCGCGTTTCGCGCTGCAAATCTATTTCGGTCCACAGCGGAAAGTGGTCGGAGCCGAGCGCGCTTTCGTCCACGCGGCAGGCGGTGATGCGTTCGCGCAGCGAGGCGGCGGCGAAGCAGTAATCCAGGCGCGCCGGTTCGCCGTTGACGTCGCTGGTGAAACCGGCTGCGATGTCGTTGCCGGCCGCGCACCAGGCGTCCACAAAGCCGCGCGGGTTTGTGATGCGCCCGCCGTAGTCGCTCAGCGGGCCGGCGATCAATTCGTATTCCTTGGAATCGGGCTGGAAGTTAAAGTCGCCGAGCAGCAGCGCGTCGTCGGCGACCACTTGCGCGCCCGCGTCCCAGCCGCCGCCCGGTTGCCGCAAATCGCCCGACAGCGGCGCGCCCTCCGAGGCCGCGCCGGCGTGAATCGCGAGCAGCGCCTCCACCTGCGGCAGGCGGGTGGCGGCCGACAGGTGGGTCAGATGCACCGAATAAAAACGCAGCGCGCGCCCGCTGAAAAGCGCGGTCGCCTCCAGCGCCGAGCGCTGAATGCTGAGCGGGCCGGTGCTGCCGTATTTCGGCAGCAAGTGGTGCCGCGAAGTCAGAAGCGGCTCGCGGCACAGCAGCATGTTGCCGAATTGCCGGCGCGCGCCGCGCGGGGCGCCGCCGCCGGCATGCAAATCCACGCCGGCGCCATACACCCAAAAATATTCCGGCAATAAATCGGCGAGCGCCCGCGCCTGGTCAACATTTCCGCTGCGCGGCCAAAACCGCTCCACTTCCTGCAGCGCGATCACATCGGCGCCGCCGAGCGCGCCGGCGATGCGCGGCAGATCCACCTTGCCGTCGCGGCCGGTGCCGTATTGGATGTTGTAGGTGACGAGTTTCATCGGCGCCCGAACAAGCGGCGGGCGCGGCGCGTCACGATGCGCGGCGCGGCCGCATTTGCGAAAGTTTGCGCGCGATGGCGCGTTCAATGCCGCGCGCGTCCAGTCCGCAGGCGGCGCGCTGCTCGTCCTGCGCGCCGTGGGGAATGTGCTCGTCGGGCAGGCCGAGGTGCAGCATTTCCGCGGCAACGCCATGCGCGCGCAGCGCTTCGCTCACGCCCGAGCCGGCGCCGCCGGCGACCACATGTTCTTCCACGCTGACCAGCAAATCGTGCATCGCGGCGAGTTCCAGAATCAACTCTTCGTCCAGCGGTTTGACGAAGCGCATGTTTGCCACGGTGGCGCCCAGTTTGCGCCCCGCTTCCTCGGCCGCGGCGAGCGCCGCGCCGAAAGCGAGAATCGCCACGCCGCGCCCGGCGCGCCGCACTTCGCCCTTGCCAATCGGCAACTCGCGCATCTCGGCGCGCTCGGCGACGCCGGGCCCGCCGCCGCGCGGATAGCGCACGCTCGCCGGGCCCGGGTGGCGGTAGGCGGTGAACAGCATGTCGCGGCATTCGGCTTCGTCGGCCGGCGCCATCACCACCAGCCCGGGCACGCAGCGCAAATAGGCGTAGTCGTAACTGCCGGCATGCGTCTCGCCGTCCGCGCCGACCAGCCCGGCGCGGTCTATGGCGAAAGTCACATCCAGGTTTTGAATCGCGATGTCGTGAATCATCTGGTCGTAGGCGCGCTGCAAAAAGGTGGAGTAGATCGCGACCACCGGCTTAAACCCCTCGGCGGCGAGACCGGCGGCGAAAGTCAGCGAGTGCTGCTCGGCGATGCCGACGTCAAAATAGCGATCCGGAAAGTCCTGGGAAAACCTGACCAGCCCGGAGCCCTCGCGCATCGCCGGGGTAATCCCGACCAGTTTTTCGTCGCGCGCCGCCTGGTCGCACAGCCAGTCGCCGAACACATGCGTGTAGGTGCGCGTCCCGCTTTTCTTCTGCAGTTTGCCGGTGCTCGGGTTGAACGGGGTCACGCCGTGGTAGACGCACGGATCGCGCATCGCCGGCGTGAAGCCTTTTCCCTTTTGCGTGACCACATGCAAAAACCGCGGACCGCTGAGGCCGCGCATGTTTTTCAGCGTCCGAATCAGCGCGTTGAGGTTGTGCCCGTCTATCGGGCCGATGTAATAAAATCCGAGTTCCTCAAACAGCGTGCCGGGCATGACCATGCCTTTCATGTGCTCCTCCCAGCGGCGCGCCAGATTTTTCACCGGCGGCGGCAAGGTGCTGAGCACGGTCTTGCTGCCCTCGCGCACGCTGGTGTAGGCGCGCCCGGAAAGAATGCGCGCGAGGTAGTTGGAAATCGCGCCGACATTGCGCGAGATGGACATTTCGTTGTCGTTCAGCACCACCAGCAAATTGGCGTCCAGGTCGCCGGCGTTGTTCAGCGCCTCGTAGGCGATGCCGCCGGTCAGCGCGCCGTCGCCGATGACCGCGACCACTTCGTTGCCGGCGCCGTCCAGTCGCGCCGCGACCGCCATGCCGAGCGCGGCGCTCAGCGAAGTGCTGGCGTGCCCGGCGCCGAAGGCGTCAAATTCGCTTTCGCTGCGCTTGAGGAAGCCGGACAGGCCGCCGCTTTGGCGAATGGTGTGAAACCGCCCGCGCCGGCCGGTCAGGAGTTTGTGCGGGTAGGCCTGGTGGCCGATGTCCCACACCAGCCGGTCGCGCGGCGTGTCAAACACATAGTGCAGCGCCAGCGTCAATTCCACCGCGCCGAGGCCCGGCGCGAGGTGGCCGCCGGTGCGCGAAGTCACCTCTATCAAGAACCGCCGGATCTCATCGGCGAGTTCCGGCAGTTGCTTTTTCTCAAGGCGGCGCAGGTCGTCCGGGCTGTCTATGGCGAACAGCAGCGGATAGGAATTTGTTGCGTCGGTTTTGTCGGGCGTTTCGGTCATTGCGGGAAAGGGGACGGGGCGCGCATTCAATGCGCATTAACATGTCGCGGTGATGCCGCCGGCGCGGGGCGGAACGGACAATCATAACGGCGCGCAATCATAACGGCAAGGGGGCGCATCAAGACTGCCGCTCCACCGCGAACCGCGCCAGTTGCATCAGGAACCCGGCATTATCGCCCAGCGACTCGGCCTCGCGCAGCGCGCGCCGGCATTGTTCGCGCGCCGCGGCGCGCGCCTCCTCCACGCCGAGCGCGGACGCGTAGGTGGTTTTTTGCATGCGCCGGTCGCCGCCGCCGCGTTTGCCGGCGGTGTCCACCGACGCGGTCACATCCAAAACATCGTCGGCGATTTGAAAGGCCAGCCCGACGCATTCGGCGTAGCGCTCCACGCGCGCGAGAAACGACTTGCCGCCGGCGCGCGCGGCGGCAAGCGCGCCGAGTTGCGCCGCGGCGGTGATCAGCGCGCCGGTTTTCGCGCGGTGAATGCGCGCGAGTTGCTCCATTTCGCCGCGCTCTTCGTCGCGCGCCATGCCGCGCAGGCCGCCGTTTGCCGCCGCGATGTCCAGCATCTGTCCGCCGGCCATGCCGCGCGCGCCGGCCGCGCCGCCGAGCGCGCGCAGCATGCGCAGCCGCCGCGCCGGCGGCAGCGACGGCTCGGCCGCGAGCACTTCAAACGCGCGCGTTTGCAGCGCGTCTCCGGCGAGGATCGCGGTTGCCTGATCGTAGGCGATATGGCAGGCCGGGCGGCCGCGGCGGACATCGTCGTCATCCATCGCCGGCAAATCGTCGTGCACCAGCGAATAGGCGTGCACCATTTCCACCGCCGCGGCCGGCGCATCCAAACAGCCCGGGCAATCCGGCGGCGCGCCGGCGGCCTCGCCGCAGGCGTATACCAGCATCGCGCGAAATCTTTTGCCGCCGTTTAAGCAGGCGTATTCCATCGCCTCGCGCAGCCGCTCCGGCGCCTCGCCGCGCCGCGGCAGGCGCTCGGCCAATGCGCGTTCGGCGCGCGCGCGGTAATTTTCCCGGGCAGCCTGAAACGAGGTCAACTCGCCGTCCCGCGCGTCATCTCATTCCTCATATTCGTCTTCCTCCTCATCCTCTTCTTCCATCGCCTGCAGCGCGTAGCCGCCGTGTTTCTTCACGAGTTTGTCCACGCGCTGCTGCGCCGATTCCAAACTCTTGCGGCACTGCTCGGCCAACTGCATGCCGCGCTCAAAATCCTTCATCGCCTGCTCCAGCGGCTGCTCGCCCTGCTCCATGCGCCGCACGATCTTTTCCAATTCGGCGAGGGATTTTTCAAAATCAATCTGTTTGGCGGGTGTTTTTGCGGGCATGGCGGCGGGGTCGGCGGTAGGCGGGGCGGTTATGGTAGCAAAAGCCGCCGGCGCGCATTATTAATAGACTTGAGACCGGCACATACTCCATCAGCCGGTATTGCGGGCGGACGGTATAAAATGCGCCGATTATCCTCTCCTATTTCCCGCGCAACAATATGACTTCACGACAGGGTGATTTGACCCGCTTTTACGCAATTTTGGATGATCTCGCCGCTGTCATCGGCGGGGCGCGGCAACTGGCGGACTGCAGTGGACGAATGGCATGGCCGGATCACGGCGTGTATTTTTTCCAAGAGTGCGGAGAGAAACGCGCCGACAGCGGCGTGGGCGCGCGGGTTGTGCGCGTCGGCACGCATGCGCTGAAAGCCGGCGCGCGCAGCACTCTGTGGAAGCGCTTGTACCAGCACCGCGGCACATGCGCCGGAGGCGGCAACCACCGCGGATCGGTTTTCCGCAAACTGGTCGGCGACGCTCTGATCAAGCGCGAAAGTCTGCGCTACCCGAAATGGGGAATCGGCCAGTCGGCGGCGCCCGAAATCGTTGCCAAAGAGTTCCCGCTGGAAAAACGCGTCACCGGCGTCATCGGCAATATGCGCGTGCTGTGGCTGGCTGTCACCGATGCGCCGGGACCGCACAGCCGGCGCGGCTACATTGAACGCAATGCCATCGCGCTGCTCAGCAACTACGACAAGCCGCCTATGGATGCGCCGTCGCCGGGCTGGCTCGGCCGGGCATGCGCCGGCGAAGAAGTGCGGCGCTCCGGATTGTGGAATCAAAACCATGTTGACGAGGAATATGACCCGAAGTTTTTGAAAGAGATGAAAGAATTGGCGGCGCAAATGGGGGCGTCATGAAAGTCGCAATACAGTGCGCCGGAAAAAAAGCGCGTGGCGCCGGATTCTTGGCCGGGAGCGATGGCGTAAGCGTGCATTTTGTGGCGCGGCCCGAACTCGCGCCATTTTGCCCGGACAAACGCCATGCCCGCCCGGATGACCCGGCCGCGGATGGAAAAACTTGGCGGGACATTTTGCGCGCCCATAACCTGCGCGCGGATAAATCCCTGAATTTGCTCCGCGCCTATGAGTTGTATCAACCTGCCATCTACAAAAAACTGGTCGAAAAATTCGGCGCCGGCAATGTGTTCATCCTTTCCGCAGGCTGGGGGTTGGTCGGCGCAAATTTTTTGCTGCCCGCCTACGACATCACCTTTTCCTCCGCGGGGGGAAAGTTCTCGCACCGCAAACAGCAGGACACCTATGATGACTTTTCCATGCTGCCGGATGACTGCGATGACGACTTGGTATTTTTCGGCGGGAAAAAGTATCAGCCGCACTTTCACCGGCTCAGCAAAAACTACCGCGGCAACCGGTTTGTCTTTTACAACTCCATCAAAAAGCCCGACATGCCCGGCTGCAGGGCGGTAAAGTACAAAACCAAAATCCGAACCCTCTGGCACTACAAATGTGCCGAGGCGTTCATCAACGGCGCCCTTTCCCTCCCCGCATAAGGTATCGCTCTCACAGAAGGCTGTTTGCTTTTTTCAACGGCGTCAACCCTCCGCCTAATCTGCGGCATCCTCGATACGCATTTGCAAATCCTCCGGCGCGCGAAACACGAAAGCGCGCCCGCGTTTTGCCGGCGACAACAGGCCGTGTTCGGCGAGTTTTTGCAAATCGGTGCGCGCGGTCTGCGGGACGATTCGGTGCGAGCGGCGGTGGCTGTTGACGGTGTATTCATGTCCGGGATGCGCGAGCGCGTGCGTCAGTAGCGCGATCTGGCGGGAGTTTAATCCGCCCGCCGCCACCGAGATTTTCTGCAGTTGCTTTTCCGCGTCGCGCTTTTCGGCGGCTTTGAGCGCGAGATATTCATGCAGCGTCGCAATCGCGTGCGTGATGATGCCGAGTTGATGCAGGATGAAATACGTCACATCGTTGCCGTCAGTCTCGGTGTGCAGGTAGGCACGCACATATTTCGCCGGCGCTTTTTTCAGCAAACTGGAAATAGACACGTATTCCATCAGCCAGTAGTTTGCACGCGCCATACTCCAGTAGAACAATGCGCGCGCGGTGCGGCCGTTGCCGTCTACGAACGGGTGGTCGTAGCCGATCATGAAGTGCAGCAAGATCGCGCGCACCACCGGATGCACGAAAGCGCCGCCGTCCGCTTTGCCGTTGGCAAAATTGCACAGCAGTTTTAATCGCCGCGGCAACGAAGCGGCGGGCGGCGGCTGGTGCAGCTTGCGCGCGCTCCTGTGGTCGACGACATGAATCTTCTCGTCGTCGCGCCGGAAGCGGCCGGCCGCGCTTGGGTCTTCCAGCGTGTCCTGCGACACCATGCGATGCAGTTCAAAAACCAGGTCCGGCGTCAGTTTACTGTGGCGCAAATTGCGAATCTCTTCCATCGCGCGAAAGTTGTTCATGATCATCCGCTCCGAATGGTCGCGCGGACGGCGGCCGCTGCGCAACATCGCCCTCGCTTCGCGGCCGGTGGTGGCGGCGCCTTCCAGTTGGCTGGAAGTGATCGCCTCCTCAATCAACGAATTGACCAGATAGCGCTTGCGGTTTTCGCCCGAGGCGACCGGCTCATCCATGCGCACATTGCCGGACGCGCGCTGGTCGATGTCGTGCAGTAAGCGCAGTGCCGGGTCGGGCGTGCAAAACGTCATGCGTCGGTTCTGCTTGTCGCGAAAGGGCAGTTCCTTGTACATGCCTCCCCGCGCGAGTTTTAACAATCCCCACCAAGCCTTGTGCGACAAACCGTCGGGCAACGGCCGACGACGCAACTCGTCCCAGTGCAGATAGCGACCGCCGGCCAATGGGCCGGTCTCCTCCCACTTGTCCCCGGGGATTTTAAGGACGCATTCCCCAAGGGGCGGAGGCGGCATCGGAATTTTCATCGGCGGATTTGCGAAATGGATGTGAGAATAGGGATTGCGGCGCGCGACACTAAGTCAATTGCTGCCCATTGCGGCAAGAATAGCAGTTAATTTGCGCGAACTGCTAATTTACTGCTAATTACTGCTAATTTAGCAGTTAAAGTGCGCGAATGGCGCAATATTGCTCACTTTTT
>JALCBG010000007.1:38264-47542 GCA_028066695.1 Gammaproteobacteria bacterium | reverse complement strand
TTACTGCTAATTTAGCAGTTAAAGTGCGCGAATGGCGCAATATTGCTCACTTTTTTCGGCATATTGGAAATGTGCGCGAACTGCTAATTTACTGCTAATTACTGCTAATTTAGCAGTTAAAGTGCGCGAATGGCGCAATATTGCTCACTTTTTCCGGATCATCTGCGATGTGCACCCGCGCCGCATTCGGCGCGCAAATCCTCCGCGTATTGCGGTATCATCGCCCGCCATGCCCGCCCGCTACGATGCTTCCGCGATTGAGGTCCTCACCGGTCTGGAGCCGGTGCGCAAGCGGCCGGGGATGTATACCAACACCGACCGCCCCAATCACCTCGCGCACGAGGTGATTGACAACAGCGTGGACGAGGCGCTTGCCGGGCATGCGACTTCCATTGAGGTTTGCCTGCATGCGGACGGCTCGCTTAGCGTCGAAGACAACGGGCGCGGCATGCCGGTGGACATGCATAAAAACGAAAAGATGAGCGGCGCGGAAGTCATTCTTACGCGGCTGCATGCCGGCGCGAAATTCTCCGACAAAAGTTACCGCTTCTCCGGCGGACTGCACGGCGTCGGCGTGTCGGTGGTCAACGCATTGTCCACGCGGCTGGTCGCGGAGATTAACCGCGACGGAAAGAGTTGGAAGATCTCCTTTAGCGGCGGCGAGCCGGATTCCAAACTGCGCGCGACCGGCCCGGCCGCGAAAAGAAAAACCGGCACCAAAATCCGCTTCTTGCCGGACCCGCAATATTTTGATTCGCCGCTGTTTCATGTCGGCCGGCTGCGCGACACTTTGCGCGCCAAGGCGGTGCTGTGCCCGGGGCTGCGCGTTTCTTTTGAAGACGAAAAAGATCCCAAGAACAGCAAAAAGTGGCGGTACGAAGGCGGCCTGCGCGACTACCTCGGCGCGGCGCTCGGGCGCGGCGCATTGCCGGCGGCGCCGGTCACCGGCGAACACCGCACCGAAGACGGCGAAGTGGAATGGGCGGCCGCGTGGAGCGACGACGGCGACACCCTCGCCGAGAGTTATGTCAATTTGATTCCGACTCCGCAGGGCGGCACCCACCTCAGCGGGTTTCGCGGCGGCCTGACCGAGGCGCTGCGCGAGTTCTGCGAATTCCGCGACCTGCTGCCGCGCGGCGTCAAACTCGCGCCCGAGGATGTCTGGGCGTTTTGCGCCTATGTGCTGTCGGTGCGCATTCGCCATCCGCAGTTCAGCGGGCAGGCGAAGGAGCGGCTGTCGTCGCAGCAGACCGCGCCGTTCGTGCAGGGCGCGGTCAAGGACGCGTTCAGTTTGTGGCTGAGCCAGCATATCGCCGACGCCGAAAAAATCGCGCGCCTCGCGATTGAAAACGCGCAGCGGCGGCTGCGCGCCGGCAAGCAGGTCAAGCGCAAAAAAATCAGCGGCGGTCCCGCGCTGCCGGGAAAACTCGCCGACTGCACCAGCGACGATCGCGAGAACACCGAATTGTTTTTGGTGGAGGGCGATTCCGCCGGCGGCTCGGCGAAACAGGCGCGCGACCGCGTCTATCAGGCGATCATGCCGCTGCGCGGAAAAATTCTTAATACCTGGGAGGTGGATCCGGCCGAAGTTTTGTCATCGCAGGAAGTGCACGACATCGCGGTCGCGCTCGGCGTGGATCCCGGCGCCGCCGACATGTCCGGGCTGCGCTACGGGCGGGTGTGCATTCTCGCCGACGCCGATTCCGACGGCGCGCACATCGCGACGCTTTTGTGCGCGCTTTTTCTGAAGCACTTTCCGCAACTGGTCGCCGACGGCCGCGTGTGCGTCGCGATGCCGCCGCTCTACCGCGTGGATGTCGCCAAGCATGTTTTTTACGCGCTCAACGACGCCGAGCGCGAAAAAATTCTGGCGCACATTGAAAAGGAAAAGATCCGCGGAAAAGTCAATGTGCAGCGCTTCAAGGGGCTCGGCGAAATGAACCCGCTGCAGTTGCGCGAGACCACGATGAACCCGGAGACGCGCCGCCTGGTGCAACTGCAGGACACCAACCGCAAAAAAACGCAGGAAGTCATGAGCATGATGCTCTCCAAAAAACGCGCGCCCGACCGCAAAGCCTGGCTCGGGCGGCGCGGCGGCGAGGTGGAAGTTTGAACATTAACTGTGCGGCGGCGCGCGCGGACGCTTACAATTGCGCGCGGCAAAACCGGGGGCCTGTAGCTCAGCGGTCAGAGCAGCGGACTCATAATCCGTCGGTCGCAGGTTCAAATCCTGCCGGGCCCACCCCCTCTCCCCGCGCCCTTTTTAAATGACCGGCGGCAAATCCCCGAACGCCGTCTGGCACCGCGCCAGCGTCACCCGCCGCCGCCGCGAGGAGCAAAACGGCCACCGCGGACTCATTTTGTGGTTCACCGGACTTTCCGGCAGCGGCAAATCCACGCTCGCGCATGCGGTGGAGGAGGAACTGCACCGCCGCGGCTGCCGCACTTTTGTTTTTGACGGCGACAATGTCCGCCATGGTTTATGCGGCGATCTCGGCTTCTCCGACGAAGACCGCGCCGAAAACATCCGCCGCATCGGGCAGATGGCGAAGTTGTTCGTGGAAGCCGGCGTGGTCGCGCTGACCGCGTTCATCTCGCCGTTTCGCGCCGACCGCCGCCGCGTGCGCGGTATGGCCGATCACGCCGAAGATTTTATTGAGGTGTTTTGCGACTGCCCGCTGGAAGTGTGCGAGCAGCGCGATGTCAAGGGGCATTACCGGCGCGCGCGCAAAGGCGAAATCCGCGACTTCACCGGAATTTCCTCGCCGTATGAAACGCCGGAAAACGCCGAGTTAACCGTGCGCACCGGCGAACACGACATTGAACATTGCGTGCAGCAAGTGCTGCAACTTTTGGAATCGCGCGGCGCGGTGAAAAGTCCGCGGTGATTTTTTCACGGCGACTTTTCTGAAGGGATTTTTTCGCGGCGACTTTTTCACGGAGATTTTTCCGCAGAGATTTTCACCGGACATTTTCCATGGCGATTTTCATGACAACTTTTCCGCGGCGATTTTTCCGTCACTTCCCGCAAGCCGGGCAATTCGGATTTTTCGGCAACTTCATGCGCTGCCATTCCATGGAATGCGCGTCAAAAAGCCACACCGCGCCCGGCAACTCGGAATGCCCGAGCAAAATGTTGACCGCCTCCATCGCCTGCATCGCGCCGAGCACGCCGACCAGCGGCGCGACCACGCCCTCCATTTCGCAGGTCGCGCTCTCAATGTTTTCGTCGGGATAAAGACACTGGTAGCACGGGCTGTCGGGCGCGCGCGGATCAAACGCGGTCACCTGCCCCTCCCAGCGAATCGCCGCCGCCGAAACCAGCGGCGTGCGCGTTTCCAGCGAGACGCGGTTCATGGAAAAACGCGTCGGAAAATTGTCGGTGCAATCCAGCAACACATCGGCGCCGGCCGCGTGCTCGCGCAAATCCTCGTCGTCCAGCGAATAGTCCAGCGCGACCGCCTCCACCGCCGGATTGAGCGCGCGCAAAGTTTCCGCGGCCGAGGCCGCCTTGAGTTCGCCGATGTCGGCCTGCGCGTGAATGATTTGCCGCTGCAGGTTGGATTCCTCCACGCGGTCAAAATCCGCCAGCACGAGCCGCCCGACCCCGGCCGCGGCCAGATACATCGCCGCCGGCGAGCCGAGCCCGCCCATGCCGACAATCAGCGCGCTCGCCCCGAGCAGTTTGCGCTGCCCGTCCTCGCCGATCTGCGGCAGACGGATTTGGCGGCTGTATCGCCGGGCGAAGTCGGGGGCGGGCATGGGCGGATTGGTGGGCGGGTGGCTTGGGCCCTATTTTTACAATTTCTTTGCGCGCCGCGCCGATTTCGCATATATTTCCCATACCAGCCGCCACTGACGCGCCCGCGCGCCCACCGATGAAAACCTCCCCGACCGACCTCGCCTTCCTGCACGGCGGCAACATGGCGTATCTTGAATCGCTCTACCGCGACGGCGGCAGCGGCAATGGCGCGTGGCGCGAGGTGTTTTCGGCGCTGGATAATGGTGGCGGGATTCCGGCCGCCGCAAAAAGTCCGGGAAAAACGGCGGGGGCGGCGAAGCCGTCCATCCACAAGCAAGCCCAGGTTTCGCGGCTGATTTCGGCCTACCGCGCGCTCGGGCATCTCTCCGCGGAGATTGATCCGATCGGCGTGATGCCGCGCGATTCGGCGCCGCTTGATCTGGCCGAATTTGAACTCGGCGAGGCCGACCTGGACACCGAATTTGACCTCGGCACGCTCGGGCGCGGCGGGCGCAAACCGCTGCGCGACATTCTCGACTACTTGCGCGCGGTGTATTGCGGGCCGATCGGCTACGAGGTCAGCCACCTGACTTCCAACGAGCAGCGCCACTGGCTGTTTGAACGCGCCGAGTCGGAGCCGGTGCGCCCGGCGCTCGCCGCCGAGGAGCAACTGGAACTGCTGCAAAAACTGACCGCGGCCGAGGGCCTGGAAAAATACCTGCACACCAAATACGCCGGGCAAAAGCGCTTTTCGCTGGAAGGCGGCGATGTGCTGATTCCGGTGCTGGCCGACATGGTGCGCCAGTCCGGCGCGGCCGGCGTGCGCGAAATGGTGGTCGGCATGGCGCACCGCGGGCGGCTGAATGTGCTGGTCAACATTCTCGGCAAGGCGCCGAAGGATTTGTTCAGCGAGTTTGAGGGCGAATACGACCTGGACGCCGGCGAAAACCAAACCGGCGATGTCAAATACCACCAGGGCGCGTCCTCGGACATTGAAACCCCGGGCGGCGTGGTGCACCTCGCGCTGTCGTTCAACCCGTCGCACCTGGAAATCATTGACCCGGTGGTGGAAGGCTCGGTGCGCGCGCGCCAGGAGCGGCGGCGCGACGCGGCGCGCAAGCAGGTGGTGCCGGTTTTGATTCACGGCGACGCCGCCTTCGCCGGGCAGGGCGTGGTCATGGAGACGCTGAACATGGCGCGCACCCGCGGCTACTCGGTCGGCGGCACCATCCACATCATCATCAACAACCAAATCGGCTTCACCACCAACACGCTGGACGCGCGCTCCACTTTGTACTGCACCGAGGTGGCGAAGATGGTGCAGGCGCCGATTTTTCATGTGAACGGCGACGACCCCGAGGCGGCGCGGCAGGCGGCGCGGCTCGCGCTGGAATACCGGATGAAATTCGGCGGCGATGCGATTTTGGACATCGTCTGCTACCGCCGCCACGGCCACAACGAGGCCGACGAGCCGAGCATCACGCAGCCGATCATGTACGGGCGCATTCGCAAGCACCAAACCCCGCGCGAGATTTACGCCGCGCGCCTCGCCGCCGGCGGCGCGCTGGACGAAAAACGCGCGGCGAACATGGTGGACGACTACCGCGCGCAACTGGACGCCGGGCGCGTGGTCGCGGGCCAGGTGATTGACCCGAACACCGCGAAAAACATGGTGGACTGGAAGCCCTACCTGACCGCCGACTGGGACGACGGCACGGTGACCTCGGTGGACGCAAAGTTGCCGCCGTTGTTCGCGAAAAAACTGCGCGAGACGCCGAAGGATTTCACCGTGCATCCGCGCGTGAAAAAAGTGCTGGACGAGCGCGTGGAAATGGCCTCCGGCAAAAAACCGCTGGACTGGGGCTGCGCCGAGTTGCTCGCCTACGCGGCCATCCTGCACGACGGCTACGACATCCGCCTGTCCGGGCAGGACGCCGGGCGCGGCACTTTTTCGCACCGCCATGTGACGCTGCACGACCAGTCGCAGGCGCGCACCCACATTCCGATGCAGCACCTCGGCGCCAAAAGCCGCTACCTGGTCATTGACTCGCTGTTGTCCGAGGAGGCGGTGCTCGGTTTTGAATACGGCTACGCCACCACCGAGCCGCGCGCGCTGGTCATCTGGGAGGCGCAGTTCGGCGATTTCGTCAACGGCGCGCAGGTGGTCATAGACCAGTTCATCAGCAGCGGCCAGGCGAAATGGGCGCGCGTCTGCGGACTGACCATGTTTTTGCCGCACGGCCTTGAGGGGCAGGGTCCCGAGCATTCCTCGGCGCGCTTGGAGCGCTTTTTGCAGTTGAGCGCCGAACAAAACATGCAGGTGTGCGCGCCGACCACGCCGGCGCAAATGTTCCACATGCTGCGCCGGCAGATTTTGCGGCCGCTGCGCCGCCCGCTGGTGGTGATGACGCCGAAGAGTTTGCTGCGGCACAAACTGGCGGTGTCGCCGGTGGAGGAACTGAGCGGCGGCAAGTTCCACATCGTGCTCGGCGAAACCGAAAAACTGGACCCGAAAAAAGTCACGCGGCTGATTCTGTGCAGCGGCAAGGTCTATTACGACCTGCTGGAAGAGCGCCGCCGCCGCAAGATCACCGACGCCGCGATCGTCCGCCTGGAACAACTGCACCCGTTTCCGAAACTGGATCTGGCGAAAGAGATGAAACGCTATCCGGCGGTCGCCGACATCGTCTGGTGCCAGGAGGAGCCGAAAAACCAGGGCGCGTGGTATCAAATTGACCACTTCCTGCGCGCCTCCGCGGGCGCGAAGCAAAGCGTCCGCTATGTCGGCCGCGAGGCCTCGCCGTCGCCGGCGGTCGGCTACCACAAACTGCACCTTGAGCAGCAACGCCGCCTGGTGGAACAGGCATTTGAACTTCAACGGGGGGCAAAAAATGCCGATTGAAATCACCGTCCCGGTTCTTCCCGAATCGGTCGCCGACGCGCAACTTTTGGACTGGAAAAAAAGCGCCGGCGATTCGGTCGCGCGCGACGAAATTCTGGTTGAGGTGGAGACCGACAAAGTCGTGCTGGAAGTCGCCGCGCCCGACAACGGCGTGCTGTCCGAGATCTGCCACAAAGCCGGCGCGACCGTAACCGCCGGCGAAGTGCTGGCGCGCATGGAGGCCGGCGCCGCTCCCAAAACTGAAAAAGCCGAGAAAAAATCTCCGGCGGAAAAAAGCGCGCCGAAAACCACCGCGAAAACTCCGCCGCAAAAATCGCCGCAGAAAAGCAACGGCGAAGAGGGCCCCCCGCTCGGTCCCGCGGTGCGCCGGCTGGTGGAGGAGCACGGCATCAACCTCGCCGACATCAGCGGCAGCGGCCGCGGCGGGCGCATCACCAAAGAGGATGTGCTCGCCTTCATCGGCAAACAAGTGGAACCGGACGGCGGCGCGCCGCCCGCGTCGCTGCCGGCAAAAACTCCGCAACCCGTTCTCGGCGGCAGCCGCGAGGAAAACCGCGAGCCGATGAGCCGCCTGCGCAGCACTATCGCCGAGCGATTGGTGCAGGCGCAGCAGGGCGCGGCGCTGCTGACCACCTTTAATCAGGCGAACATGCGGGCGGTTATGGACCTGCGCGCGCGCCACCGCGACGCGTTTGAAGAAACCCACGGCACGCGGCTCGGCATCATGTCGTTCTTCGTGCGCGCCTGCGCCGACGCGCTGGCGCAATTCCCGACGGTCAACGCGCGCATTGAAGGCGCCGACATCGTCAAACCGAACTACATTGACATCGGCATCGCGGTCGCCTCCAAGCGCGGCCTGGTGGTGCCGGTGCTGCGCAACTGCGAGACGCTCGGCTTCGCCGAAATTGAAGAGCAGATTCGCAACTACGGCGCGCTCGCGCGCGACGGCAAGATCAGTTTGGACGACCTCGCCGGCGGAACTTTCACCATCACCAACGGCGGCGTGTTCGGCTCGCTGCTTTCCACGCCGATAGTGAACCCGCCGCAAAGCGCGATCCTCGGCATGCACGCCATTGAAGAACGGCCGGTCGCCGAGAACGGGCAGGTCGTGATCCGCCCGATGATGTATCTCGCCCTCTCCTACGACCACCGCATCATTGACGGCGAGCAGGCGGTCGGATTTTTGGTCGCGGTCAAAAACGCGCTGGAAGATCCGGGGCGAATGCTGCTGCGCTGCTGAATGGCGGACTCGTTTGATGTGATCGTGGTCGGCGCGGGCCCCGCCGGCTATGTCGCCGCGATTCGCTGCGCGCAACTCGGGCTTCGCACCGCATGCATTGACGAGCGCGCCGGCGCGCGCGGCAAGCCGTCGCTCGGCGGCGCCTGCCTCAATGTCGGCTGCATTCCGTCCAAGGCGCTGCTGGATTCCTCCGAGCAATACGAACACATCACGCGCCACGCAAAAGCGCATGGCATCACCGCCGGCAAAACCTCCATGGATGTCGGCAAAATGCAGGCGCGCAAGGACGCCATCGTGCAAAAACTCACCGGCGGCATTGAGATGCTGTTCAAGGCGAACCGCGTTGAGCAGGTGCATGGCCGCGCCAAGTTGCTGGCGAAACGCGAAGTGGAAGTGCATGCGCCCGGCGAAAAAACTCCGCGCCGCATGAACGCCAAGCACATCATTCTCGCGCCGGGCGCGGCGCCGGTGGAACTGCCCGGCATTCCGTTTGACGGCAAAAAAATCACCGATTCCACCGGCGCGCTTTCCTTTGACAAAACCCCGGCGCGGCTCGGAGTCATCGGCGCCGGCGTCATCGGCCTGGAACTCGGCAGCGTGTGGAGCCGGCTCGGCGCGAAAATCACGCTGCTGGAGGCGCTGGACGAATTCCTCGCCGCCGCCGACCCGCAAATCGCGCGCGAAGCCGCGCGCCAATTCGCGCAGCAGGGGCTGGACATTCGCCTCGGCGCGGCCGTGCAAAAAGTGGAGAACGCCGGCCGCGGAGTGCGCATGCACTACGAACAAAAAGGAAAAAAACAAATGCTGGAAGTGGACCGCGTCGTCGTCGCAGTCGGCCGCCGCCCGGCCACCGCCGATTTGCTCGCGCCCGACTGCGGCGTCACCGCCGACAAAGCCGGTTTCATTGAAGTGGATGAAAACTGCCGCACGCATGCCGAAAATATCTGGGCGGTCGGCGACGCGGTGCGCGGCCCGATGCTCGCGCACAAAGGCTCGGAGGAAGGCATGGCGGTCGCCGAGCGAATCGCCGGCGGCGCCGCGCATGTGGATTTCAACACGGTGCCGTGGGTGATTTACACCGCGCCGGAAATCGCCTGGGTCGGGCGCACCGAAAAACAACTGCGCGAACAAAACATTCCGGTGCGCGCCGGCGCGTTTCCCTTCGCCGCGACCGGGCGCGCGCTGGCCATGGACGCGCCGGCCGGCATGGTAAAAATCCTCGCCCACGAAAAAACCGACCGCATTCTCGGCGTGCACATGCTCGGCGCGCATGTTTCCGAATTGATCGGCGAATGCGTGCTGGCGATGGAGTTTCAGGCCAGTTCCGAAGACCTGGCGCGCACCATTCACGCCCACCCGACCCTTTCCGAAGCCGTCCACGAAGCCGCGCTGGC
>JALCBG010000007.1:0-38164 GCA_028066695.1 Gammaproteobacteria bacterium | reverse complement strand
GCACCATTCACGCCCACCCGACCCTTTCCGAAGCCGTCCACGAAGCCGCGCTGGCGGTGGACGGGCGGGCGATTCACAAGGCGAAGTGATGCGCGCCGCGCAAAAAACTTCCGCGGAAACCGCCGCGAACGCCGGGGCGCTCGCGCCGCGCGCGAATATTGAACGCAAAATCCACCGCGCCGATTGCGTGGAGTTCATGCGGGAAAAAATGCCGCCGGAATCGGTGGACCTCACGGTCACCTCGCCGCCCTATGACAACCTACGCGACTACCGCGGCTATGCGTTTCGTTTTGAAGCGGTCGCCGAGGGATTGTTTCGCGTCACCAAAAAAGGCGGCGTGGTCGTCTGGGTGGTCGGCGACAAAGTCATCAAAGGCGGGCGCACGCTGACCAGTTTTCGGCAGGGTTTGTTTTTTCAGCAGGCCGGTTTTCAAATGCACGACGTGATGATCTACCAAAAAAAGAACACGCCGTTCATGCGCAGTAATGCCTATACCAACTGCTACGAATTCATGTTCGTGCTGAGCAAAGGCGCGCCCGCGACCTTCCACCCGCTGAAAACAAAAACCGCCCGCAACGGCTATGAGATGCTGGTGCACGACAAAAGAGCCGACGGCGTGAACAAGAAAAACCTGCGCGAATTAAAAACCGAAAAAACCAAAACCAACATCTGGCAATACGCGGTCGGCCTCGGCGGCACCACCTCCGACAAAATCGCCTTCACGCATCCGGCGGTGTTCCCCGAAAAACTCGCGCTGGATCAAATCCGCTCGTGGAGCAATCCCGGCGACCTCGTCTTTGACCCGATGTGCGGCTCCGGCACCACCTGCAAAATGGCGATGCTGAGCGGGCGCAATTGGATCGGCGTGGACATTTCCGAAGAATACGCGGAGCTGGCGCGGCGGCGGATGCAGGAATCGGCCGCGAAAACAGACCGCAGCATGAGTTAAAACCATTGTCAAAAAACCCGCCCGACAACATCCTTCTCGGCGTTGGCATCATCATCGCCACCGTGTTTGCGATGGCGCTTGCGGACGCCATCGTTAAATACGCGAGCGCCGACTTTCCGCTGTGGCAGATTTTCGTGCTGCGCTCGCTGCTCGCGCTGCCGCTCTTGTTTGCGTTGCTGCGCGTCGCGCGCGCATCGGCGCGTCCGCTGTCGCTTAAATGGAGCATTCTGCGCAGCGCGCTGCTGGTGCTGATGTATGTCGCAATCTACGCGGCCGCGCCGCTGCTGAGTTTGTCGGTTATCGCCGCGTCCCTCTACACCGGCCCCATTTTTGTCGCGCTGTTTTCCGCGCTGCTGATCGGCGAGCCGGTCGGCGCGCGCAGGTGGAGCGCGGTGCTTCTCGGGTTCGCCGCGGTGCTGGTGATTTTGCGCCCCGACACCGACGCGTTTTCGTTTTACATGCTGGTTCCGGTGCTCGCGGGTTTGCTCTACGCGCTCGCCGCAATTATCACGCGCGCAAAATGCGTCCATGAAAAACCGCTGGCGCTCGCGATCATGCTCAACTGGACGCTGGTCGCCGGCGGACTGCTGGCGAGCATCGCGGTGTTTCTCGCGCAGCCTCTGTTCGCGGGCCGCTACCCGTTTTTGCTCGGCAACTGGGTCGCGATGGGCGCGGCCGAATGGGGAGTGATCGCATCGCTCGCGCTGCTAATGGTCATCATCGGCACGGGCCTGGCAAAAGCCTACCAGTCCGCGCCGCCGTCAATCATCGCCACTTTTGATTATTCGTATTTGCTGTTCGCCGCGTTCTGGGGCTGGGTGTTCTTCGCCGAGCGCCCGGACGCGCATACCGCGGCCGGCATGCTGATGATCGTCATCGCCGGCATGCTCGCGGTGTGGAAACCGGAGGCGCGCGCGCCGGTCAATCCCCAACCCGCCCCGTGAAAAATTTCCCCCACCAAATCTTCCGCGCCTACGACATTCGCGGCGAAGTCGGCGGCGCGTTGAGCGAGGAACTCGCCGCGGATATCGGGCGCGCGCTCGGCGCCGAGGCGCGCGCGCGCGGGGTCGGCGAATTCGTGGTCGGCCGCGACGGGCGGCTGAGCGGGCCGGCGATTTCGCGCGCGGTCGCCGGCGGCATTCGCGAAAGCGGCTGCGATGTGGTGGACATCGGCATGGCGCCGACGCCGGCGCTGTATTTGGCCGCCGGCAAACGCGCCGGCGTGCAGGTGACCGCGAGCCACAACCCGCCGCCGGACAACGGCATGAAAATCATGATCGCCGGCGAAACGCTTTCCGGCGATGCGATTCAGGAAATCAAGCGGCGCGTTCTGGAGAAAGATTTCGGAGAAAATTCCGGCGGCGCGGGAAAGTTGCGGCGCGAGGACGCGCTCGGCGCCTATCAAAAAAAAATGACCGGCGACATTCATCTCAACCCGGAAAAAAAACTCAAACTGGTCATTGACTGCGGCAACGGCGTCGCCGGCGCGGTCGCGCCAACGGTGTTTCGCGAACTCGGCTGCGAGACCGTGGAATTGTTCTGCGAAGTGGACGGCAACTTTCCCAACCACCACCCCGACCCGACCCGCCCGGAAAACCTCGCCGACCTGATCGCCGCGGTGAAAAAACATGGCGCGGATTTCGGCGCGGCGTTTGACGGCGACGGCGACCGCCTCGGCGTGGTCGCGCATGACGGCGAAATCATCTGGCCCGACCGGCTGATGCTGCTCTTCGCCGAGCGCATTCTCGCCGAGCGGCGCGGCGCGGAAATCATCTTTGATGTGAAATGCTCGCGCGCATTGCCGCGCGCGATTGAAAAGCACGGCGGCGTCGCCACGATGTGCAAGACCGGGCATTCCTTCATCAAAAACAAACTGCTGGAAACCGGCGCGCTGTTCGCCGGCGAGATGAGCGGGCATATTTTTTTCAACGACCGCTGGGGCGGTTTTGACGACGGCATTTACGCGGCCGCGCGCCTGTGCGAATTGCTCGCCGCCGATCCGCGCGCGCCGGCCGAAGTTTTCGCCGCGCTGCCCGACAGCGTCAACACGCCGGAAATTTTACTGCCGATGCAGGAAGGCGAAAACCACAAACTGGTCGCCGACCTGCTCGCCGCCGCCGGTGAAGAAGACGGCGCGGTCATCAGCCGCATTGACGGCCTGCGCATGGACTTCCCGCACGGCTTCGGCCTGGCGCGCGCCTCCAACACCACGCCCGCACTGAGCCTGCGCTTTGAAGCCGACACGCGCGCGCAGTTGGAGGAAATTCAGGCGCACTTTCGCAAACTGCTGCTGCGCGCGCGCGCGGATTTGGAACTGCCGTTTTAGCCGGTGTTTTTCGCCGCTTCAAACCACCCCAACTCCGGCCGCAGCGAGACCACCGCGCCGACTATGAAGATGGTCGGCGCGCGCACTTCGGTGCGCTCGGTTAAATTTCCCATGTCGCCGAGGGTGCCGGCGTGGACTTTTTGCCGCGGGGTCGTGCCTTTTTCAATCAGCGCGGCCGGGGTGGACGCGTCCATGCCGGCCTTTTGCAGGTTTTCACAAATCAGCGGCAGGCCGCGCAAACTCATGTAAAACACCAGCGTCTGCATCGGCGCGACCAGCGACGGCCAGTCCAAATCCACGCCGCCGTCGCGCAATTGGCCGGTGACGAAGCGCACTGACTGCGCGTGGTCGCGGTGGGTCAGCGGGATGCCGGCGTAGCACGCGCAGCCGGACGCGGCGGTGATGCCGGGGATGACCTGAAACGGAATGCCCTCGCCGGCGAGGTGCGCGATTTCCTCGCCGCCGCGGCCGAAGATGAACGGGTCGCCGCCTTTCAGCCGCGCCACGCGCTTGCCGGCGCGCGCGTAGTCGCTCAGCATTTGATTGATGTCGGGCTGCGCGACCGTGTGGTCGGCGGGGCGTTTGCCGACATGAATTAACTCGCCGCCGAGTTTCTCCAAAATTTCCGGCGAGACCAAGCGGTCGTAGAGCACCACATCGGCCTGCTGCAGCAGCCGAAGCGCGCGCAGCGTCAGCAAATCCGGGTCGCCGGGTCCGGCGCCGATTAAATACACTTCGCCGGCGGAATGCTCGGACGGCGATTCCAGCGCGCGCGAAAGTTGCGCTTCGGCCTCGGCGGCATTTCCGGAAAAAACATTTTCGGCGACCGCGCCTTGCAGCATGTTTTCCCAAAACTGCGCGCGCTCGCGCACATCGGGGATTTTTTCCTTGGCGCGCGCGCGGAATTTTCCGACCAGTTTTGCAAGTTCACCGTAGGCGGCCGGCACCAGCGCCTCAATGCGCGCGCCGAGCAAGCGCGACAGCGTCGGCGACGCGGCCGCGCTTGCGACGCTGATGGTCAGCGGCGCGCGCTCCACGGTCGCGGGGAAAATCACATCGCCGCGCGCGGCCTCGCCGGCGACATTGACCGGCACGCGGTTGCGCGCGGCTTCGGCGGCGACGCGGCGGTTGGTTTCGTCGTCATCGGTGGCCGCGACCGCGAGCGCGTAACCGGCGGCGACATCGCCCGGCATATACCCGCGCAGCGCGACATCGCCGCCGCGCGACGCTATCAATGATCGGAGTTCGCGGCCGGCCTCCAGCGCGACCAAATCCACGCGCGCGCCGGCCTCCAGCAGTTGCCGCGCGCGCCGCTCGGCGAGCGCGCCGCCGCCGATGACGACGCAGCGGCGGCCGCTAAAATCAAGGTGGAGCGGCAGGTATTTCATCGCGCGGTCATGCGCGTTTCGTCAGAAAATAATGAGGAAATAATGCGGGGCGCGTCAGCGCGCGAGGTCGGCGCCGCCCCACAGGTGCGCGTAGGATTTGCAGTGAATCAACAGCGCGCGGTAATCGGCGAGGTTGAGGTGCGCGGGAATTTCGTATTGCTGCGCGCCGCGGTGCGCGGCGAGCGCGCCGATTTCAAACGAGCGCGACGCCGCGCTGCCCTCCTCCACTTCGGCGAGCGGGTCGGGCGAGAGAAACACTTTCAGGTCGGGTCCGCGGCGCGTTTTGAAATTTTCATCAAAGCGAATGATGCGCGCGCCGTCTTCGCGCGCGACAATTTCCCACTCGCCGCGAATCGCGTAACTGACCTTGGTCCATTTGCCGCGCGCGAGAATTTCCTCGGCGCGCGCCGGCGCGGGGGCGAACAACGCCGCGGTTGCAATGGCGAGAAAGTTTCGTCGTTTCATAAAAAAATCAATCCGCAGTCGCGCACAGAAGTTCGGTCAGGTCTTTGATGGATTCCAATTCCGCCGCGTTTTGCAGCGCGGCGTCAATTTGCGCGCGGCGCGCGGCGAGAGCGCGGTGGCGGTTATTGTCCCACAACTTTGCGAGCAGCGCGTCGCGCGTCAGCGGGCGCGACGGCGCGCCGAGCGGCTCCCCGACGCTGCATTCAAAAACCGCGCCGTCATGCATTTCCACTTTCAATATGTCCGGAATTTCCGCGGCGTTGTCGGGGGTTTCCGGCGCGACCGGATACCCCTCCACGCGAATCTTCGCCATCAATTCGCGCACCGCCGGGTCCTGCAAATTGCGCGGCGAAAAACTCCCGCTGGTCAGTTCGCCATGCGCCAGCGCCGCGGCGACGCAAAAGTGGTAACTGAAACGCGCCTGCAGCGAGTTTTGCGGGTTTTCATATTCCACCACCTTTAAGTGCCGCGCCGGCGCCGACAACTTCGCCGCGCGCACCTCGCCGGCGCGAAAACCGTCGCGCGATGCGATGTCCAGCGCGGCGTCCACCGGGCGCAAAATGTAACCGCAGCACGGGTAGCGCTTGACGAACAAACCGTCGGTCTCAATGGAATACCCGTCCGCAATCACATCGGCGCGCGCCGCCGCGCCGGTTGGCATCCACAACTGCAGCGCGCCGCGCGGACCCTGCACCGCGCGCGGCGAGGCGGTGATGCCGGCGCGCGCCAGCAATGCGGCGCGCGCGCCCGACTGCGCGGCGAACCCGGCATGCAGCGGTTTCGCCATGGTTCCGATCTGCGACAAAAATCCGCCGGCCATGCTGCTCGCCAGACTCACCGCGGCCGCGGCGCGCGTTGCGTCCAGCCGCAACAAGCGCGCGCCGGCCGCGGCCGCGCCGAGCGCGCCGATGGTGGAGGTGGCGTGCCAGCCGTGCGTGTAATGCTCGGAGCAGAGCAAATCGCCGAGCGCGCGCATCGCCTGCAGGCCGTGCACATGCGCGTCCAGCACGCGCGCGCCGCCGGCGTTTTCGCATTCGCCGAGCGCCAGGCAGACCGCGACCAGCGGCGCGCCGGCGTGGGCGATGGACGGTCCGTGGTAGTCGTCAAAATCCTGCGCGTGCGCGGCCGTGGCGTTGCAAAGCGCGGCGTCCACCGCATCGGCGCGCCCGAAGCCGGGCACCACGCATTCCCCGCGCGCGGGTATTGCGCCGCCGTCAAAAAGCGCGCGCACCACCGGCTCGTCCTTGGAGGCGAGGATGCAGGCGAGGGTGTCGGTCAGCGCGTCGGCGGCGCGCGCCAATGCGCTCGGCGGCGCCGGCGGCGCCCCGGCGATTTCGGCGGCGAGGCGGCCGACGACATCAATATCGGCGGCGGTGTCGTGCTGGGGGCGCGCGGGCATCGCGCGATTGTAGGGGATTTTTTTGCGCGCCCACTTGACAACGGCACAAGACGCGGCTACATTCGCGCTCACGCTCCCGCTTGGGAGCGCATGCGTTCAGGTGCTTCGCCCGGCCGTTTATTTTTGGTATTCGGCGCGCGGAGTGAAACGGGAAGCCGGTGCAAAACCGGCGCTGCCCCCGCAACGGTAAATGAGGCGCGGTTTGCAATTCGCCACTGTATCTTCGGATATGGGAAGGCGCAGACCGCGGAGTCGGCAATTATTCATGCCGGCAAACTCATGAGCCCGGAGACCGGCCTGAACTCTTTCGCGGACCCGCCAAGGGAGGGGCCGCACCACTCTCTTATGCGCGGGTGCGCGCGGGAGTTTGAAAATGAAGCAGTCCGACTTGCGCGGCCGTTCCGGCCGCCGCTTTCTCCATGGGTTTTTCCCGCTGTTTGCCGCCGCGCTGACCGCCATTGCGCCGGCCGCGCTCGCGCAGCAAAAACCGATCAGCATCCTCATCACCGCCTCGCGTTTCGCCGAGACCGCCGACCGCGCGCTCGCGCCGGTCAGCGTGATCACGCGCGATGACATTGAAGAAATGCAAGCGAACACCGTGGAAGATGTGCTGCGCACGGTGCCGGGAATTTCCATCACCCAGAGCGGCGGAACCGGCCAACTCAGTTCGCTGTTTTTGCGCGGCACCGAATCCAATCATGTGCTGCTGCTGCTGGACGGCGTCAAAATCGGCAACGCCACCAACGGCCTGCCGCCGTTTCGCGATTTGTCCTTGGAGCAAATTGAAAAAATAGAGGTGGTGCGCGGCCCGCGCTCCAGTCTCTACGGCTCCGAGGCCATCGGCGGCGTCATTCAAATTTTCACGCGCCGCGACCGCGAGCGGCGCACCACCGTTGACCTCGCCGCCGGCAGCCACAAAACCGCGAAGAGCGGCGTCGGCGTCTCCGGCGGCGGCGAGCGCGGCTGGTACCGGCTCGGCGCGTCGGCGTCCTCCACGCAGGGCTTCAACGCATGCCGCGGCAGCACCTCGCCGTTCGCCGGCTGCTTTCTGCCGGAAAACAACCTGGAAGACGACCGCGACAAGCACACCAACCGCTCGGTTTCCTTCCGCGCCGGCGGGTCGGCCGGAAGGTTTTCCATTGAAAGCGCGCTGCTGAGTTCCGACAACGAACTGGAGTTTGACGGAAGTTTTCAGAACGAGTCGCTCACCTCCACGCGCACCGGCCGCATCAAACTTGACGCGCGCGCCGCGCGCTTTTGGAATTCGTCGCTGTCGTTCGGGCAGTCGCAGGATTTGAGCGACAACTTCAACGACGGCGAATACATCTCCACCTTTGACACGCTGCGCAATCAGGCAAGTTGGCAAAACGACTTTGCGCTCGGCGAGCGCCACCGCATCATCGCCGGCGTGGATTACCTGGAAGACCGCGTGGAGAGCACCACCAACTATGTCGTCAAAAGCCGCGAAAACACCGCCGCGTTCGCCTCGTGGCGCGTGGACGCCGGATTTTTTGACGCCGAAGTGTCGGCGCGCAACGACGACAACGAGCAATTCGGCGACCACTCCACCGGCGGCATCGCCTGGGGCGCAAACATCGGTGACGCGCACCGCGTCACCGTCTTCTTCGGCACCGGTTTCGCCGCGCCGACCTTCAACGATCTGTACTGGCCGCGCTCCGGCAACCCGGACCTTGAGCCGGAAGAATCGGAGAGCATTGATGTCGGATTTTCCGGCCGCGACTTCGGCGTCAACTGGGCGCTCAACATGTTCCGCACGCAGATTGACAACCAGATCGCGCTGGACTCGGCGTTCCGCCCGGTGAATGTGGATGTCGCGGTAATTCGCGGACTGGAACTCTCGGGCGGCCTCGCTTTCGGGCGGTGGAACTTCAACGCCAACCTGACCGCGCAGGAGCCGAAAACCGGCGTCGGCAAAAACGCCGGCAAACGCCTGGCGCGCCGCGCAAAGACGATTTTTAACTTTGACGCGTCGCGCGCATTCGGCGCGTTTTCGCTCGGCGCTTCGGCGCATGCGCAAAGCAGTTCGTTTGACGACGCGGCAAACACGCGCCGCCTGAACGGCTTCGCCACCGCCGACCTGCGCGGCGAACTCCGCCTGCGCGGCAACTGGACGCTCGCATTGCGCGTCAACAACATCTTTGACAAGCAATACGAAACGGTCGCCTATTACCCGCAGGACGGCACCAACTTTCTGCTGACGCTGCGGCATGCTTCCACTGCGCGTTAATTGCATCGCGAACGCGCTGCTTGCGCTTGCATTCGCGGCCCCCGTCGTCTCCGCGGAAATCCGCGTCCAAGACGACTTCGGCCGCGATGTGGTCCTGCCCGCGCCGGCGGCGCGCATCGTCAGTCTCGCGCCGCATATCACCGAAAACTTGTTCGCGGCCGGCGCGGGCGATAAGGTGGTCGGCGCGGTGCCGCCGTCGGATTATCCGCCGGAGGCCGCGGCAATTCCGCCGGTCGGCGATCACGCGCGGGTCAGCGTGGAAGCGGTGCTCGCGCTCGCGCCGGATTTGGTGATCGCCTGGCCCTCCCAGAGCCACCGCGCCGGCATTGACAAACTGGAGCAAATGGGATTTCCGGTGTATTACTCGCAGCCGCGCGGCTTTGAAGGCATCATTGAAACCGTGGAGGAATTCGCGCAACTCGCCGGCAGCGAGGCGCGCATAAATCCGGAAAAACTTCGCGCCGAGTTGGCGGCGGTGCGCGCCGACTACGCGGCAAAGACGGAGTTGGGCGCGTTCTACCAAGTGTGGAAGCGCCCGCTGATGACGCTGAACGGCGAGCACATGATCAGCCGCGCATTGGAAATGTGCGGCGCGCGCAACATTTTCGCGCACCTGCCGATCATCGCGCCGCGCATCAGCGAGGAAGCGGTGGTGGAAGCCAATCCGGACATCATCATCGGCGGAATGCGCGGCGACATGTCCATGTGGAACAAATGGAAATCGGTAAACGCGGTCGCGCACGGCGGCGTGGTGCGCGCGAATACGCAAGTGCTGAACCGCAACACGCCGCGCATGATTCTCGGCCTGCGAAATTTTTGCGAGCGCATAGACGAAGTGCGCCGCATTCGTCCCAATCCCTCCCCCTTGCCCCCCGGTGCTAATTACCAGTCGCGCGCGCCCTGAGTGCGCGGCAGTTTGGGAATGATCAGCGGCACCGAGGACGCGTCCGGATGCCGCCCGACTTCGGCGTCAAGCCCGAACACATCGGACAGCCGCCGCTGCGTGAACACTTCCTGCGGCTCGCCGTCGGCGCGCAGCCGGCCGTTTTCCAACAGCAAGGCGCGATCGGCGAATTGCGCGGCGAGGTTGAGTTGATGCAGCGAGCAGATCACGCCGATGCGCGCGCCGCGGCACAGGTCGCGCAGCAGCCGAAGCAATTCCTGCTGGTGGCGCACATCCAGCGACGCGGCCGGTTCGTCCAGCAGTAAAAACCGTTCGGGCGCGCCCGGCGCAAAAATCTGCGCGAGAACGCGCGCGATCTGCACGCGCCGCTTCTCGCCGCCGGACAAGTCGGTGTAGGCGCGCTCGGCAAATTCGCCGCAGCCGCACAATTCCAGCGCGCTCTCGGCGATGACGCGGTCGTCGGCGTCGGAAGTGGCGTGCGGCATGCGCCCCATCATGGCCACATCCAGCGCGCTGAACGGGAAATTTAAACGCGACTGCTGCGGCAGCACCGCGCGGCGGCGCGCCAACTC
Source organism: Gammaproteobacteria bacterium (assembly GCA_028066695.1). GTDB lineage: Bacteria > Pseudomonadota > Gammaproteobacteria > Arenicellales > Poriferihabitantaceae > JAHRAW01. The sequence continues at coordinate 27,913 of JALCBG010000007.1, read as the reverse complement.
GCGGCGCGGCATGCCGAGAAGCGGCGCGCCGGCCAATTCCACCGCGCCGCGCGACGGGCGCAGTTCGCCATTAAGACCGCGCAACAAGGTGGTCTTGCCGGCGCCGTTCGCGCCGGTGAGGACGCTCAATTTGCCGGCGGAAAACTCGGCGCTGAAATTCTCCACGATGACGCGCCCGCCGAGTTGCAGCGTGAGGTTTTTGGCGGCGAGGGTCACTGCGCGACGCGCGCGCGGCGAAAGCGCAGCAGCAACCACAAAAAGAACGGGCCGCCGAGCGCGGCGGTGATGATGCCCACCGGAATTTCCGCCGGCGCCGCCGCGGTGCGCGCGAGAATGTCGGCGCCGCCGAGCAAGACCGCGCCGAACAGCGCCGAGGCCGGCAGCAGCAGGCGGTGGTCGGGACCCAGCGCGATGCGGATTAAATGCGGCACCACCAGCCCGACAAAACCGATGACGCCGCTCAGACAAACCGCGGCGCCGACCACCAGCGCGACCAGAATCACCAGATGCCGCTTGACTTTTTCCATGTCAATGCCGAGGTGGCCGGCCTCGCTTTCGCCGAGCAAGTTTGCGTTCAGCGCGCCGGCGTAAAACGGCAGCAACAAAAGCGCCGGAATCACCAGCAGCATCGCCGCCAACAACGCGCGCCAGTCCACCGCCTCCAGACTGCCGAGGCTCCAAAAAATCAGGCCGCGCAATTGTTCGTCGTCGGCGAGATAACTCATCAGCCCGATCAGCGCGCCGGCGATGGCGTTGACGGCGATGCCGGCGAGCAGCATGGTGGCGGTGTCGGTTTTGCCGCCGACCAGCGACAGGCGGTAGACCAGCGCGAGTCCGGCGAGTCCGCCGGCGAACGCGGCAACCGGCAGCAGCAGCGCGCCGAACAACCCGCCGGCGAACAGCGCGCCGCCGAGCACGATGCTCATGACCGCGCCGAGCGCCGCGCCGGAGGAAACACCGAGCAGGCCCGGATCGGCCATCGGGTTGCGAAACAATCCCTGCATGACCGCGCCGCACATTGCCAGTCCGGCGCCGACCATCAGCGCGAGAAGGAGGCGCGGAATGCGGATTTCGGCGAGGATTAAAATCAATTGCCCGGCGTCTCCGTGCAGCGACGGATAGGGGCGGTTCAACATCGGCGTGATCGCGACCAGCAGCGCGTCGGGCAATGCGGCCAACACTTCGCGCAGGCCGGTGGGAATGACGCCGCTCGCCAGCGAGCCGGCCGAAACCGCGGCGAGCAATGCGCACAATCCGCCAAGCACCGAGCGGCGGCGGGTTTTGGAGAAACTGGACATTAAAGTTTGGGGGGCATTGAGGCGGGCTATATTATCGCGCGCGCGCGCAAAATGCCCCGCTTGCCGCCGCGGGCGGGGTTTGCTAGGATTTGGCGGGAATTCACGCCCGACCGCATTTCGCCGCACAATTAAAAATTGACATGTTAAAGAGGTTTTTCACCGGACTTTTTGCCGCCGCCGCGCTGGCGTTTGGCGCGGGCGCGCAGGCGCAAGTCACTCCGCCGACCAATATCACGCTCACGCCGACCGCCGGCGCGGAATCCACCGCCATGGATTTGGGTTGGACCGAGGGGACCGCCCCAAGCGGCTCAGGCGGAGTCGGCTGGTACTTCCTCAATATGCGCGTCTTCGGCGAAGGATGGGGGACGCTCGGCTCCCAAACCAGCGATGTGACGCCCGAAGGCGTAACGGTCACCGGCAACAGGGATTCTCGCGGCGGTCTTAATCCCGGCTCCCCTTCCGCGCAAATCACCGGTCTGCAGCCGGCAACCACTTATGAGCTGCGCATGCGGACTTATGACGAAGACGCGCAAGGCTCGGCCTTTTCCGCGACCGCGCAGGCGGTAACGCTGAGCGGCGACTCCCCGGGCAAACCGGCGCTGAGCCTGCGCGGTTTCTCGGCAAAGCCCGGCGCGATGACCTGGCGCGCCACGCTGCAATGGAGCGCCGCGTCCAACGCCGGCACGGTAACCAAAAACCATTTGCGCTGGCGCACTTCGGCGCAGGACCCGGACGGCACGCCCGGCAACTCCGATGATGTCGCCGCCGGAACATGGCAAAACGCGGCCGGCGACGACGCCGACTGCGCCGACGGCGCGGCAAACCCCGAAAATTGCGGCGAGGAAATCTCCGCCGAAATAAGGCGCTACGAAATCACCGGGCTCGCCGAAAACACCGATTACGACTTTCAGGCGCGCCAGGAAAACAGCATCGGCGTGGGCTCGTGGTCGGACATACTGACTTTCACCGTGGACGGGGTCAGCGGCGACAATTCGCTGAGCGCGCTGGTGGTCAACGACGGCAACGCCGATGTGGAATTGTCGCCGACGTTTCGCGCGGGCACGCTCGCCTACGCCGCCGAAATCCGCAATTCCATAAATAACCTGAGCATCACGCCGACCGCGGCTGACGGCACCGCGACCATCAAAATCGGCCGCGCCGGCTCCGAGGCGGCGGTGGACAGCGGCTCGGCCAGTTCGCAGTCGGTCAACAAAACTTCCGGAAGCGCCGCGCAAGGTCCGGCGGAAAACACCTTTAATGTGGAAGTCACCGCCGAGAACGGGGATGTGCGCGTCTACAAAATCTCGGTTTCGCGCCTGAAAGCGAGCGCGGATGCGTCGCTGTCCGCGCTGCGGCTGGTTACCGGAAGCACGATTATGCCCATGCCGGCGTTTGACCCGGGGACGCTTTCCTACGATGCGCTGATACGCAACAACACCACCACGCTGACCATCACCGCGACCGCGAACGACGCGGCCGCATCGGGAATTAAAATCGGCCGCCCCGGCGCGCTCGCCGCGGCGACAAGCGGCGCCGGCGCGGCGCAGACCATAGACAAGACATCGGCGCTTGCCGCGCAGGACGCGTCGCTAAACACCTTTCAGATTGAAGTCACGGCCGAAGACGGAAGCACGCAGACCTACACACTCGCGGTTTCGCGCCGCGCGGCTTCGGACGACGCCGCGCTGTCGGCGCTGTCCATTTCGCACGGCGCGCTGTTTCCGGCGTTCAGCCCCGGCGTCACCTCCTATTACGCCGCCATCGGCAACGGCGTCGCGCAGTTCACGATTACGCCGACTCCCGACGCGGCCGCGATGGTGCAGGTCGGCCGCGCCGGATTTTTGGGCGCGCCGTCGCAGGCGCAAGGCACCGAAGTCGGGCGCGGCAACAATGTGTTTTTGGTGGTGGTCACCTCGGAAAACAGCGCGGTCACGCGCACTTACACGATAGATGTGTTTCGCGGCGGCGCGGTCAGCAAACTGCTGATTCACGACGCCGATGAAACTTCGCGCACCGACGCGAACTCGCTGCTGCCGACAGCCGACTTCAGCCAGACCGTGCCGGGGTATTCGCTGGTCGTGGACAGGGCGGTAACCGCGGTGGTGATCACCGCGACCATCACCGCCGGCAGCGCGAATTACCAGCGCACGCAACCGACGGTTACGCCGGCTTCGGCGACCGCGCTGACCAGCGGCACGGCGAGCAGCGCGGTTCCGCTGGCCGGCGGCGAAAATTTAATTCTGGTGAAAGTGTCCACCGCCGATTACCCGGTCACCATTCTGCGCCCGGCGGACGCGCCGGAAAATCTCGCGGCGAATCCGAAGACGGAAAAACTGCGCGTCTCGTGGGACGCGGTCGCCGGCACCACCACTTACCGCTTGCGCTGGCGGACGAAAACGGGGCCGGGCGCATGGCAATCGGCGAGCGGCGATGACGACGCCGGCGAAGAGGCCGGCGCCGCGCCCAGATACACGATTACCGGCCTGACCAACGCAACCAACTACGAGGTGCAGGCGCGCGCCGACAACCCGGCCGGCGACGGCGAGTGGAGCGAATCGGTGGAAGCCGCGCCTGCGGCCGGCGTGGAAATCTCCGCGGAGTTGTCCGACTTGGCGTTCATCGCCGCGCAGGCGCTGCCGGCCGCGATCACCCTGCCGAACGCGAGCGGCGGAACCACGCCCTACACTTTTACCCTGACCGGCCTGCCGGCCGGCCTGGCGTTTGACGATGTCGCGCGCGAAATCAGCGGCACGCCAAGCGCGGCAACCGCGGCGCCGGCCGAGGTCGCCTACCGCGTCACCGACGCCAACTCCGAATTTGACGAGCGGATTTTCAGCGTGGACATCGTTACTTTCAATCCGGATGTGGACGAAAGCGGCGCGAGGGACGCGCGCGACGGCATTTTGATCGCGCGGTATCTTCTCGGCGTGCGCGGCGATGCGCTCACCAAAGGGCAGAGCGCGGCCGCGTTCGGCGAGGTGGAGGCGGAAATCAAACCCGGCGCGGACGGCATATTATTGGATGTCAACGAGGACGGAAACGCCGACGGCGACGACGGCATTCTCATCGCGCGCTATTTGTTCGGGCTGCGCGGCGCCGAACTTACCGCCGGATTTTCCAATCTGGACGCGGACGCAATCGCGGCGAAAATCGCCGGGTTGCTGCCGTAAAGCGGCGGCATGAAAAAACACATGAAAAGCAAATGAAAATGCGCATGCAAAAGAAAGTTTTCGCCGGCCTTTTTCTGGCCGCGGCGTTTTTTGCCGCGGCCGGAGAGGCGCGCGCGCAGCACGCCCCGCCCACCGCTTTGACTTACGAACCGGTTCCCGGGTCGGAATCAAGCAGGGTCAATCTCCGCTGGACAAACACACTGGACGGCGGACTTACCGCCCGTTTTCACACCATCGCGATGCGCGTTCGCGGCGACAACTGGCCGGGGGTTACCGTCACCAACGAATTGCCCGACGGCGTGGAGTGGGACGGTGTGGAACTCTTCGCGAACACGGTTGATGGTCCCGTCACCAGCGGCGACCTCATCGGTTTGGCGCCGGCGACTACCTATGAGTTGCGCATGCGCTCTTACGACCAAATCCAGTCTGTTCCGGGAGGTTGGTCGGCGACTTTGCAGGTGGAAACCGCGACGCAGGACACTCCTTCACCGGCGCTGAGTCCGCGCAAACTCACCGCGAATCCCGGCGGAAAAAAATGGAGCATTGAACTCCAATGGAGCGTTCCGTCCGGCTTCACCGCCGCCAACTACCATGTCCGCTGGCGCACCGCGAAAATTGACCCGGACCGGGACAACCCCGGCCTCAATCCCGGAGCCCTCGCGGGCGCCTGGCAAAACGCGTCCGGCGACGACGCCGACTGCGCCGCCGGCGCGGCCGCCCCGGAGGATTGCGGCGAGGAATTGGGCGCCGAAGCGCGGCGTTACATGCTGTCCGACCTGCCCGCGAACAAAGAATACGATTTTGAAGTGCGCGCCTCCACCGCCACAGGCGCCGGCGGGTGGTCCAACCGCCTCACGCTGACGATGAATTTGCTCGGCGACGACGCGTCGCTGGACTCGCTGCAATTCCTTGACAACGCCGCGCGGGAGTTGACGCCGGAGTTTGACTCCGCGACGCTCTCCTACACGGTGGAGGTCAGGAGCCACATCACCGCTGTGGACATCACCGCGGCCCCTTCGGATGACAACGCGACCATCAAAGTCGGCCGCGCCGGGGCGCTCGGCAACAGCAGCACGCAGACCCTGAACAAATCGGCCGGCGCCGCGCGGCAGGGTCCGGCGCGCAACACCTTTCAGGTGGAAGTCACCGCCGAGGACGGAAGCACCAAAAAAACCTACGAAATCGCGGTGACGCGCCAGGCGGCGAAAAGCGACGCGAGCCTGGCCAATCTGGAAGTAGTCCGCCCCGGCATCACCTTTGAACTGACGCCGGCATTCAGCGCGGACACGCTCGCTTACTCGGTCAGCGTGCGCAGCAGTCGTTCCAACTTGGAGTTCATACCGGCTCCGGCCGATTCCGCCGCGAGCGTGAAAGTCGGCCGCGCCGGGGAGACCCTGATGAATCTCAAAAGCACCGGGTTCAGCCCGCTGCTGGCCATAAACAAAGACAGCGGAACCGAGCCGCAAACCGGCGGCAACCTCTTTCTGGTGGAAACCACCGCCGAAGACGGAAACACCACGCGCACCTACACCATCTCGGCGTCGCGGCGAAAGGCGAGCAACAGCACGCTCCTCACGCGTTTGCTGCTCGGCGGCGGCACGCTGTCGCCCGCATTCGCCCCCGGCATCACCTCCTACGCCGGGTTCCTGCCCAACAGTGTTCAGAGTGTCAACCTCACGGTAACCCCGGCGCATCCCGGCACCGCCGCCTCGGTTTTCGTGGACGGGGAACTCAGCGGCAGCAGCATCTTCACCGGCGGCTGCCACCGCTACTACTGCCGCAACCAGGTTGAGGTCGTGGTCACCGCCGAAGACGGCGTGAATACGCGCACCTACAAGGTCAACCTGTTCCGCGGCGGCCCCATCACCAACTTGCAAATTCACGACGCGGCGGAAACCTCGCGCACCGGCGCGAACTCGCTTCTCACCGGCTTTAATCAGGCAAGGCCGCTGTATTCGCTGAATGTGGACAAAGCGGTGACCGCGGTCATCCTCACCGTGAACCATGGCGCCGAGGCGCATTACCTCGCGCCCGGCGCGCCATTCCCGCGCCGCGCGACAATCTCCTTGGTGCGCACCCTGCCCAGCCTCGCCAGCGGCGCGGCCAGCGACCCCATTCCGCTGCTCGGCGGCGAAAATGAACTCGCGGTGTTCATTGATCTGGACGCGGATTACATCGTCACCATCACCCGTCCGCTCTACACGCCGGGCAACCTGAGCGCCGACGGCAAGCGCGAAAAACTGCGCGTCTCGTGGGACGCGGGCGGCGGCGAGAGCGGCTACCGCGTGCGCTGGCGGCTGAAAGACGCCGGCGGCGGCTCGCCCGGCGCGTGGCAATCGGCGAGCGGCGACGACGAAGACGGCGAGGCGGTCGCGGTGCCGCGCTACACGATTGCCGGACTGACCGACGGCGCCGCCTACGAAGTGCAGGCGCGCGGACTCAGCGAAGTCCACGGCAACACCGATTGGAGCGAAACGGTGGAGGGCACGCCGGCGGTCGGGCTGGACCTGTCGCCGCCGGATGACCTCGCGTTTGTCGCCGGCGAGGCGCTCGCCGCGGGCGAAGGAGTGACGCTGCCGGAAGCCGCGGATGGCAGCACGCCTTACACCTATGCGCTGACCGGGCTGCCGGCCGGCCTGGCGTTTGACGCGAACACCCGCGAAATCACCGGCACACCGAGCGCCGCGGCGGCGGCGGCGGATGTGGTCTATGAAGTGACCGACAACAACTCGGACACCGACTCGCGCGCTTTTCGCGTGGAAATTTTGAACTCGCATCTTAATGTCGCCGCCGACGGCGCGGACGGCATCAACGCCGCCGACGGCATTTTGATTGCGCGCTATTTGCTGGGCGCGCGCGGCGAATCGTTCGCCGCCGGGCAGAGCGGGCTGGACGCGGCGCGATTGGAGGCGGCGGTGCAGGCCGGAATTCGCGGCATGAAACTGGATGTGGACGGCGACAACACCGTGGATGGCGACGACGGCATTCTCATCGCGCGATATGTGCTCGGGCTGCGCGGCGCGGAACTTGTCGCGGGTTTTTCCGGGCTGACCGCGAGCGATGTGGAGACCAAGATCTCCGATTTGCTTCCCTGACGCATTCGCATTCGCATTCCCAGCGCCCGCCGGGGCGGGACGCGGGGCCCACCGGGGCCGGCGCGGCATGTCAATGGACACCCGCTTGCCGCCGCGCGCGGGTTTTGCTAGGATTTGGCGGTGATTTCCGATTCCCCTCAATCGCATTTCGCCCGCACAATTGACATGTTAAAGAGGTTTTTCACCGGACTTCTCGCCGCCGCGGCGGTGCTGTTTGCCGCGTCCGCGCAGGCGCAAAATGCGCCCGACGCGCCCACCGGCGCGACGCTCGCGCCGACCGGCGCCTCGGAATCCACTTCGCTGGATTTCAGTTGGACGCCGGACCCCTCCCCGCCGGACGGAATCAGTCTCAACCAAGTTCACTTGCGCGTATTCGGCACCGCGTGGCACTCCAGTAATGATCAAAACCGCGTACCCACGGGCGTGACTATTGTCGGCTCCCTCTCGGGCTCCGGCTCCCTCTCCAACTATATGGCTGGAACCGCCACTACCGCGACTTTCACCAATTTGCAGCCGGCGACCACCTACGAGGCGCGCGTCGCATCTCTGGGCAACGAAAGGGACCTCAGTGCTTGGTCGGCGGTCGTGCAAGCCGTAACGCTGAGCGGCGACACCCCGGACAAACCGACGCTGACCGCGAAGAGCATCTCGTCGCAGCCGGGCCTGATGCGGTGGCGCACCACGCTGCAATGGCGCGCCGCGCCCGACTCCGGCACGATTTCCAAACACCATTTCCGCTGGCGCACCGCGGCGCGCGACCCGGACGGCATGCCCGGCAACTCCGACGATGTCGCCGCCGGAACATGGCAAAACGCGGCCGGCGACGACGCCGACTGCGCCGACGGCGCGGCAAATCCGGAAAATTGCGGCGTGGAACTGGGCGCCGCCGTGACCAGTTACGAGGTCACCGGGCTGACCGATGGCGTCCGTTACGACTTTCAGGCGCGCTCGGAAAACCAGCATGGCGCCGGCAACTGGTCGGACCCGCTGACTTTCACCGTGGACGGACTGAACTCCGACGCGGACTTGAGCGCGCTGGTGGTCAGCGACGGCGTCAACGATTTGGAATTGTCGCCGGCGTTTTCCGAGAGCATTCTCACTTACACCGTCTCCGTGCGCAGTTCGGTGCTGTCGGTGAACATCACGCCGACCACGGCGGACGCGAGCGCGGGCGTCACGGTCGGCGGCAACGCGGTGGACAGCGGCGCGGCGGCCAGCCGCACCCTGGACAAAACCAGCGGAGGCGCCGCGCAGGGACCGGCGGAAAACACCTTTGATGTCGTGGTAACCGCGGAAAACGGCGCAAACATGCGCATCTATACAATTCTCGTGTCGCGCCAGGCGGTGAGCACGGACGCGAGTTTGACCGCGCTGACGCTGTCCTCGGGTTCGGAACTGGTTCTCACGCCGGCGTTTGACCCGGCGGTGTTCGCCTACACCGCGGCGGTGCGCAGCCACCGCACCGGCGTGGAGATCACCGCGACCCTGTCCGACGCGCGCGGCGCCTCCCTGAAAATCGGGCGCGCCGGATTTCTCGCCGCGGCGCAAAGCGGCGCCGGCGCGGGCCAGGGCGTGGACCGCACGGACGGAAACGCCGCGCAGGACGCAACCGAAAACACCTATCAGGTGGAAGTCACCGCCGAGGACGAAAGCACGCAGGTCTACGAAATCGCGGTTTCGCGCAGGGCGGCGGCGCAAGACGCCTCGCTGTCGGCGCTGGCCATTTCCACCGGCACGCTGTCGCCGGCGTTCAGCCCCGGCATCACCTCCTACTATGTCGCGGTCGGCAACGGTGTCGCGCAGTTCACGATTACGCCGACCGCGAATGATTCGGTCGCGGGCGTTCAGGTCGGCCGCACCGGATTTTTGGGCGCGGCCACCACCGCGCAGAACACCATTGTCGGCGGCGGCACCCGGAATCTGTTTTTGACGGTGGTCACCGCCGAAGACGGGAGCACCCGCACTTACACCATAGATATGTTCCGCGCCGGCGCCATCACCAAACTGCTGATTCACGACGCGGGCGTGGCCTCGGCCTCGCGCAACGACGCGAACTCGCTGCTCGCCACCTCGGACTTTGACCCGCTGACGCCGGCGTATTCGCTGACCGTGGGCCGGGCGGTGACCGCGGTGGTCGTCACCCCGACCATCACCGCCGGCGGCGTCAATTACCAGCGCACCCAGCCGACGGTTACGCCGGCCTCGGCGACCGCCATCACCAGCGGCTCGCCGAGCGCGGACATTCCGCTCGCCGGCGGCGAAAATGTGATTCTGCTGAAAGTCCACACCGCCGATTACCCGGTCACCATCACCCGCCCGGCGGACGCGCCGGAAAACCTCAGGGCGGCGCCGAAGACGCAAAAACTGCGCGTCTCGTGGGACGCGGTCGCCGGCACCACCACTTACCGCTTGCGCTGGCGGACGGAAACCGGCCCCGGCGCATGGCAGTCGGCGGGCGGCGCCGACGACAACGGCGAAGAAATCGCGCCCGCGGACGCGCCGCAATACACGATTACCGGCCTGACAAACGGAACCACCTACCAGGTGCAGGCGCGCGCCGACAACCGCGCCGGCGACGGCGAGTGGAGCGCGTCGCTGGACGCCACGCCGGCGGTCGGCGTGGAATTCGCCTCGCAGCAGCCCGATTTGGCGCTGCTCAAGGACCGGGCGCTCACGGCGATTACGCTGCCGGCGGCGAGCGGCGGCTCGTCGCTCACTTATGGGCTGACCGGCCTGCCGGCCGGCCTGGCGTTTGACGCGAGCACGCGGCAAATCAGCGGCACGCCAAGCGCCGAGACCGCGCCGGCGGCCGAGGTCACCTACCGTGTGACGCAGGGCGGCGCGGTGGAGGACGAGCAGATTTTCCGCGTGCGCGTGGTCGCGTTCACGCTGGATGTGGATGAAAGCGGCGCCAGGGACGCGCGCGACGGCATTCTCATCGCGCGGTATCTGCTCGGCGTGCGCGGCGCGGCGCTCACGCAGGGGCAGAGCGCGGCCGCGTTCGGCGAGTTGGAGCCGGAAATCAAAATCGGCGCCGACAACATGTTTTTGGATGTGGACGGGGACGGCGACGCCGACGGCGACGACGGCATTCTCATCGCGCGCTATTTGTTCGGGCTGCGCGGCGCCGAACTCACCACCGGATTTTCCGGATTGGACGCGGCCGAAATCGCCGCGAACATCGCCGGGCTGCTGCCGTAAAGTAGCGGCATGAACATGAACATGAAAATGCAAATGCAAAAGAAGTTTTTCGCGGGCATTTTTGTCGGCGCGCTGTTTTCCGCGGCGATTTTTGCCGGGGAGGCGCGCGCGCAGGGCGTGCCCTCCAACCTGTTGCTCACGCCCGAGCCGGGCTCGGAATCCACCGCGCTGCGCCTCACTTGGACGCAGCCGAGCGGCGAAATTCAACGGCAGATACTGGATGTGCGCCAATCCGGCGGGACTTGGGGCAACGACGTCTTTTTCAGCACCCTGCCCTCCGGCGTGGTCGCCTCCAATACGCTGGGCAGCGGCAATTTTCTCTACATCGATCCCGCTGTCAGCCAGACGACCCTCTCCAATTTGTCGCCCGACACCACTTATGAAGCGCGCGTGCGCGTCCGAAACTCCAGCGGAACCGGCGCCTGGTCGGGGGCCGTGCGGCGCGCAACATTGGCCGCCGGAACGGTGGCGGGAACCCCGCCGGGCAATTTGTCTTATGAGCAGGTGTCCGGGTCGGAGTCGTATCAGATCCGCCTGAGTTGGACGGCGGGAACGGCCCCTTCCGGCGCCACCGCGCAGCATCAATCCATCGCCATACGCCGGCCCGGCGGCGCATGGCCGAACCCTTCCGCCAAAGACAACCAATTGCCCCACGGCGCGAGTTGGACCGGCCGCACCACCGCCGGCGACGAACACCAAATTCACCCCGCGGCAACCGGCGGAAACATCATCAATTTGCGGGCGGCAACGACTTTTGAACTGCGCGTGCGGCTCTGGTACCAAGTCGCGGGGCAGCCTGAGGCGGCGGGCGCTTGGTCGGATGTTTTGCAGGTGGAAACCGGAGAGGCCGTGTTCGGGGTTACGCCGCCCACCGGCCTGACCTTCACGCCGACTCCCGGCGAGGAGGGCTTTTCGGGCCGGCTGCATTGGACCAACGGCAGGGCCATCGCCTCGCGGCACAACGACCGCTACATCCAACTTCACACCATCAGCATGCGCGTCTCCGGCGGGGACTGGCCGGGGGATTCGCTGTTCAGCACATTGGCCCCCGGCGTGAAAATGGACGCCGAAACAACCGGCACCCCGGGGGAAATTGACCCCGACGCAACCACCGCGCTCCTCACAAGGCTGGAGCCGGACACCACTTATGAGGTGCGCATGCGCTCCCTGGACGGCGGCTCGGAGACCGGCGACTGGTCGCAGGTTCTGCGGTTCACAACCGCGCAGGGGGCGAAGGGGATTACGCCGCCCTCCGGCCTGCGCGTCGCGCCGACCCGCGGCGCGGAAGCCTCTTCGGTCAGCCTGAATTGGACGCGCGGCTCCGGGCCGATTGCGTTTCAAACCATGAGCGTGCGCGCCCTCGGCGAGGAATGGCAGGCGGTGCGCTCGCACAACGCGCTGCCCACGATAACGGACAGCCAGGGCTCCCACGAAATGCCGCTGGACGCGCACGAGGGGCCGGACGACGACGACAACCACCGCACCAAGACCATTCACCGCCTGGAGAGCTCGGCGCGCCTTCGCAGGATGGAGCCGGCGACCACCTACCAGGTGCGCATGAATTCCGTGAGCGAGCGCGAGGTCTCGGACTGGTCGGCGGTTGTGCAGTTTGCAACCGCAAGCGGCACCAGGCTGCCCGACACCGACGGGGGGGTTGTCCCGCCCTATAACCTGGTGTACACGCCGACCCGCGGCGCCGAATCCACTTCGGGCCGGCTGCATTGGACCCTCGGCGCGCCCATTGGCTACCGGCTCCGCGACGACCGCATCCAATGGAACAGCCTCAACTTGCGCGACATTGACACCGAATGGGAGGAGCATGTGGGTTTCGTCATCGTGCCCGACGGCGTGACCTGGGACGCGCGCAGGGGGGAAGACCACAGGGAAATTAACAGCGAAGAAACCTCGGTGCTGTTCACCGGGCTGGAGCCGGCGACCACTTACCAGGTGCGCATGGTTTCCTACGACGACGGATCCACCGCGGGACCCTGGTCGGAGGCGCTGCAATTCGTCACGGAAAGCATGGACAACATTCTGGCGGTGCTGACGCCGCGCGTGGTTACCGCGGACCCCAGCCAGAAGATGTGGGACATGGAACTCCAATGGCGGCTTCCCGAGGGCGCGCCGGCCGCCACCGCCCACCATGTCCGCTGGCGCGCCGCGGAGATCGCCGCCGACTTTGACGCCGGCATCATCGGGACCGCGGCCGGCGCCTGGCAAAACGCCTCCGGCGACGACGCCGACTGCGCGGCCGGCGCGGCCAACCCGGAAAATTGCGGCGAGGCGCTGGCCGCGAGCGCAAGCGCTTACATGGTGGAGAACCTGCCGCTGGACGCGATCTATGAATTTGAGGTGCGCACCGCGAGCGCCGGCAACACCGGCGCGTGGTCGGAAACCCTGTCCTTCACCGTGGAATCGCTTCCCACCGACGCGACCTTAAGCGCGCTGACCGCCTCCGATGTCGACGGCGGTGTCACGCTCACGCCGGCGTTTGACCCGGAGACGCTCACCTACGCCGCCGAAGTGATCAGTTCCACGCTGGATTTCGGCCTCGCGCCGACCTCCACCGACCCCGAGGCGCGCATCAAAATCGCCCACGGAACCGCCGCGGCAAAGGATGCCGGCGGCGGCGCGGTCGTTTGGCACAACCTTGACCAGTCCGGCGGCGCGAACCGGCAGGGGCCGGAGCGCAACACCTTTTACATCACGGTCACCGCGCAGGACGGAATCGCCAAGCAGACCTACGAAGTCGCGGTGACGCGCCTCGTGGCCGACAACAACGCGACGCTGTCGGCGCTGACCATCACCTCGGGTTCGGAAATTCCGCTGTCGCCGCCGTTTAATCCGGCGGTGCGCGCCTACACCGCCGAAGCGCGCAACCACCGCACCGGCCTGCTGCTCAACGCGACCGCGGCCGACCCCGACGGCGCGACCCTGCGCTTCAACAAGCTCGGCGCGATGCCGGTGGATGTGAACAGCGGCGAGAATGTCTCGGTGAGCATTGACCGCTCCTCCGGAATCGCGGCGCAGGACGCCTCGGCGAATACCATGCTGATTGAGGTTACCGCCGACGACCAGAGCACCGTGCTGACCTACCAAATCGCGATGTCGCGCGCCGCGGCCGCGACCGACACCTCGCTGTCGGCGCTGTCGGTCGGCTCCGGCACGCTGTCGCCCGCGTTTGACACCGGCGTCACCTCCTACTACCTCGCGGTCGGCAACAATGTCGCGCAACTCGCGATCACGCCGACCGCAACCGACTCCGCCGCCGGCCTGCAACTCGGGCGCTTCGGATTTTTGGGCCCCGCCTCCACCGTGCAGGGCGTTGAAATCGGGCGCGGCAACAATGTGTTTTTGGTGGTGGTCACCGCCGAGGACGGAATGACCACGGGCACCTACACCGTGGATGTGTTCCGCGGCGGCGCCGTCACCAAAATGCTGTTTCACGACGCCGCCGAAACATCGCGCACCGACGCCAACTCGCTGCTGCCCACAGCCAACTTCGCCCAGACCGTGCCGGCGTATTCGCTGAGCGCGGACAATACGGTGGACGAGGTGGTCATCACCATCACCCTCACCGCCGGCGGCGCCAGTTACCAGCGCATTCGGCCGACGGTGACACCGGCCTCGGCGACCGCGCTCACCAGCAACACGGCGAGCGACCCGATTCCGCTGGCCGGCGGCGAAAATTTGATTCTGGTGAAAGTGGATGTCGCCGAATCCCCGGTCACCATCACCCGCCCGCCGCTCACGCCGAATGTAAGCGTGAGCGGAAGGTCGCAAAAACTGCGCGTCTCGTGGGACGCCGGGCACGGAGTGGACGAATACCGGGTGCGCTGGCGGGCGAAAGGCAGCAGCGCCTGGCGGTCGGCGCGCCGCGCCGACAACAACGGCGAGGCGGTGGAGCCGTCGGTCGCGCCGGAATACACGATTAACGGCCTGACCAACGGCACCACTTACCAGGTGCAGGCGCGCGCCGACAACGCCGCGCTCGGCAACAGCGAATGGAGCGCCTCGGTGGAAGCCGCGCCGCGGGTGACCGTGGAACTGCCGCCGGTGGACGACCTGGCGTTTGTCGCCGGCGACATCGCCTCGGTGGTCACGCTGCCGAACGCGGCCGAGGGCACCGCGCCCTATGTCTTTTCGGTGACCGGGCTGCCGCCCGGGGTGTTCTTCAGCCCGGCGACGCGGCAAATCAGCGGCATGCCGACCACGCCCGCGGCGCCGGTGGAGGTGGTCTACAGCGTGACCGACAGCGCCTCGTCCGCGGGCAGCGACGAGCGGCGCTTTCGCGTCGGCATTTTGGATTCGCACCTGAATGTCGCCGAGGACGGCGCCGACGGCGCCACGCCGGCCGACGGAATCATCATCGCGCGCTATCTTCTCGGCGTGCGCGGCGCGGCGCTCGGCCAAGGGCAGAGCGAACTGGACGCGGAGCGGCTGGAGGCGGCGGTGGAATCCGGCGTGCGCGGCCTGGAATTGGACGCGGACGGAGACGGCTCGGTGGACGGCGACGACGGCATTCTCATCGCCAGGTATCTGCTCGGGCTGCGCGGCGCGGAACTCACCAATGGAATTTCCGGGCGGCCGACCGCGAGCACCGTGGAGAGCACACTCTCCGATTTGCTGCCGTAGTTGGCATGTCAGCGGGGGGCGGCGTGTCCATGCCCTTGCCGCCGCGGGCGGGGTTTGCTACTATTTCGCGGGAATTCACGCCCGACCGCATTTCGCCGCACAATTAAAAATTGACATGTTAAAGAGAGTTTTCACCGGACTTTTTGCCGCCGCCGTGCTGCTGGCTGGCGCGGCCGCGCAGGCGCAAAACGCGCCCACCAACCTGAACCTCACGCCGACCACCGGCTCGGAATCCACTTCGCTGGATTTCAGTTGGACGCTGGGAGCGGACGGCGGGTCCGGATGGGCAAG
This sequence comes from Gammaproteobacteria bacterium, assembly GCA_028066695.1. Taxonomy (GTDB): domain Bacteria; phylum Pseudomonadota; class Gammaproteobacteria; order Arenicellales; family Poriferihabitantaceae; genus JAHRAW01. The sequence continues at coordinate 12,223 of JALCBG010000007.1, read as the reverse complement.
TCATGCCATCTGGGTGCGCGCCTTCGGCGCCGATTGGCCCACCACCAGCAGTTTTAACAATGCGGCGCCCTCCGGCGTAAGCATCACCGGCAATATCCACACCGCCAGCAACGGCAATCGATGGGCGCGCTCAAACGCCACTTCCGCGACAATCAGCGGTTTGCAGCCCGCGACAACCTATGAAGCGCGCATCAGGTCGGCGGATGTGGACGGATTTCAGGCGGCCTGGTCGGCGGTCGTGCAGGGCGTGACGCTGAGCGGCGACACCCCGGGCAAGCCGGCGCTGAGCGCGCGCCGCATCACCGCCGATGCCGGCGGCATGACCTGGAAGGCCGGACTGCAATGGACCGCCGCGCCCGACTCCGGCACGATTGCCAACTTCCACCTGCGCTGGCGCACCTCGGCGACCGCCGGCGCCGACGGCACACCCGGCAACTCCGACGATGTCGCCGCCGGCACATGGCAAAACGCCTCGGGCGACGACGCCGACTGCGCGGCAAACGCGGCAAACCCGGAAAATTGCGGCGAGGAACTGGCCGCGTCGGCGGACTCCTACGAAGTCACCGGGCTCACCGAAAACACCGCTTACGATTTTGAGGTGCGCGCGGAAAACAGCATCGGCGCGGGTCTGTGGTCGGACACGCTCGCTTTCAGCGTGGAGGCGCTCAACACCGACGCCAGCCTCAGCGCGCTGGTATTCAACGACGGAAGCGCCGATGTGGATTTGACGCCGGATTTTGAGCCGCACATTTTGTCCTACACCGCGAGCATCCGAAGCGCCGTTGAAAACGCGGACATCACGCCGACCGCGTCGGACGCGGACGGCGCGGCCATCAAAGTCGGGCGCGCCGGCTCCGAGGCGGCGGTGGCGAGCGGCGCGGCAAGTTCGCAGAGCATCAACCGCAGCGGCGGAGAAGCCGCGCAGGACGCCTCGCTCAACACTTTTCGCATTCAGGTGACGGCCGAGGACGGCACACTGCAAACCTATGAAATCGCGGTGTCGCGCCTGCAGGCGAGCGCGGACGCGAGCCTTTCCGCGCTGACCGTGTCGGCCGGGGCCGGGTTGCTGCCTGCGTTTGCTCCGGAAACGCTCTCCTACCGGTCTTTCCTCCGAAACGCCCTTACCAGCGTCGCTTTTGACATCTTTCCGACCGCGGCGCATGCCGGCGCGTCCATCAAAGCGGGCCGCGCCGGGTTTCTGGCGGGAGTCGCCAGCGGCCAGCGCAGCCGCCAGGGCTACGACGACTCGGGGGGGACCGCCGGAAACACCGAAGGTAACATCTTTCTCATTGAGGTCACCGCCGAAGACGGGGAGACCACGCGCACCTACACCATTCAGTTAATTCGCCAGGCGCGGTCAAGCGACTCCACCCTCAGAAAACTGGAAGTTTCGGACGGCGAACTGCAGCCGGCGTTCAGCCCCGGCGTCACCTCCTATTATGTCGCGGTCGGCAACAATGTCGCGCAGTTCGGCGTCACCCCGACGGCGACGCCGCGGGACCCGCTAACTTCCTCTATCACAGTCGGCCGCGCCGGCTTTCCCGGCGGGGTCGGCTCCGGCGCCACCAGCCGGCAGGGCACCGAAGTCGGCGGCGGCAACAATGTCTTTTTGGTGGTGGTCACCTCCGAGGACAGCAGCAGCATTACCACCTACACCCTTGATGTATTCCGCGCCGGCGCCATCACCAAACTGCTGATTCACGACGCGTCGGTGGCCTCCGCGTCGCGCAACGACGCAAACTCGCTGCTGGCCACGAGCGCCTTTGACCCGCTGGTGCCGGCGTATTCGCTGATGGTGCAAAGGGCGGTAACCGCGGTGGTCATCACCCCGACCATCACCGCCGGCGGGGTGAACTACCAGCGCACCAAACCGACGGTTACGCCGGCATCGGCGGCCGCCATCACCAGTGGCACGGCGAGCGACCCGGTGCCGCTGGCCGGCGGCGAAAATTTGATTCTGGTGAAAGTCCACACCGCCGATTACCCGCTCACCGTCATTCGCCCGCCGGACGCGCCGGCGAATCTTGGCGTGGCGGTGCAGAGTGAAAAGTTATTGGCGCACTGGGACGCGCCGCAGGGCGCGGCGCGCGACTACCGCGTGCGCTGGCGGCTGAAAGACGCCGGCGGCGGCGCGCCCGGCGCATGGCAGTCGGCGAGCGGCGACAGCGAAGACGGCGAGGCGGTCGGCGCGGCCGCGTTCTACAGAATTCTCGGCCTGGCCGACGGCAGCGCATACCAGGTGGCGGTGCGCGGCGACAACGCGGCCGGAAGCGGCGAGTGGAGCGCGGCGGTGGAGGCGACCCCGGGAACCGGGCTGGAATTCGCGGCGCAGCAGGCCGATTTGGCGTTTGTCGCCGGCTCGGTCGCCGCGGCGGTTACGCTGCAGAACGCGGCCGGCGGAACCTCGTCGCTGACCTTTGCACTGACCGGCCTGCCGCCGGGCCTGGCGTTTGACGAAGGCACGCGCGAAATCAGCGGCACGCCGTCGGCGGCCGCGGCGCCGGTGGAAGTGTTCTACATGGTTACCGACAGCGGCGCGGGGCGCGACCAGCAGCGTTTTCGCGTCGGCGTTTTGGATTCGTATGCCAATGTCGCCGAAGACGGCGCGGCCGGCGTCAATCCGGCAGACGGAATTTTAATCGCGCGCTATTTGCTGGGCGCGCGCGGCGCTTCGCTGGCCGCCGGGCAGAGCGAGTTGCGCGCGGCGCGGCTGGAGGCGGCGGTGCAGGCCGGCGTGCATGCCGGGACGCTGGATGTGGACGGCGACGGCGGAGTGGACGAAGTGGACGGCATTCTCATCGCGCGCTATTTGCTCGGGCTGCGCGGCGCCGACCTCGTCGCCGGGTTTTCCGGCCTGAATGCGGTCAATATTGAAATCAGAATCGCCGACCTGCTGCCGTAATGCGCGGCAAAATGACATGAATATGAACATGCGAAAGAAAGTTTTCGGCGGCCTTTTTCTCGGCGCGCTGTTTTCCGCGGCGTTTTTTGCCGGGGAGGCGCACGCGCAGGCCGCCCCGCCCACCGCTTTGACTTACGAGCCGACGCCCGGGCGGGAGTCAAGCGCGGTCAATCTCAGTTGGATGAACGGAGGGAACACCATCACGCATCACAGCATCTCCCTGCGCTCTCTCGGCGCTCTCCGTCCGGCCGCTACCGTGATAGACAACAGATTGCCCAGCGGCGCGATCTGGGAGGGCCGCACAATCAGCACAGGAAGGGTTCACCCCGACGCCACCGGCGGAGTCGTCAGCGGTTTGATGCCGGCGACGACTTACCAGGTGCAAATGCGGGCTTATTACATAGTCCCGGGGTTTTTGACCCCTGCCCCTGTCAATGGGTCTTGGTCGGAGACTCTGCAAGTCGCGACCCTAAGCATGGACACGCCCCTGCCGGCGCTGAGTCCGCGCCTGGTTACTTCGGAGCCGGGCATGGAGAAGTGGAGGATTCAACTCCAATGGAGCATCGCGTCCGGCTTCGGCACGGTCGCCAACTGGCATGTCCGCTGGCGCGCCTCGGCGCAGGACCCGGACGGCACGCCCGGCAACGCCGATGATGTCGCCGCCGGCGCATGGCAAAACGCCTCCGGCGACGACGCCGACTGCGCCGACGGCGCGTCCGCCCCGGAAAATTGCGGCGAGGAACTCTCGGCCGCCACTTCGCGCTACCTGATCCAAAACCTGCCCGCGGAAACCGACTATGACTTTGAAGTGCGCGCCGAAAAAAGCGGCGGGGGGTTCAGCGGGTGGTCCAACCGCCTCACTTTCACGGTGGAGCAACTCAGCGACGACGCCGACCTCAGCGCGCTGGCGCTCGCCGACGGCGGCGGCAACGCCATCGCGCTCACGCCGGCGTTTGACAAAAACACGACCAACTACACCGCCGAAATCCGCAACGTCACCTCCAATCTGGACATCACCGCGACCGCGTCGGCGGCCGGCACTTCCGCGATAGAAATCGGCCGCAAGGGCTTTGAGGCGGCCGCCACCGGCGGCGCGGCGAGCCGCCAGACCATTGACAAAGCCGCCGGCGCCGCCCGGCAGGACCCGGAGAAAAACACCTTTCGCATTCGGGTCACCGCCGAGGACAGCTCGGTGAAAATCTACGAAATCGCGGTCACGCGCCTGCAGGCGAACACGGACGCGAGCCTTTCCGCGCTGGCCGTGTCGGCCCATGCCGGGCTGCGGCCCGCGTTTGCTCCGGAAACGCTCTCCTACCGGACTTTCCTCCGAAACACCCTTACCAGCGTCGCTTTTGACATCTTTCCGACCGCGGCCGACGCCGGCGCGTCCATCAAAGTGGGCCGCGCCGGGTTTCTGGCGGGAGTCGCCAGCGGCCAGCGCAGCCGCCAGGGCTACGACGAATCGGGGGGAACCGCCGGAAACACCAATACCAACATCTTTCTCATTGAGGTCACCGCCGAAGACGGGGCGGCCACGCGCACCTACACCATTCAACTGATTCGCCAGCCGCTGGCAACCGACTCCGCCCTGCTAACACTGGAGATTTCGCACGGCGAACTGCAGCCGGCGTTCAATCCCGACATCACCTCCTACAATGTCGCGGGGGCGAATTTTGTGCAGTTCGTCGGGCGGTTCGGCATCACTCCGACGGCGACATTGGGGGACCCGGTCACCAAAACCGTCAAAGTCGGCGTCCCCGGCTCTCTGAGCGGGCATATCTCGCCCGGCGCCACCAGCACGCAGGACGCCCATCGCGGCGCAAATGTGTATTTGGTCGAGGTCACCTCCGAAGACAGCATGCGCGTTACCACCTACACCATCCGCCTGTTCCGCCCGGCCAATTTCAGCAAACTGGAAGTCCACGACGCGTCGTTGCCCGCGAACCAACGCACCGCGGAAAACTCGCTGCTTTTCACCTCGGCGGTCCCGCCCGCAACCATTCTTGACAGGACGCGGGACAAATACTTTGTCGCGACCACCGCGCAGTCGGTGGTGATCACCGTGGCGCACAACGAGCCCGGCGGCACCTACCGCCCGCCCGGCTCGTCCTCCCTCTTCCCGTTCCAGAACAACGCGCCGACCCCGCCGATTACGCTGGGGCGCGGCCTCAATGTGATCAAGGTGAACATCAGCGGCCCCGAATATGAGATCACCATTCTGCGCAGCCCGCCCGCGCCGGCGGGTTTGACGGTGTCGCCGCAACGCGCGAAATTGCTGGCGCGCTGGACGCGAGGGTCCGCGCCCGTGGTCACCGGCTACCGCGTGCGCTGGCGGCTGAAAGACGCCGGCGGCGGCGCGCCCGGCGCCTGGCAGTCGGCGGGCGGCGATGACGAAAACGGCGAAGCGGTCGCGGACTTTCCGCTGTATAGAATCCGCGGCCTTACCGACGGCGCCGCATACGAAGTGGCGGTGCGCGGCGTGAACGCGGCCGGCGGCGGCGAATGGAGCGCGGCGGCGGAGGGAACGCCGTCGGCGACCGCGTTTGAGTTTGCCTCCGCCGCGGACCAGCCGGATTTGGCGTTTGCCGCCAATGAGACGCTCGCCGCCGGCGCCGGCGTGGTGCTGGGAAACGCGGTCGGCGGCGCCACGCCCCACACCTTTACCCTGACCGGGCTGCCGGCCGGACTGGCTTTTGACGCGTCCTCGCGCGAAATCACCGGCACGCCGGGCGCGGCCGCGGCGCCGGTGGAGGTGGTCTACCGCGTCACCGACAACATGTCGGTGACCGACGAGCAGCGTTTTCGCGTCGGCGTTTTGGAGTCGTATCTGAATGTCGCCGAAGACGGCGCGGGCGGAATCAATCCGGCGGACGGAATCGTCATCGCGCGCTATCTGCTGGGCGTGCGCGGCGCGGCGCTGACCGCGGGGCAGAGCGAATTGGGCGCGCCGCGGCTGGAGGCGGCGGTGCAGGCCGGGGTGCGCGGCATGGAATTGGACGCGAACGAAGACGGCGCGGTGGACGGCGACGACGGCATTCTCATCGCCAGGTATTTGCTCGGGCTGCGCGGCGCCGACCTTATCGCCGGATTTTCCAATCTGGACGCGGCCGCAATCGCGGCAAAAATCGCCGGTTTGATGCCGTAGCGCGCCCGCGCGGGGTTTGCTAGGATTTCCCGGCGATTTCCGTTTCCCCCGAATGCATTTCGCCGGCACAATTGACATGTTAAAGAGGTTTTTCACCGGCCCATTCACCGGCATGCTCGCCGCCGCCGCGCTGTTGTTTGGCGCGGGCGCGCAGGCGCATGCGCAGGGCGTGCCCTCCAACGTGTTGCTCACGCCCGAGCTGGGCTCGGAATCCACCGCGCTGCGCCTCACTTGGACGCAGCCGAGCGGCGAAATTCAACGGCAGATACTGGATGTGCGCCAATCCGGCGGGACTTGGGGCAACGACGTCTTTTTCAGCACCCTGCCCTCCGGCGTGGTCGCCTCCAATACGCTGGGCAGCGGCAATTTTCTCTACATCGATCCCGCTGTCAGCCAGACGACCCTCTCCAATTTGTCGCCCGACACCACTTATGAAGCGCGCGTGCGCGTCCGAAACTCCAGCGGAACCGGCGCCTGGTCGGGGGTCGCGCAGGGCGTGACGCTGAGCGGCGACAGCCCGGGCAAACCGCAACTGGGCGCGCGCAGTTTCTCGGCGCAGGTGGATGCGATGACCTGGCGCGTCACGCTGCAATGGAGCGCCGCGTCCAACGCCGGCACGGTAACCAAAAACCATTTGCGCTGGCGCACTTCGGCGCAGGACCCGGACGGCACGCCCGGAAATTCCGATGATGTCGCCGCCGGCACATGGCAAAACGCCGCCGGCGACGACGCCGACTGCGCCGACGGCGCGGCAAACCCGGAAAATTGCGGCGAGGAAATCGCCGCCGGCACAACCAGATACGAAATCGCCGGGCTCGCCGAAAACACCGATTACGACTTTCAGGCGCGCCAGGAAAACAGCATAGGTCCCGGCATATGGTCGGACTCGCTGACGCTCACCACGGAAGGGCTCAGTTACGACGATTCGCTGCGCTCGCTGGCCATCGGCGACGCCCTCGGCAATGTGGAGTTCTCGCCGGAATTTGACGCGGACATTCTTACCTACAACGCCACCGTCCGCAATTCCGCGAAGTATGTGGAACTCACGCCGACCGCTTCGGACGGCGGCGCGTCCATAGATGTCGGCGGCAACGCGGTGGACAGCGGCGCGGCGGTTCGGCGCACCATGGACACCTCCGGCGGAACGAGCGCGCAGGGACCGGCGGAAAACATCTTTAATATTGAAGTCACCGCCGAGAACGGGGATATGCGCATCTACGAAATCCGGATTTCGCGCCTGAAAGCGGCCGTGGATGCGTCGCTGTCCGCGCTGACGCTGGTTACCGGAAGCCCGGTTGCGCTCACCCCGGCGTTTGATCCGGCGGTTTTTTCCTACACGGGGAGCATACGCAACAACACTTCCACCCTGACCATCACCGCGACCGCGAACGACGTCACGGCGGCGCTGGAAGTCGGGCGAAGCGGCGCGCTCGCCTCGGCGCAAAGCGGCATGGGCGCGGCGCAAACCATCACCAAGACATCGGCGTTTGAAGCGCAGGACGCGTCGCAGAACACCTTTCAGATTGAAGTTACGGCCGAAGACGGAAGCGCCATGCAGACCTATGAAGTCGCGATTTCGCGCCGGCAGGCCGAGGACGACGCCGCGCTGTCGGCGCTGTCCATTTCGCACGGCACGCTGTTTCCGGCGTTCAGCCCCGGCGTCACTTCCTACTACGCGGCGGTCGGCAACGATGTCGGACAACTGGGCATCACGCCGACCACGCGGGATGTCGCGGCGAGCATTCAGGTCGGCCGCGCCGGGCATTTGGGCGGATCCTCGGTCGCGCAGGGCACCGAAGTCGGGCGCGGCAACAATGTGTTTTTGGTGGTGGTCACCTCGGAAAACAGCGCGGTCACGCGCACTTACACGATAGATGTGTTTCGCGGCGGCGCGGTCAGCAAACTGCTGATTCACGACGCCGATGAAACTTCGCGCACCGACGCGAACTCGCTGCTGCCGACAGCCGACTTCAGCCAGACCGTGCCGGGGTATTCGCTGGTCGTGGACAGGGCGGTAACCGCGGTGGTGATCACCGCGACCATCACCGCCGGCAGCGCGAATTACCAGCGCACGCAACCGACGGTTACGCCGGCTTCGGCGACCGCGCTGACCAGCGGCACGGCGAGCAGCGCGGTTCCGCTGGCCGGCGGCGAAAATTTAATTCTGGTGAAAGTGTCCACCGCCGATTACCCGGTCACCATTCTGCGCCCGGCGGACGCGCCGGAAAATCTCGCGGCGAATCCGAAGACGGAAAAACTGCGCGTCTCGTGGGACGCGGTCGCCGGCACCACCACTTACCGCTTGCGCTGGCGGACGAAAACCGGACCCGGCGCATGGCAATCGGCGAGCGGCGCCGATGACAACGGCGAGGAGGCCGGCGCCGCGCCGCGATACACGATACCCGGCCTGACCAACGGCACGACCTACCAGGTGCAGGCGCGCGCCGACAACCCGGCCGGCGACGGCGAATGGAGCGAATCGCTGGAAGCCGCGCCGGCCGTGGCGGTGGAACTTCCGCCGCAGGACGACTTGGCGTTTGTCGCCGGCGAAGTCGTTTCGGTGGTTACGCTGCCGAACGCGGCCGACGGCGCCACGCCCTATGTGTTTTCGCTGACCGGCATGCCGCCCGGCGTGTTCTTCACCGCGGCGACGCGGCAAATCAGCGGCATGCCGACCGCGCCCGCGGCGCCGGTGGAGGTGGTCTACAGCGTAACCGACGGCGATTCGGTGACCGACGAGCGGCGCTTTCGCATCGGCATTTTGGATTCGCAACTGAATGTCGCCGAAGACGGCGCGGACGGCGTCAATCCGGCCGATGGAATCGTTATCGCGCGGTATTTGCTGGGCGTGCGCGGCGCGGCGCTCGCCGAGGGGCAGAGCGAATTGGGCGCGCCGCGGCTGGAGGCGGCGGTGCAGGCCGGGGTGCGCGGCATGGAATTGGACGCGAACGAAGACGGCGCGGTGGACGGCGACGACGGCATTCTCATCGCCAGGTATTTGCTCGGGCTGCGCGGCGCGGAACTTGTCAGCGGATTTTCCGGGCTGACCGCGTCCGATGTGGAAACGAAAGTCTCGGACTTGCTTCCGTAAATGCGCGGCATGAACATGCGCGGGAAAACTTTTACCGGCGCGCTGCTGGCCGCGGCGGTGTGGTTTGCCGCGGCCGCGCAGGCGCAAGTTACCGCGCCCACCAACCTGTCGCTCACGCCGAAACCCGGGTCGGAATCCACCGCGCTGAATCTCACTTGGACCAAGGGCTCGTTCGGGCCGGGGGGACCCGGGGTTTTTGTTCCCTCGTTGCGCGTGCGCGGCACCGATTGGCACTCCGCCACCGGCCTCCGATTCGCGGGACCGCCCGGCTCGGGCCTCAGCGGCAATGTGAACCCGAACGGCGTCTCCCTTGCCAACGCCACTTCCACGTCGTTCACCAATTTGTATCCGGGCACGACTTATGAAGCGCGCCTGAAAACGCGCGACTTTGACGGATTTGAAAGTCCCTGGTCGGCGGTCGCGCAGGCCGCGACCGAAACCGTCGGACTGGCGCTGTCTCCGCGCAAATTCACCGCCGACCCCGGCGGGAAAAAATGGAAAGTGCAACTGCAATGGCGCGTCTCTTCCGGCTCGGTCGTCACCACCTACAACCTCCGCTGGCGCACTTCGGCGCAGGACCCGGACGGCACGCCCGGCAACTCGGACGATATCGCCGCCGGCGCATGGCAAAACGCTTCCGGCGACGACGCCGACTGCGCCGCCGGCGCGGGCAACCCGGAAAATTGCGGCGAGCAAATCACCGCCATGCAATACATGGTGGAGGATTTGACCGCGAACACCGAATACGACTTTGAGGTGCGCGCCTACGCCCCGGCCCCGAACGCCAACGAGTGGTCCAACCGGCTCACCGCGACCATGGAATTGCCGTCCGCCGACGCCTCGCTCGCATCGCTGGCGCTCGCCGCCGGCGGCGGCGCGGTGGAGTTGTCGCCGGCGTTTGACGCCGGCACGCTCTCCTACACGGCCGAGATCAGAAGCCGCGTCTCCAATGTGGACATCACGCCGACCGCGGCGGATGCCCGCGCGACCATCAAAGTCGGCCGCGCCGGCTTTCTCGCCGCGGCCGCCGGCGGCTCGGCAAGCACGCAACTCGTGGACAAAGACGGCGGAAACGATCTGCAAACCGCGGGCAACATCTTTCACATTGAAGTCACCGCCGAGGACAAAACCAAAACAACCTACGAAATCGCGATTACGCGCCAGGCGGCGAAAAGCGACGCGAGCCTCGCGGCGCTGGAAATCTCCTCCGGTCTCTCGCTGTCGCCGGCGTTCAGCGCGGACACATTCGCCTACTCGCTCAGCATGCTGAGCAGCCGCGGTTCATTGGCAATCACGCCGACCCTGTCCGACGCCGGCGGCGCGAGCGTGCAAGTCGGCCGCGCCGGGTTTTTGGGGGGCGTCGCAAGCGGCGCGACCAGCACGCAGACCATAGACAAAGAAAACGGAAACGAGGCGCAAACCGGGGGCAACACCTTCCTCATCGTGACAACCTCCGAAGACGGAAGCGCCACGCGCACTTACACCATCACGGCGTCGCGGCGCAAGGCCGGCAGCAGCGCGCTGCTCACGGATTTGCGGCCCCAATTCGGCGTGCTGTCGCCCGCGTTCGCCGCCGGCGTCACCTCCTACTTTCTCCCGGTCAACAACAATGTCATACAGATGACCATTACGCCGACCGCGGAAGATCCCGGCGCTCTCATCCAAGTCGGCCGCGCCGGATTTTTGGGCCCGCCCACCACCCGGCAAAACACCGTGGTCGGCGGAACCGAAAATGTGTTCCTGGTGGTGGTCACCGCCGAAGACGGCGCGAGTTCGCGCACTTACACCGTGGATGTGTTCCGCGGCGGCGCCATCAGCAAACTGCTGGTTCACGACGCCGATGAAACCGCGCGCACCGACGCAAACTCGCTGCTCGCCACATCCGCCTTTAATGCGCTGGTGCCGGCGTATTCGCTGCAGGTGGAAAAGGCGGTGACCGCGGTGGTCATCACCGCGACCTTTGGCGGCGTGGCGCAATACCATCGCTCCAAACCGACGGCTGTGCCGGCCTCGCTGACCGCCATCACCAGCAACACCGTGAGCGACCCCATTCCGCTTGCCGGCGGTGAAAATGTGGTCTTGCTGCGCGTTCACACCGCGGACTACCCGGTCACCATCAGCCGCCCGCTCTACGCGCCGGACGGCTTCGCCGCAACTCCGAAGAGCCAAAAACTGCGCCTCGCCTGGGAGGCGCGCGGCGGGGAGAGCGTCTACCGCCTGCGCTGGCGGCGAGTCGGCCGAGTCTGGCAGTTTGCGGAGATCGCCGCCTCGCCGTCGCCGCGATACACGCTTACCGGCCTGACCAACGGCCTCGCCTACGAAGCGCAAGTGCGCGGCGAAAGCGCCGTCCACGGCAACAGCGAGTGGAGCGACTTGGCGCAGGCCACGCCGTTCTTGGCGCTGGAACTTCCGCCGCAGAACGACCTGGCGTTTGTCGCCGGCGATGCGCTCGCCGCGGGCGAGGGGGTGACGCTGCCGGCGGCGGCCAACGGCAGCACGCCCCATACCTATGCGCTGACCGGCCTGCCCGCGGGCCTGACTTTTGACCGGTCCTCGCGCGAAATCACCGGCACGCCGGCCACGGCCGCGGCGCCGGTGGATGTGGTCTATGAAGTGACCGACAACGACTCGGTGGAAGACCGGCGCGCTTTTCGCGTCGGCATTTTGGATTCGTATCTGAATGTCGCCGAAGACGGCACGGACGGCGTGAACGCCGCCGACGGCATTTTGATTGCGCGGTATCTTCTCGGCGTGCGCGGCGCGGCGCTGCCGGCCGGGCAGAGCGAATTGGAGGCGGCGCGGCTGGAGGCGGCGGTGCAGGCCGGCGTGCATGCCGGGACGCTGGATGTGGACGGCGACGGCGGAGTGGACGAAGTGGACGGCATTCTCATCGCGCGCTATTTGCTCGGGCTGCGCGGCGCCGACCTCGTCGCCGGGTTTTCCGGCCTGAATGCGGTCAATATTGAAATCAGAATCGCCGACCTGCTGCCGTAGCGCGGCGGGATTTTTGTGGTTTATAATGCCGGGGTTGCCGCCATTCCATTTCACCCGCCCGCAAAATGAAAAAGCAAATGAACATGTTTAA
>JALCBG010000056.1 GCA_028066695.1 Gammaproteobacteria bacterium | reverse complement strand
CCGAGCGCATCGCGCATCGCGCCGCCGAAGGCGTTGCCGCTGAGGGAGAAGGCGGAAGCGTCAAACGGCTGTGCGTTGGGATCGGTGGAGAGGGAAGTCGCCAGTGCGCCGACGGGGGCGGTTGCCGCGTCCAAATCCATCATGCCGTGTCCGTAGATGTCGGAGTTGGAGTAATCAGGACCTCCTGTGGAAGTCATGTCTTTGCGATTGGCGGTGGCGAGCAGGCGCCGGACCAGTTCGGTGTTGCCGAGTTGGTAGGTGCGTTTCTTGCCATTTCCCTCGCTGAAATACTGCCGCAACACCGCGAGTCCGCCGCTGACCAGCGGCGCGGCCGCGGAAGTTCCGGTGAAAAAGTAGTAGTGGTCGAGGTAATCCTCGTCATAGTACGCGGTGGGCAAATCCACACCCGGCGCGGCCAGGCAAAAATCTTTTGCCACGCCGCACCGGTTGGAAATTCCCGCAATTCTTCCATCCTCACCGGTCGCCACCACCGCGAGGACATGGCTTTTCAGTTCGGGGGCAAAGATGCCAAGCGCTGACATCAACTGCGGAGAGCGCTGTCCAAAATTACCGGCGGCGCGGACAATGATGACTTTTTCGGCGTCGGGGGTATCTTTTTGCGCCATAGTGGCGATGGTGTGCTTGAGGTGTTTGCGCACCAACTCCCCGTTGGTGGTTCGTGACTCGCCGCCCCAGGTGAAACTTTGGTTGAGGATGGCTTTGTTGCCTTTGCCGTTGGTGTGGCGCAGCGTGAAGTACTTTTCCGCGATTTCTCTGTCCTGGGCTTCGGTCAAGACTGTTTGACCTATGCCGGGATCATCCGTTATCACCGCCCGGGTCGTCTTGTTGTGTCGTGTTGAAACTTGGCGAAAGTTCAGTTTGGCTTGAAAGGCGACTCCCAGAGACGCTACTTGCCTGTTACCGAGATTCTTGGCGGCGATCAGGCTTGCGACGGCCGTGCCATGCTCTTGGTAGGGGGTGTAGCGTTCGCACCGATACTTGCCGGTGCCGAAAATGATTCGCGGCCAATGACAATGGCGGGGCTCCGTAGTGATGCTTTTGAACTTGCCTTTGAGTTCAGGGTGATGTTGATTGACGCCGGCGTCGGTAATGGCGACAAACTCGCCCTTGCCGGTTGCGCCGCGCGCCCAGGCCGCGGATGCATTGATTGCATCCAAATGGTAAATCTTTCGGTTGCCATGCGCAGGGTATCCGAAGCGGAATCCTTTGCGGGCTGTGTGGTATCCAAGAAGTTTTTCGAACTTTTCTTTTTGCGCTTGGAAATTGACGGGATCGGCGGTGCGCAATGCCGAGTTGTTTGTGAATTCGACGGGAGACCAGGCCTGCGGCGGCGGCGGCGGTACCGACACCGCAATGTCGTCAGGGATATTGTTCCCCGGAATCGTCTCCGTCGGCGCCGGGTCCGGAGGCGGCGGAGCGCTGGCGGTCGGCGGCGCTGATGCGCCGCCGCCGCAACCCGCGAGCAGGGCTACCGCGCACAATGCCAAAATTTGCGCGAGCATTTGAAACCGCATGAGCGGGAAGTTTTTCATCTGCCGTTGGTGTTTGCGCGGGGAGCCGCGCGACAAGTGCAATCATACTCAAAATGCCGGCAAAACTTTAAATCCGCCCGGATTTTCGGGGGCTTTTTTCGGCGAATTCGGCGGTGGCCATTTAAATGCAAGGGAATTTCCCCAAAACCGAAAAAGCCGCCAAAAACCGCGATTAACCCGGATTTTTCCAATCCCCGAAAAATCCCCGGAAAAACCCGGAAAAAATCCGGGGAGAAATGGAAAAATGGAATGCGGAGGGGCGGTTTGGAGGATGTTTTTTGGGGTTAAAAACCCGCTTAAACCCGCTTCCGAGCGATTAAAAACGGATGGGCATTTATCGGCACGAATGGAGCGCCGCGAGGTGGCATTTAATCTCGCCTAATCCCGGCTAATCCCGCCTGGGCATGGGTTTGCATTCCGTTTCATTCCGCATCATTCCGCATCATTCCACTTCAATCCCGGTTTGCGGCGGGCGGGTCAGTCGTAGACGACGCGAAAGCCGATTCCGGCGGAGCGGTGGTTGAGGGGGACGAGCCGGCCGAAGCCGCCGTGGGCGGTGGCGCGGCCGGGGAGGAGCCAGTTGCCGCCTTGCACCCACATGGCGTAGTTGCCGCGCTCCACGGCGATGCTCTGGGTCCATTCGGAGACGTTGCCGGCGAGGTGGCGCGCGCCGGCGGCGCTGATGTCGCGCAGGCCGGGGGCGGCGCAGGCGCGGGGGCCCTGCGCGGCGAGGTCGGCGGTGATGGCGGCGGAGGGGTCGTAGCGGTTGCCCCACGGGTAGGGGGCGCCGTCGGGGCCGGCGGCGAGCAGCCACCACTCGCGCGCGCGCGGCAGGCGGCCGCCGGCCCAGCGGGCGAAGGCGTCGGCGGCCCACCAACTGACGCCGACCACGGGGAGGTCGGGGGCGCGCGATTGGCGCTGCCAGTCTGCCGGGACATAGGTCTCCTCGGCCGGCTGCTGCGGGTTGGCGAACAGGCCGGCGCGGGCCAGGGGGTCGTTGAGGAAGGCGCGGTATTCGCGGCGGCTGACTTCGCAGCGGCCGACTTTGACGCGCGCGGCGGCGCGCTCGCCGAGGGCGAGAAGTTGGCGCGCCTCGCGCAGTTGCTCGTCGGGGAGGATCAGCGCGAGGCGGGCGAGGCGGACATCGGGGGGCAGGCCGAGCGGGTAGTCGCCGCCGTCCATGCGCGCGACCGCGGTCGGGCGGTCGCTCCAGGCGAGGCGCGGCGGCGGCGGGGCGTCGTAGGCGCAGCGAAAGCCGAGGTGGTGGCTGCGGGTCTGGGGGGGGATGGTTAGCCAGGCGGCGTTTAGGGCATACAGGCCGCGGGCGCGGGCGCGGACGGCGGGGGCGCCGTGGGCTGCCGGGCGGCGGGTTTCGGGGGGGGCTTGCAGGCTGCCGGCGCTCCATTCCATGGCGTTGGCATTGAGGTCGTGGATGCCCTCGGGGGAGTCGGAGGGGGGATAGGCGGCGCAGGCGCGGGCGGCGTTGCGCCAGCCGTCCAGATAGGGCCAGGCGCCGGGGTCAAAGTGATTGCCCCAGGCGTAGAGGCGGCCGTCCTTGCCGGCGGCGGCGGCTTCCAGTTCCTCGGCCCAGGGGAGGCGGCCGCCGGCGGCGGCGCAATAGCGGGCGGCGGTGGGGAAATCCACGCCGGTGGCGGGGGAGTGGAGGAGGCCGGCGATGCGGTGGCCGGTGGAGATGCTGCGCGGGGCGTTGGGGGAGTTGGGTTGCCCAAGGGATTGGGCGAAGCGCTCAAAGTCAATTTGGCGGACTTCGCAGCGGTCCAGCAGGAACGGGGCGAGGGTGGCGCGGCGCGCCGGGCGGTCCAGGCGGAGTTTGAGTTCGCGGCCGAGGGCGCGGGATTCAATGCCCTCCAGGACTTGCGCGTCCAGGAGTTGGGCGCGCTCGCTCGGGGCGATGCGGATGCCGAGTTCCACGCTGATGCGGTCGGCGCGCAGGGCGTGGAGGTAGGGGCGCGCGAGTAATGCCGAGGCGAGGAGGGCGGCGATTAGGGCGGCGGCGATGGTTAGGTTGCGGGGGCCGAGGGTGGCGACGGCGGAGGCGAGGGTGCGGGCGAAAGTGCGCGCGGCGCGGGTGGCCGGGGCGCGGAGTTGGGTGAGGCGGCGCATGACGCGTTGCATGGTCATGTTCATGCGGGGCGGGCGAAGCGGCGGCGGGCGAGGAGGAGGGCGAGCAGGCCGGCGACCAATGCGGCGTAGAGGGTGACCAGCCAGCCGCGCGCGCCGAAGGGGGATTCGGCGTATTTGGAGAACAGGGCGTGGTTGCCGAGGCGGACGCCGCCGGCGTCGGCGCGGATGCGGAGGGCGTTTTGCTCGCCGATGTCGGCGTGGGCGAAACCGACCACGACTTCGTCCATGCGCGGCGACAGGTAGGCGAGGGCGCGCCAGCGGAGTTGCCGCGGCGCGCGCGGGTTGGGCGGCATGAGGAGCAGCGCGTTCGGCTCTATGCGGACATCCAGACCCTTCCAGATTCCGGGGAAGGCGTTGAGGCGCAGGGTGATGCGGGATTGGTCGGGGATTTCGCCGGGGCCGCGCACGGCAACTTTTTCCAGCAGGCGGTTGGGGGGGATTACCAGGAGGGCGTCGTCGCTGTCACTATTACCGGCGAGCGGCTCAACGGCGATGGTGTTGGCGGCCGGGGTTTGGTTGAGGCGCAGGAAGGCGCGCTGCACCGCCAATTCGCGCGCGAGTTCGCGCTCGTCGGCGCTGAGTTGCGGCGGCGCGGAGAAGGCGCGCTGCAGTTGCGCGCCGAAGTCGGCGATGTAGGCGCTCGGGCTGTAGCCGGCGTCCAAGGTGTCCTGCAATTCGCCGAGGTAGTGGAGCAGGGCGGCGAACATCAGGTCCAGCGGCGGCACGCCGGCGGCGCCGAGGCCGGCCGCGCTGCGAATGGATTCGGGGAGGGCGAGGCGGAATTGAATGGAGTCTTCGCTGCCGCGGTTTTGTTGTTGGCCGCCGCCGCGTCCGCCTTGTGTGCCGGCGCCGCCGCCACCGCCGCCGCCGCTTTCGGTGCCGGGGAAACTGCCGAGTTCGGCCGAGGAAAGTCCGCCGCCGGGGTTGTTGCCGGCCCCCGCGTTATTCTCTCCGCCGCCGCCACCGCCGCCGTTTTGTGCGTCGCCGCTTCCGCCGCCGCCCCCTAAGATGCCGTTGGCGGCGAAGCCGGGCACCGCGCCTTCGGGAATTGGTCCGGGGGAATCGCCGCCGCCACCGGTTCCTTCGCCGTCGTTATCGCCGTCGCCGCCGGCGCCGACGGGCGGCCATTCGCTCGCGCTCAATTCGCCGCCGCTTTGACCCGCGCCCGCGCCCGGCGTGCCGCCGCCCGCTCCGGCCAGCGCCGGCGGAGGCGCGTCGGTGTCGCCGGCGCGGCCGCGGCAGTCTTTGGCGGCGACTCCGGGCGGGCAATTGGCGGCGTCGGCGAGTGACAAGGGACCGGTCAAAAAATGCCAGTGGGTCACGCGCACGCCGTGCTCGCGCAGAATGGACATCGCCAAATAGTATTGGCCGACATCGTAAATGTCGGTGCGAATGCGCCGCTTCTGCAACTCGTTCAGCGACAGCAGCCAGGCGTGCATGCCGTTGAACTCGCTCAGCAACTCGCGCCGCGGCCACCTCGCGCCGGAATAATATTCGCGCACAAAATCCGGGTGCAGTTCAAGAATGGGCATGACCTGCGGATCCAGAATCTGGTCTATCGCCGAATTCTCGTAGTCGTGCAAAACCGCCGGCGGACTCGCGGCGAGGCTGTTCAGCACCAGCGAGGTGCTGAATTTGTGGCTCATGACGCTGGCGATTTCGTCGGCTTGCTCGGCGTAGCGCTCTTCGCGCTCCACCCGCGCGGCGATGCTGACCACGATGACGATGATCAGCATGGCGACGCCGTTCGCCAGAATATCCACCAGCGCGACGCCGGCGAAATCGGGCATTTGCCGCGGGCGCGCGGTGGCTGCGGCCACTATTGCGGGGCGGGTTGGTCCGGCGCGAGCGGCTCGGCGTGCTCGCGAATGTAGGAGGGGATGTCGTCCAGCGAAACCGATTTCAGCAATTCGCCGTCGGCGACCACCCAGCCAATGGTCAGGCGGCGTTCCGGCCACAGGTCGCGCAGGCATTCGCGCGCCTCAAACATCGCGCCGATGCTGCCCTCCAATAAAAAGAACACGATTTGCTGGCGCGCCTCGTCGTAGATGCGGCGCGCGTAATCCACGAACGCGCTGCCGGGCGCGCAGATTGCGCCGAGCGAGGCGCCGTCGCCGGTTTCCACGATGCGCACCGCGTCGGGGAAAACGATGACCGCGTAGCCGGCGCCGCCGTCCATGCGCTGAATGCGGTAGAGGCCGTGCTCGGAGGCCTGCTCCAGGCGCTCGCGGACTTCCTCGTTGGAATACAGATTGACCAGCAATAAAAACACCAGCATCAGCGCGAACACGCCGCCGAAAATCGCCATCATCGGCGCGTTGTTTTCCTCCTGCCGGGCGAGCACGAACATCGCGCCGCGCCGCCCGCGTTCAGCCGGCACGGCGCGCGCTCCGCACTTCCCATTCCAGCATGGCGAGCGCGCGCTCCTCGCTGCGCTGCACCAGCGACAAAAACAGCGTCAGCGCGACGCTCAGCGACAGCGCAATTAAAGTGGTGTCAAAGGCGATGCCGAGCGGGGCGATGGCGCCGCTTAAGTCGCCGGACAGGCCGGACAGGCCGGTGTCGGAGCCGATGATGCGGCGGATGCCGTCGGCGGCGAGCGAAATGCCGAGCACCGTGCCGATGAAGCCGAGCACCGGCACCGCCCAACTGATGTAGCGCGGCAACAGATACGACTCCTCGTAACGCTGCCACAAAAACGCGATGGCCTCGTCCGGCGGGGTTTTGTCTTTGGCGAGCGCGGCGATGCTGGCGCGCAGCGCGGTGGCGCCGAATTCTTCGCCGAATTTCATGTTCAGATTGATTTTTGCGCCGATTTTTCCGGCGAGTTTCATGGAAGTGCGCGCGGACTTTTTCGCGGCGGTTTTTGCCGCGCCTTTATGCCGCCAGTCGCGCACCGCGCGGCGCAAATCGCGCGCGTTCCACTGCTTGCCGAGCAGCAATAAAAGTCCCCAGAAAAACAGCAGCACGGTCAGCGGCGGAATGATGCCGCGGTCCAAAAAGCGCAGGGTGATCACGCGCGCGCCCGGCAGGCCGCGCCCGAGCCAGTCCATCGCCAAAATCATGCCGGCGGTTAAAAGCAGCGCGGTAATCAGCGCCGGCAATAAACGCGGACCGGCCAGCAACCGCGTCAGGCGCTCCAAGTTTCCGCCTTCGTGTTGCGCCGACAGAGTCGCGTCCAGCCACAAATTCGCCGCGTAGAGCAAAAGCGCGGTGATGAACATCGGCACCAATCGCCCGGCGACCGAGGCGCCGCCGTCGCCGCCCCCCAGCGCCTGCCAGGCCGGCGCGGCCAGCGAGGCCGCGGCCGCGACCAGTCCGAGCGTCGCCAGCGCCTGCATGCAGGACAGCGCGCGCTCGCGCCATTTGCCGAACAGCGCGCGCAATCCGGCGAAAGTCAGCGTGACGCTGGCGAGCAGCACCAGATAAAGCAGCAGGTCGGCCCACAGCGGCCAATCCAAAATGAACAGCGCGCCAAGCGCCACCGAGGCGACCAGCGCGGCGAGCGCGGCGCAGAAAATGAACATGAAAGATAACGGCATTGGTAGTTCCTTTGAAGTGAGGGGGGGATGCGGCGGAGCGCGCCATTATAAATAATGTGCGTAAATAATGCGTAGGATTTTTGCGGCATGAGGCGGCGGCGCGCGCCGCGAAAATTGGCTACACTGGACGCATGAAAGCGGTCAATCTTTTCCGGCGCGGTTTGCGGCTCGCCTTGCTGTTCGCGCTGAGCGCCGGCATGGCCGGCGCCGCCGCGGCGCAGCAGGCCGCGAATGACGACGACTTGCCGCTGCGCGAGTTGCGCGTGTTCGCCGACATCTTCGGCAAGATCAAAAGCGACTACATTGACAGCGCCGAAGACGCCGAGTTATTGCGCGACGCGATTCACGGCATGCTGAACGGACTGGACCCGCATTCGGCGTTTTTGGAGCCGGAGGAATTTGACGACATGCGCGTCTCCACCGAGGGCAAGTTCGGCGGGCTGGGCATTGAAATCGTCACCGAGGATGGCTTCATTAAAGTGGTCGCGCCGATAGACGACACCCCGGCGATGCGCGCCGGCATTTTGCCCGGCGACATCATCGTCAAATTGGACGGCGAATCGGCGAGCGGGCTGGACCTGCGCGACGCGGTCGGCAAACTGCGCGGCGCGCCGGGCAGTTCGGTGGTGCTGACCATCTCGCGCAAAGGGCGCGGCGATTTTGATGTGCGGCTGGTGCGCGCGATCATCAATGTCGCCAGCGTCAAGGGCGAACTCTTGGAGCCGGATTTCGGCTACCTGCGCATCACCCGCTTTCAAAGCGGCACCGGCGGCGCGCTGCGCCAGGATGTGGCGCGCCTCGCGCGCGAAAACGGGCGCGCATTAAAAGGCATCGCGCTGGACCTGCGCAACAACCCCGGCGGCGTGCTGCAGGGCGCGGTGGAAGTCAGCAATGTGTTTTTGGCGGACGGCGTCATCGTCTCCACGCGCGGCCGCCACGAGCGCGCCGATTACCGCGCGAGCGGCGCCGACATGACCGGCGATGTGCCGATGGTGGTGCTGGTCAACGGCGGCTCGGCCTCGGCCGCGGAAATTGTCGCCGGCGCATTGCAGGACCACAAACGCGCGATCATCCTCGGCAGCCGCACTTTCGGCAAGGGCTCGGTGCAGACCGTGATTCCGCTGGAAAACGGCGGCGGATTGAAACTGACCACGGCGCGCTATTACACGCCGTCGCAACGCTCCATTCAGGCGCGCGGAATCGTGCCGGACATTGTCGTGGAATCGCGCGACTCGCCGACCACGCATGGAGACGCCGGCGAATTGCGCGAGGCCGATTTGGACGGGCATTTGGAAAACGAGGACGCGTCCGGCGAGAAAGAAACGGTCGCGAGCCGTTCCAAGTTGCTCGCCGACGATCACCAGTTGAGCGAGGCGCTCAACTTGTTAAAAGGAATGAGTCTGGTCAAGGCGCGCGGCGCCGCGCCCGGTCCCGGTTGATTTTTTCAGCGCGCGTTTTGTCCGCCCGGATTTGCGCCGGAAGTTTTTATGCGGCGCCCGCGGCGACCGCCGCCCTTTTTCATGTTGAGGTCGCGCCGCCGCCGCGCCCACAGCACGATGCCCAGATAGCCGCGCCGCGCCCAGCGAAAATCCCACGACAAAACCAAAAGTCCGAGCGGCACCATCCAAAAGCCGAGAATCGGCAGCGCGCCGAGCACGCCGCCGATCAGCAGCAAAATGCCGACGGCAAAGCGCACGACCGCCGGCATCGCCTTGATCGGGCGCAGCGTGGATTCCAGGTGGCGAAACATCAGTTCATTAATGGGGGCTGGGAAAGAAAATGAAATACGCGTTCACAAAAATGCAGGCGCTCGGCAATGATTTTATTCTACTTGACGGCGTCTCGGCGGAAATGCATGTCAGTGAAAAAGTCGCGCGGAAACTCGCCGACCGGCATTTCGGCGTCGGTTGCGACCAGATTCTGCTGGTGGAGCGCGGCAAAAGTCATGCCGAAAATGCCGGCGAATTTTCCCTGCGCATTTTCAACAGCGACGGCGGCGAAGTCGGCCAATGCGGCAACGGCGCGCGCTGCGTCGCGCGGTTTTTGCGCGAAAGCGGATTGGCGCCGGAAAAGTCCGGCGAAATCCGCCTGCAAACTTCCACCACCACCATGACGCTGCACATTAATGAAGACGACACCGTCAGCGTGCAAATGGGCGCGCCCGAGTTTTCCGCGGCGAAAATTCCGTTTGCCGCGCCCGCCGGCGAAAACGCGCCCGGCGCATTTCACAAACTTGCCCTCGGCGGCGAATCGGTGGAAATCGCCGCGGTTTCGCTCGGCAATCCGCACGCGGTGCAACTCGTCTCCGACACCGGCGCCGCCCCGGTCGCGCAGCACGGCGCGGCGTTGTCAGCGCATGCAAGTTTCCCCGAAGGCGTCAACGCCGGCTTCATGCAAATCGTCGCGCGCGACCATATTAAATTGCGCGTGCACGAGCGCGGCGCCGGCGAAACCCTCGGTTGCGGCAGCGGCGCGTGCGCGGCCGTGGCGGTCGGCGTGGCGCGCGGCGAATTGGATTCGCATGTGCGCGTGTCGCTGCCCGGCGGAGACGCCGAAGTGCAGTGGGATGGCGGCGAAAATCAAATCATTTTGCGCGGACCCGCGCACACCGTGTTTCACGGAAGTTTGGAAATTTCGGCATGAGCATGAAAATGAACGGGCTCGACCCCGCCGAAAAATATCTGGCGCATCTTCAAAGCGAGAACCGCCTGTCCGCGCACACGCAACTCGCCTACGCGCGCGACTTAAAACGCCTCGCCGAATATTTGGACGCGGCCGGAATTGCATGGCGCGAATTGCGCGCGGAAAAAGCGCGCGCCTACGCGGCGAAACTGCACCAGTCCGGCCTGTCCGGCCGCAGCATTCGCCGCATGCTTTCGGCGGCGCGCGGTTTTTACCGGCACTTTTTGCGCGCCGGCGAAATTGACGCAAATCCGTTTGACAATTTGCGCGCGCCAAAATCCCCGCAGAAACTGCCGGGCGCGCTCGGCGTGGATGAGTTAAACGACCTTCTCGCGGACGCCGGCAAAAAGTCCGGCGGAAATGATCCGCTGGAATTGCGCGACCGCGCCATGCTGGAATTGTTTTACTCGTCCGGGTTGCGCCTCGCCGAGTTGGCCGCGCTGGACATCGGCGGCGTGGATTTCGCGCAATCCGAAGTGCGCGTAACCGGCAAGGGCGGCAAGCAGCGCGTGGTGCCGGTCGGCGAAAAAGCCAAGGAGGTTTTGCAGGCGTGGTTAAAACGCCGCGGCGAATTCGTCAATGAAAATGAAACCGCAATGTTCATCGGCAAAAGCGGCGCGCGCCTCGGCATGCGCGCCATTCAGCAGCGCCTCAACCGATGGGCGCAGCGCCGCGGCCTCGGCCGCCGCCTGCACCCGCACATGCTGCGCCACTCTTTCGCCAGCCATGTCCTCGCCTCCAGCGGCGACTTGCGCGCCGTGCAGGAAATGCTCGGCCATTCCAGCATCGCGGCGACGCAGGTGTACACGCATCTGGACTTTCAGCAATTGGCAAAAGTCTATGACAAGGCGCATCCGCGGGCGAAGAAGAAGTGAGGGCGCGTTTGCGGAACAACTATGCTAAAATGCGCACATTGCAGAAACTTGCAAGATGCCGACCCATGCAAACGACAGCAGTTCGCAAAATCGCAACCGCAAAACAGCGCGACGATGCGCCGCCGTTCCTCGCGCCCATTCTCCGCCGCTTTCCGCAGACGCAGGCAGTCTACTTGTTCGGAACTTACGGCAGCAAATACCACATGCCCGAAAGCGACATTGACTTGGGCGTGCTGCTGCCGGAAGGCGACCCGGAAATTCTCGCGCAGGGAATGCAGTTCGGCGCGTACGAGATGATTCACCATGAAGTCGCCGATGCGGCCAAAGTGGAATACGCCGACTTGTTCAACATGCGCCATCCCAAAATGCCGGCAGACATGCGCTATGAAATCGTCAAGCCGCACCATCGGCTTTACTGCGCCAACGCCGAGGCCGCGCGCGCGTTTGAAGCCGCCGCTGCAAATGGCAATGTCCATCGCTAACAAAAAAAGCATCGCGCGCCTGCGCGAGTGTTTGCAATACGCCCGGACTTTTGAGGCGGAATCCGATGCGCCGCTTTCGCAGGACATGGCGCGCGCGGGAAAAGTCACGCACTTTTTCACCCTCGCTTGCATGTTAAGCATTGACATCGCCCGCGGCATCATCAA
Source organism: Gammaproteobacteria bacterium (assembly GCA_028066695.1). GTDB lineage: Bacteria > Pseudomonadota > Gammaproteobacteria > Arenicellales > Poriferihabitantaceae > JAHRAW01. The sequence goes on along the minus strand of JALCBG010000056.1, from coordinate 228 downwards.
AGACAACGGCTTTCGCCCGCCCAAAACCTACGCCGACTCTTTCGCGGTGCTGGAAGAGGAAAAAATCTTAAGCGCGCAAGCCGCCGCCAGCATGAAAAAAGCCGCCGCCTTTCGCAACGAAGCCGCCCATCAGACCATGGCAATTGACTACGACATCATCCAAAACGCTGTCTTGCACAACGCAAAGGATGTGGAAGCGTTTGCAGATGAAGTGGAAAAATATTTGGA
>JALCBG010000055.1 GCA_028066695.1 Gammaproteobacteria bacterium | reverse complement strand
TGCGGCTGGGGTTTGAGCGGCAGTTTTAAGCGCCGCATATTTGCGTCATGTTAATGACGCATCATTCGCATTACTCGCCGGGCGAAATCATCTTCTCGGCGCGCACCACGCGGTCAAATTCCTCCTCGCTGACGAAGCCGCCGTCCACCGCCTCCTTTCGCAGCGTGGTGCCGTTTTGGTGCGCGCGTTTGGCGATTTGCGCGGCGCGGTCATAGCCCAGTTTCGGCGCGAGCGCGGTCACCAGCATCAGCGAGTTCTCCACCAATTCGGCGATGCGCGCGCGCTCCGGCTCAATGCCGCGCACGCAATTTTCAACGAAACTGCGCGCCGCGTCGGCGAGCAGGCGAACCGACTGCAGCACGTTGTATGCGATCACCGGCTTAAACACATTGAGTTCCAGATGCCCCTGCGCGCCGGCGACGCTGACCGCGGCGTGGTTGCCGATGACCTGCGCGCACACCATGGCCATCGCCTCGCACTGCGTCGGGTTGACCTTGCCCGGCATGATGGACGAGCCCGGCTCGTTCGCCGGCAGCCGCAACTCGCCCAGCCCCGAGCGGGGGCCCGAGCCGAGCAGGCGGATGTCGTTGGCGATTTTGTTAAAACCGGCCGCGATGGTGTTCAGCACGCCGGAAATTTCCACCATCGCGTCGTGGGTGGCGAGCGCCTCAAATTTGTTCGCCGCCGAAGTGAAAGGCAGGCGCGTGAACGCGGCGACTTCCTCCGCGAATTTTTCGGCGAAGCCGCGTTTGGAATTGACGCCGGTGCCGACCGCGGTGCCGCCCTGCGCGAGCGGGTAGAGGCGCGGCAAACTTCCCTCTATGCGCGCGCGCGCAAACTCGGCCTGCGCGGCGTAGCCGGAAAATTCCTGGCCGAGCGTCAGCGGGGTCGCGTCCTGCAGGTGGGTGCGCCCGATTTTCACCAGGTCCTTCCAGGCCTCGGCTTTTTCGGCGAACGCGACCTGCAGTTCGCGCAGCGCGGGCAGCAACTCGTGGTGCAGTTGCTCCACCGCGGCGATGTGCATCGCCGTCGGGAAGGTGTCGTTGGAGGACTGGCTGCGGTTGCAGTGGTCGTTGGGATGCACCGCCTGTTTGCCGCCGAGTTTTTGCGCGGCGAGATGCGCGATGACTTCGTTGGCGTTCATGTTGGACTGCGTGCCCGAGCCGGTCTGCCAGACCACCAGCGGAAAATGCGCGTCGTGCTCGCCGCGAATGACATCCTCGGCCGCGGCCGCGATTGCGTCGCCGATGGTTTTGTCCAGCGCGCCCTGCGCGACATTGACGCGCGCGGCGCAGCGCTTGACCACGGCGAGTCCGCGAATCAGCGGGCGCGGCATGCGCTCGTCGCCGATGCGGAAATTTTGCAGCGAGCGCTGCGTTTGCGCGCCCCAGTATTTGTCGGCGGCGACTTCAATGTCGCCGAAGGAGTCGGTCTCGGTGCGGGTCTTGCTCATGCCGCGAGTATAACAACCGCCCATGCGCTCCGCGCATCACAATTTGCATTTTATTTATAGTAGCGGCATGCAGGCATTCGCCGACATCCGCGTACTCGACCTGACGCATGTCCTCGCCGGCCCCTTTTGCGCGTATCAACTCGCGGTGATGGGCGCCGATGTGATCAAGGTGGAACCGCCGCGCAGCCCGGATATTTCGCGCGCCTCCGGCGTGTCCGGCGGGGACGGCGAAATGACTTCCGATTTCATCGCGCAAAACGCGAACAAGCGCGCGGTCAGCATTGACTTGAAATCGCCGCGCGGGCGCGAAGCGCTGCACCGCCTGGTGCGCGGCGCCGATGTGCTGATAGAAAACTACCGCAGCGGCGCGCTCGCCGAACTGGAACTCGGCTACGAGCGCGCCAAAGAATTGCGCGCCGACATCATCTACTGCTCCATCAGCGGCTTCGGCGCGAATGGGCCGCGCGCGTCGCGCACCGCATACGACAATGTCATTCAGGCCTGCTCGGGCCTGATGGCGTCCACCGGGGACGCGAACAGCGCGCCGCTGAAAACGGGCCCGCCGGTGCTGGACTACGGCACCGGCGCGCAGGCCGCGTTCGCCGTCGCCGCGGCGCTCTACCGCCGCAGCCGCGACGGCGCCGGGCAGCGCATTGATGTTTCCATGCTGGACGCGGCGCTGATGCTGATGGCCTCGCACATCACGCACATGCAGATCGCCGGCGCGCCGCCGCCGCCGAGCGGCAACGGCAGCGCGACCCACGCCGGCTACGGCTGCTACGCGACCGCCGACGGCCTGCTGATGATCGGCGCATACAGCGGCGCGCAGATGAAAAGTCTGTGGGAGGCGCTCGGCGACCCGCGCCGCGGCGCGGCGCGCGCCGGGTTGACGCCGCAGGAAATGGACGCGCACTTCGCCGAAGACGCGCCGCGCATCGCCGAAGCGCTGCGCGCAAAAACCGCCGCGCAATGGGAGGACGAATTAAACCGCGCGCGCGTGCCGGCGGCGCGGGTGCGCGGCCTGGCCGAGGCGCTCGCCGACCCGCAACTGGACGGGCGCGCGGCGCTGCAGCGCGTTCCGGGCGAGGCCGGCGGCGCGCGGCTTCCGGTGGCCGCGTTTGACTGCGCCGAAGACGGCCCGAAACTGACCGCGCCGCCGCCGCGCCGCGCGCAGCACACCGCCGAAGTGCTGCGCGAGGCCGGCTACCGCGACGACGAACTGCGCGAATTGGCCGATTGCGGCGCGATTCAACTCGCGCAGCCGGCGCAAAAATCGCGGTAGAATTCCGCCGCAACGGCGCAACCAATAAAACGGGAACAAACTGACATGCACGGCTCCGGCTTACTGTTCAACTTTCTGGTGTTCTTGTCGGCCGCGGTCATCGTGGTGCCGCTGTTCGCGCGCATCGGGCTCGGCTCGGTGCTCGGCTACCTGGTCGCCGGGATTTGCATCGGGCCGTGGGGGCTCGGGCTGATCAAAAATGTCAGCGACATCCTGCACTTCTCCGAAATCGGCGTGGTGCTGTTGCTGTTCCTGATTGGGCTGGAACTCGCGCCGCGCAAGTTGTGGCCGATGCGCCGCGCCATCTTCGGCATCGGCGGCATGCAGGTGCTGGTCACCGCCGCGCTGATTTGCGCGGCCGGCATGTTGCTCGGCGCGAACTGGCGCATCGCGCTGATCGCCGGGCTCGGGCTGGCACTCTCCTCCACCGCGGTCGCGCTGCAAATCCTGCGCGAAAAAAACCTGCTGTCCGGGCAGATGGGGCGCACCGCGTTTTCCATTCTGCTGTTTCAGGATATCGCGGTGGTGCCCATCCTCGCGCTCGTTCCGCTGATCGGCGGCGCGCACTTGGACGGCGTCAGTTTGTATTCGGTGCTCGGCCTGCTCGCCGCCATCGCCGGCACTTTCACCGCCTGCCATTTTCTGCTGCGCTATGTGTTCTTTTTCGTCGCCTCCACGCGGCTGCACGACGTGTTCACCGCGCTGTCGCTGCTGCTGGTCGCCGGCATCGCCGCGCTCATGGACATGCTCGGCGTCTCCATGGCGCTCGGCGCGTTTCTCGCCGGCGTGATCATGGCCGACTCCGAATACCGCCATGTCATTGAATCCGACATAGAGCCGTTCAAGGGGCTGCTGCTCGGCCTGTTCTTCATCTCGGTCGGCATGTCGGTGGATTTCGGGCTGCTGCGCGAGCACCCGCTGCCCATCGCCGCGCTGACGCTCGGGCTGCTCGCGCTTAAGGGCGTGGTGCTGTGCGTCATCGCCGCGCTCTCCGGCATTCGGGCGCGGCAGCGCGGAATGTTTGCGCTGGTGCTGGCGCAGGGCGGCGAGTTCGGCTTCGTGGTGTTCGGCTTCGCGCTCGCCGGCGGCATGATGGAGGCCGACGCGGCAAACCAATTGATTTTGGCGGTGGCGCTTTCCATGGCGGTTACGCCGCTGTTGCTGTTCATTAATGAAAAGTGGATAGAGCCGCGCTTCTTTCCGCAGGACGCGCCAGCCGCCGACGGGCTGGACGACGCGGAAAGCCCGGTGATCATCATCGGCTTCGGGCGCTTCGGCCAGGTGATCGGGCGCATGCTGATGGCGAACAAAATTATGCCGACCATCATTGACAACGACCCGGAGCAACTGGAGCGCGTGCGCCGCTTCGGCTACAAGTCGTATTACGGAGACGCGCTGCGGCTCAATGTGCTGCACTCGGCCGGCGCCGACCGCGCCAAACTCATCGTGCTGTCGCTGGAGGACGCCGAGGAAATCAACCAGTCCATAGATTTGCTGCGCCGCGAATTTCCCGAAGCGAAAATTTTCGCGCGCGCATACGACCGCGGCCACGCCATGCATCTGATTGACCACCAAGTGGACGGCTATTCCCGCGAGACTTTTGCATCGGCGCTGGAGATGGCCGAAGAGGTGCTGATAGAACTCGGCTTCAGCGAATGGCGCGCGCGCCGCCTGAAGGAAAAGTTCCGCGAATTTGACATTGAAACACTGAACCGGCAGGTCTCGGTGCGCCACGACGAAAAGGCGCTGATCTCCATCGCGCGCAGCGCGCGCGGCACGCTGGAAGAAACCTTCGCCGCCGACGACCGCGGCAAAAGCGCGCGCGAGGAGGAATAACCGCGGCCGCCTATGCGCGTCCGGCGCGCGCGGTCACTTCTATCTCCACTTTCATTTTTTCATCGGCGAGACCGGCGACCAGCATCGTGGACGCGGGCCGCGACTCGCCGAAATATTTTCGAAACACATGCCAGCAGCGCGGAAAATCCTCGCGCGCGGCGAAGATGTAATTGACCCGCACCACCCGGTCAAAACCGCTGCCGGCTTCGGCGAGCGCCTCGCCGATGTTTCGCAGGCACTGCTCTGCCTGCGCGACCACGTCATCGGAGATGGTCATCGCGCGGTAGTCGTAGCCGGTGGTGCCGGCGACGAACACATAGTCGCCGTCCGCGACCGCGCGCGAATAGCCGATCTTTTCCTCAAAGTCGGAACCGCTGGAAATGAGTTTGCGCTGCATTGGGTTTTGGGTTCGCCGGTGGCGCCGGTAGTCTTGCCATAATACGCCGTAATCTGCAACGGGCGCAAAATTCCGGCGCGGAACGCTCGGGCGCGCCCGGCTATCGCGCAATTTTATGATGAACATTTATTCAATAATACGGTGAATATTCTTCACCTAAAAATCGCGCCAATGCTTGCATCTGCGCCCGTTTTTCGGTAATCTCTCCGCCGAACCCAAGGCACTGGCTTTTTCGGACGCCCGACAAGCGAATGCCTTTGAAAGTCTAACCACCCCCCGGACGATGCCGCAAGGCGCCCCGGGGGTTTTTCTTTTTTTAGGATCAACTCCGAGAAGGACTCTCCCATGCCCTCCACTCTTCCCGTCCGCGCGGTTTTCTTCATAGACGGCAGCAACTGGTATCACGCGCTGAAAAAAATCGGCGTGCGCAGCGACCGGCTGGACTATCAAAAAGTCGCGCGGAAACTCGCGGAACACCGCGAAGTGCGCGCAATTCACTACTATGTCGGCGCGCTTCCGCGCATGCCCGGACAGCGCAATCACCCGCACACCGTCCGCCAGCGGGAATTTTTGCGCGAGTTGCGCGCGCAGGGCGTGCAAGTTTTCCTCGGCCGCGTCGTGCGGAATTACATGCCCCCGAACAAAAACCCGGCGGTGGAAACCCTGCGGCATCTGCTCGCCGAGGAGCGCGCATCGCTCTCCGAACGCGCGGCGGAGGAAATCGCGCGCCTGTGCCGCATGCCCCTTCCGTATTACATTGAAAAACAAGTGGACACCCGCATCACCGCGGACCTGATCGGCATGGCGCACCGCGGCGAATACGACGCCGCCTATCTGCTGTCGGCCGACAGCGATTTCGTTCCCGCGCTGAACGAGGCAAAAAGCCGGGGAAAACTGGTTTTCGCCGCCGGCCCGGGGCAAAGCGCGCAACTCGCCGCCGCGGCCGACAATTTCATTCGCCTCAAGACCGACTGGTTTTCCGGTCTGCGCTTGTAGTTGCGCCGTAGCCGCCGCCGCCCGGGGTTTCTATCACGAACACATCGCCCGGATGCAATTCCACCTGCGCGACTCCCGGCACTTCCACCGCGCTTCCGTCGGCGCGTTCCACGCGGTTTCGCCCGGGCGCGCCGGCTTCGCCGCCGCGCATGCCATACGGCGGAATGCGGCGGCGGCCGGAGATGATGTTGGCGGTCATGCGCCGCAAAAAACGGACGCGCCGCACCGCGCCGTCGCCGCCGCGATGGCGGCCGCGGCCGCCGGAGTTTTTGCGGATGGAAAAAGATTCCAGCAGCACCGGAAAGCGCCACTCCAAAACCTCCGGGTCGGTCAGGCGCGAGTTGGTCATGTGCGAATGCACCGCGTCGGCGCCGCGCGCGCCGGCGGTCGCGCCGGCGCCGCCGCAAATCGTTTCGTAATACTGAAACTCGTCGTTGCCCCAGATGAAGTTGTTCATCGTGCCTTGCGAGGCGGCCGCGGCCTGCAGCGCGCCGAGCAGCGCGTCCACCAGGCACTGCGAGGTTTCCACATTGCCGGCGATGACCGCGGCCGGGTGGCGCGGGCTGATCATGGAGCCCGGCGGAATGACGATCTCCATCGGCTTCAGGCAGCCCTCGTTCAGCGGAATGTTGTCGTCCACCAGGCAGCGAAACACATACAGCACCGCGGCGCGCACCACCGCCGACGGCGCGTTGAAGTTGCCGGGATGCTGCGCGCTGGTGCCGGTGAAATCCACCACCGCGCGGCGCGCGCCGCGATCCACGCGCAGCGCGACGCAAATGCGCGCGCCGTCGTCCATCTCGCAGGTGAAACTTCCGTCGCGCAGCGCGCCGAGCACGCGCCGCACCGACTCCTCGGCGTTGTCCTGCACATGCCGCATGTAGGCGTGCACGGTCGCCGCGCCGTAATGCGCGGCCATCGCGCGCAATTCGCGCGCGCCTTTTTCGCAGGCCGCGAGTTGCGCCTTGAAGTCGGCGATGTTCATTTGCGGGTTGCGCGCCGGCCAGCGCCCGGCGCCGAGCAGTTCCAAAATTTCGCGTTCGCGGAAATTTCCGTTTTCCACCAATAAAAAGTTGTCAATGACCACGCCCTCCTCCTCAATGCTGCGCGAATCGGCCGGCGCCGAGCCGGGGGTTTTGCCGCCGATGTCGGCGTGGTGGCCGCGCGAGGCCGCGTAAAACAAAAGTTCCCCGACTTTTGCGCCGGCCCCTGCGCCGGAAAGTCCGCCGGCGGCGAACACCGGTTTGATGATGGTCACATCCGGAAGATGCGTGCCGCCGTTGTAGGGCGCGTTCAAAATATACGCGTCCCCGTCGCGAATTTTGCCGGCGCGCTCGCGGATGACGGTCTTGATGCTCTCGCTCATGGAGCCGAGGTGCACCGGCATGTGCGGCGCGTTGGCGACCAGCGCGCCGCGCGCGTCAAAAATCGCGCAGGAAAAATCCAGCCGCTCTTTGATGTTGACCGAAGACGCGGTGTTCTCCAGCACCGTTCCCATCTGCTCGGCGACCGACATGAAAAGGTTGTTAAAAATTTCCAGTTGCACCGGGTCGGCGTCCGCGCCGGCGGCGCGCGCGCGTTTTTTTTCGGCGGCGCGCTCCAGCAATAAATCGTTGTCCGCGCTCAGGCGCGCGCGCCAGCCCGGCTCCACCACGATGACGCTGGTCGGATCCAAAATGACCGCGGGTCCGTCAAGCGGCGCATCTTCGCGCAGCGCGCCGCGAAAATAAAACGGGCAGTCGCGCCAGCCGCCCTCCATGTAGCAGCGGCGGCGCGCATGCGGTTCGCCGTCGCCGGAACGCGCGCCGCCTTCAATGCGCGCGGGTTTTGCCGGGGAAATGACGCGCACTTCCAGCGACTCCACCACCAACTCTTTTTCGCGCGAGACAAAACCGAAGCGCATCGCGTGCAGCCGCTCAAATTCCCGCATCACTTCATCAAAGTTTCCGTGCGCGACCGCCAGCGCGGTGTCGGAGCCGCGGTAGCGAAGATGCAGCAGGCGGCGCGTCGCGAACTTCGCCGCGTCTCCGCCCTGCGCGCGCAATTCTTCGGCGCCGTCGCGCGCCAGCGCGTCCAAACGCGCGCGCAATGCATCCAAAACGCCGGCGGTAAACGCCGCCTCCACCGCCTCCTGCCGCTCCACCACGCTGTCGGCCAGGCCCATTCCATACGCCGAAAGGACGCCCGCGAACGGGTGCACCAAAATGCGCTTCATGCCCAGCGCGTCGGCGACCAAGCACGCGTGCTGCCCGCCGGCGCCGCCGAAGCAGCACAATGTGTATTCGGTTACATCGTAGCCGCGCTGCACCGAGATTTTTTTTATCGCGTTCGCCATGTTTTCCACGGCGATTTCCAAAAAGCCGGCGGCGACCGCTTCCGGCGCGCGCGCGTCCCCGCTTTCTTTTTTAATGCGCGCCGCGAGTTCGGCGAACGCGCGCTCCACCGCCTCGCGGTCCAGCGGCATGTCGGCGCCGCCACCGAAAACCTGCGGGAACAAATCCGGCTGCAATTTTCCCAGCATGACATTGCAGTCGGTGATGGCGAGCGGTCCGCCGCCGCGGTAGCAAACCGGGCCCGGGTTCGCGCCGGCCGAGTCGGGACCGACGCGGTAACGCGCGCCGTCAAAATGCAGCAGCGAGCCGCCGCCGGCGGCCACGGTGTGAATTAAAAGCATCGGCGCGCGCAGCCGCACGCCGGCGACTTCGGTTTCAAACACGCGCTCAAAATCCGCGCCGTCGTAATGGCTGACATCGGTGGAGGTGCCGCCCATGTCAAAGCCGATGACTCTGTCAAACCCGGCCGCCTGCGACACGCGCGCCATGCCGACCACGCCGCCGGCCGGCCCCGACAGCACCGCGTCCTTGCCCTGAAAAAAATCGGCGTCGGCCAGCCCGCCGCCGGAGCGCATGAACTGCAGCCGGCCGCGCTTCTCTTTTAATCCCGGCGCGGCGGCCGCGACCCGCCCGACATAGCGGCGCAAAATCGGCGACAGATACGCGTCCACCACGGTGGTATCACCGCGCGAAACCAGTTTCATCAGCGGGCTGACCACATGACTCACCGAGACCTGTTCAAAACCGGCGGCGCGCGCGATTTCCGCGAGTTGTTGTTCATGTTCGCGGTGGCGGTAGCCGTGCATCAGCACGATGGCCGCGCTGTTAAAACCGTCGCGGTGAAATTTTTCCAGGCCGCGCCGCGCCGCTTCCGCGTCCAATGGCACGAGAATTTCCCCGGACGCACTGACGCGCTCGTCTATTTCCAGCACCGCGTCAAACAGCATTTGCGGTTTGGCAATGTTCAGCGCGAACAAGTCCGGGCGGTTTTGGTAGCCGATGCGCAGCGCGTCGGCGAACCCGCGCGTGATCACCAGCAGCGTGCGCTCGCCGCGCCGCTCCAGCAGCGCGTTGGTCGCCACCGTGGTGCCCATCTTGACCGCGGCGATGTCGCCGCTCGGCAGCGGCGCGTCGGCGGCGATGTCGTGGCCGGCCGAATTTAAAATGTCCGCGATTCCTTGAATCGCCGCATCGCGGTAGCGCGGATTTTCCGACAGCAATTTGTGCGTGACCACTCCGCCGTCCGGGCGGCGCGCGACCACGTCGGTGAAAGTGCCGCCGCGGTCTATCCAAAACTCCCACTGCTTTCCCCCACCGTTATGTTTTTCCGCGGCCTCCGGTTGGTTCACGCGGTTTCCCCCAGGTTTTCATCCAGCACGCCCTCTTCGCGCAAAACCGCAATCGCCGGCGCGAGTTGCGTTTCGTAATTTCGCCAGCGCTCGCGCGAGGTGGTGTAAATCCCGCGCCGCACCTGCCAGATGCTGGCGGTGCGCACCGCCGCGCCGGATTTTTTCATGTCCAGGCATGCGTCGTCCCACGGAAGTTTCGCCGCGGCAATCAGCCGGCGCGTCTCCTCCTCCTTGTCGCCGACCAGCGTTTCATACTGCACCTTGTGAATTTCGCCGCCGAAAACCTTTCGCCAGTGGCGCATCAGCCGATAGTAGCGCACATAGTAGCGCGCCAGCACTTGCAGGTCGTAAACGAAACTGATGTCGGACGCATACAACTGAAAGTAGTTGGACAAAATCACATCCAGCGGATGGCGATGGCAGTGCACGATTGCCGCGGCCGGAAACAGCGCCTTGATCAGCCACACATGCACAAAGTTAAACGGCATTTTGTCGGTGAAAAAACCGGTGCGCATGTCGTGCAGGCGCGCCACCCACGACAGGTAATGGCGCGTCTCTTCCGCGAGCGTCCCGGCGCCGATGCCGGGAAAGTCGCGCGGATAGACGCGCATCGGCTCGGCGCGTTTTTCCATGCGCGCGATCGCTTTTTCAATGCAGGGAAGTTCGCCGCAGCCGGTGACATTCGGGTGGCGCGAAAGAATTTGCTCCACCAGCGTGGTGCCGCTGCGCGGCATGCCGACTATGAAAATCGGCGCGGGCGAGGCGGAGACGCCGCTTTGTTCGCGCGGCGGTTCGGTGAACACTTCCGGCACGCCGTCTATGTGCGCGAAGTATTTGTCAAAATCCAAACCGGATTCGGCGAACTTCATGCGGTTGCCCTCGGCGTAGCAATCAAAAGCGCGCGCGTATTCGCCGAGATCGTCATACACCTTGCCGAGCGCGAACGCGAGTTTGGTGCGCGTGAAGTCGTCTTCGGCGCGCGCCTCGCCGCTCCACATGCGCTCCATCGCGCGCACATCGTCATCGCCGGCGTCTTTGTATTTTTTCATCGCCACCAAGTTGCGGTAGGCCTCGGCGTAATCGGGCGAGAGTTCCAGCGCGCGGCGGTAATGCGCTTCGGCCTCGGCTTTTTCGCCTTTGGAAGCGTGGGCGAGGCCGCGGTTGTTGCGGTATTCGGCGACATCCGGCGCGAGTTGAATCGCCTTTTCGTAACTTTCCGCGGCTTTTTCAACGCCGTCCAATTGAAAATACGCGCTGCCCAGCGCGTTCCACGCGCCGGCGTTGTCCGGCGCATGCGCGAGCGCCTTGCGCGCCGCGTCCACCACGCCGAAATGGTCCTTGATCAATTCGCACAGCGACATCTCCAGCAGCAGCGTCTCGGCGTCTTCGCCGAATTCCTTCAGCAATTCGCGCGTGATTTTTTGCGCCTCGCCGAATTTCTTGAGTTTCAGCAAAATTTGCCCGTGCAAAATGCGGTGGCGTTTTTCCGGGCGGGCGCGCGCAAAAAGCGGCTGCGCGAGTTCCAATGCGGCATCGCCGTCGCCGCGCTGCAAAATCAAGTTTGCCAGGTTGTGCCGCGCGTCCATGTTTTCCGGCTCGGCGCGCAATGCGCGCGCAAACGCGTCTTGAGCCGCGTCATGTTCATTGCGCTCGGCGAGCAGCGTTCCGGCCAAATTCAGCGCGCGCGGATGCCCGGGCGCGACCGCCAGCGCCGCGTCCGCGCTCGCCTGCGCCGCGTCAAGGCGCATCAATTCCTTTTGCGACAGCCCCAGATTGACATGCGCGTCGGCGTTCTTCGGATCAATGCGCAGCGCGCGCGCATACGCGTCCGCGGCTTTGGCGTGCAGGCGCAAATACTGGCGGCTGAGCCCGAGGTTGTACCAAACCCGCGCGCTGTCCGGAACCGCCTTCGCCACTTTCTCAAAGCCGCGCGCGGCCGCGGCCGCGTCGCCGCCGCGCAACTTCTCCACCGAGCGCGCGAAGATTTTTTCGGGCGGGAGTTTGTTCATGCGAAATGGAAAACAGGGCAAGCGCGGCGTCGCGCGCGCGGTCGCCAAGGATAATGGTTTTGCGGCGGCGGCGCAATATGCGGCGGCCGTGCTATATTGTATGCGTCCGCAA
>JALCBG010000006.1:60016-63161 GCA_028066695.1 Gammaproteobacteria bacterium | reverse complement strand
ACATGCAACTGGACCGCGCCGCCGCCGAAGAGAGCGCCGCGCCCCAGCGCGAAGCGCGCCGCGCCTGAATCCCCGCCTTACAAACCTGCACACCCATAGGAAACAACCATGCGCTACCCGACCCTGACCGAGATGGGCATCAACAACCCCGGGGAGATTGAGCGGTTCTCCCTGAACACCATCAACAACACCGACATTTTGCGCATCGTCTACAAGCGCAAAAAAGGCTCGCTCCTGCCGGCAAGCAAACGCTTCCGCTTCGGCCGCGCCTCGCGCAGCGTCATCGCCGACAGCGGCACCCGCAAAACCGAAATCATCCACGAAATCTCCCCCTTCGTCCAAAAAGCCGTCGCCGAACTGGAACAACTCCTCGCCGCCAAGAAGAAGGGCAAGGTGCAGGCGAGCCTGGTCAAGGAAGAACTGAAACGCCTGCACGAAGAGGTCGCGAGCCGCACCAAGTACATTGAGTCGTTGTTGGACGAGATGTGATGGGCGCGGTTGCTTCTGTCTTGAGTTTGGCGAAACAAGTGCGCCTGAATGCAGTGGCGTTGGCTTGCGTAGCATCTCTGCTTGTCGGTTGTGCTTCACTGGAAAGCAAGGCGATAGCGATCGAGCATGGCGCGACGCGAGCAACTGTTCTTGCAATCATGGGACCCCCGCAAGATCGCAGTTTTAGGGGGTCGCGGGACGAAGTTCTGCAATACTGCGCCAACGGATTTATCCACGATGACCATCTCACTGTTTGGCTGAGAGACGGGAAAGTGGTTGGGATGACGACGGATAAAGGGCACACTGTATATGGTTTTTGCCGTGCCGCACTGAAACCCGTCGATTGGGAACAAGCGCCCTACGACCAGTAGTCTCCCGCTGAACAACGAAAAAAGAGCATGTTGAATTCACTTTTGGTGCTTGCTGGTGCGATTGTCGGCTTGGCCGGCGGTGTTTTTGCGAGCATATACGGCCAATACCGACAATCAAAAAGGGAAAAATATAAAGAGTTGCGCTCCAATCTGCTTGCAGTAACTCAGGAAGTCAGCAAAATTCTTGCAGAGGCAGAGAAATATGGGATTTATTGTGTTTCTTGCTCGCAGGAAGAACTTGCTGTGTCAGACCCACAGAATCATCCTACCCAGATTGTCGCGGCCCCAATAATGAAAATACAAGCCATTGTGTCATTGTATTTTCCAGAGATTCTGGACCATGCTGACGCATTGGAACATGCTTGGGTCGATCATCAATCTGCTGCATATGAACTTCTGCAGATGCGCGTTAAATTGAAATTTGGGGAAATTTCAAAAGAAGAAGTGCATGGGCAGATTAGGAAAGTGGGAAGCGCAGGAGGGGTGCTTGCTAAAATGCAGAAACGATTTGAAGAAGCCACGCGAGAATTGATGTCAAAACTTCTCAAAGAAAAATTGTAATTCGCATACTAGCATTCCATCAAACCGACCACATCACCATGCCCATCCCCCCCGGCATCCTCTTCGCCCTGCTAACCGCGGTAAGTTTTGCCGGCCTAACCACCCTCGCCACCCTCTACTACCGCGACGGTGGCAACGCGCTCACCTTCCTCCTTTTCCGCTTCGCCTTCGCCGCCTTGGTGCTGCTGGCGATACTCCGCGGCCGCGCCAACCCGAAACTCCCGCGCAAACGCTTCCTAAAACTCCTCGCCCTCGGCGCGTGCTGGTCATTAAGCATCACCTGCTACCTCGCCTCGGTCCACTACATCGCCGTCGGCATCGCCGCATTAATCCTCTACACCTTTCCGATCTTGGTCCTGGTGATGTCCCTGATCACGCGCGAACTGCATTCAAGCGCCGCGCTCTGGGCGGTATTCCTGACCGCCTTCGCCGGCCTCGCGCTGATGCTGTTGCCCGCCCTCGGCGAATTCCACCGCGCCGGCCTCCTTTTCGCCTTCGCCGCGGCAACCTTGTTCGCCGTAACTTTTTTCACCGGCGCGCGCTTCAGCCGCGGCCTGCCGGCGCGCGTGGTCGTGCTGTGGATTACCCTTGTCGGCTTCACGCTGATGGCGCCGGCCGTATATTTCAGCGGCGCATTCGCATTGCCCGCCACCTTCAACGGCTGGCTGTGGCTCAGTTCGGCCACCGTCCTCTACCTCATCGGCGTCACCTCGCAGTTCAGCGCGCTCGCGCGCATCAGCGCCGCGCAGATGAGCATGATCATGAATGTGGAGCCGGTCATCTCGGTCACGCTCGCCGTCGCCTTCCTCGGCGAGCGCATGAGCGCGCTGCAATGGCTCGGCGCCGCCGCGGTCCTCGCCGCGCTTTTGTGCGCGCGCAAGGTAATGTCCCCCGGCGCGACTGCGCGATAATAACGCTGTTAAAATTCGCAAATCCCAAACAGGAATCCCGCCCATGAACTTCAACGCCTTCATCACCTGCGCCCTGACCGGCGCCGGCAACACCGTGGACAAACACCCGGCAATCCCGGTCACCCCCGAACAAATCGCCGATTCGGCGATAGACGCGGCAAAAGCCGGCGCCGCGGTCGTGCACATCCATGTGCGCGACCCGAAAACCGGCGCGCCCTCGCGCGACCCCAAACTCTTCGCCGAAGTCGTCAGCCGCATTCGCGACAGCGGCACCGACGTCGTGCTGAACACCACCGCCGGCATGGGCGGCGACATGGTCTTCGGCGAAGGCGAAAACCCGCTGCCGCTCAACGAAAAGGGCACCGACATGGCAGGCCCCTTGGAGCGCCTCGCGCATGTGGAAGAACTCCTTCCGGAAATCTGCACGCTGGACTGCGGCACCATGAACTTCGCCGAGAGCAACTATGTGATGACCAACACCCCCGGCATGCTGAAGAGCATGGCGCAGCGCGTCAAAGATCTCGGCGTCCGCCCCGAACTGGAAGTGTTTGACAGCGGCCACCTGGTGCTGGTCAAGGAACTCATCAAAGCCGGCCTGCTGGAAAAACCCTACCTGATCCAGTTGTGCATGGGCATCCCCTACGGCGCGCCCGACGACCCCGGCACCCTGCTCGCGCTGGTCAACCAACTCCCGCCCGACAGCGTGTTCTCGGCCTTCTCCATCGGCCGCCACCAACTCCCCTATGTCGCCATGGCGGTGCTCGCCGGCGGCAATGTCCGCGTCGGCCTGGAGGACAACCTCTATCTGGAAAA
>JALCBG010000006.1:32768-59916 GCA_028066695.1 Gammaproteobacteria bacterium | reverse complement strand
TGCTCGCCGGCGGCAATGTCCGCGTCGGCCTGGAGGACAACCTCTATCTGGAAAAAGGCGTCTTCGCCAGCAACGCGCAACTCGTGGAACGCGCCGCCACCATTCTGTCCTCGCTCAATGTCAACATTCTGGGCCCCGACGAAGTCCGCAAAAAACTCGCCCTCAAAAAGCATTAAAAACACCGAAAAAAAAACACTATGAAAAAAAAGATTGAGCGAGTCGCGCTGCTCGGCGGCGGCGTAATCGGCGCCGGCTGGGCCGCGCGCATGCTGCTGCACGACATTGATGTCTGCGTATTTGACCCGTCCCCCCGCGCCGAACCGCGCATGAAAGAAGTCGTGGAAAACGCCGCCCGCGCCTGGCGCAACATGACCCTCGCGCCCCCGGCACCGCGCGGCAATCTGCAATTCGCCGCCACCCCCGCCGCCGCTCTGGAAGGCGCCGACTTCGTGCAGGAAAGCGGCCCCGAGCGGCTGGAAATCAAAAAGGAACTAATCTCCCAGGCCTGCGCCCAAACCGACGCCGATGTCGTGGTCGCCTCCTCAACCTCCGGCCTGCTGCCAAGCCAAATGCAAGCCGACGCGCGCCACCCGCAGCGCGTGCTGGTCGCCCACCCGTTCAACCCGGTCTACCTCCTCCCGCTGGTGGAAATCGTAGGCGGCGCCGCGACCACGACGGAAGCGCGCAAAGCCGCCGAAAGTTTCTACCGCAGCATCGGCATGCATCCCCTGCAAGTCCGCAAAGAAGTGGACGCCTTCCTCGCCGACCGCATGATGGAAGCCCTGTGGCGCGAAGCCCTGCACCTCGTCCGCGAAGGCGCGGCCACCGCCGATGAACTTGATCAGGCAATCTGCTACGGCCCCGGCCTGCGCTGGTCATTCATGGGAAGTTTCCTCACCTACCGCATCGCCGGCGGCGAAGGCGGCTTCCGCCACTTCATGGAGCAATTCGGCCCCAGCCTCAAATGGCCCTGGACAAGGTTTGACGGCCCCGACCTCACCGAAAAACTCCTGGACACCCTGTCCGAACAATCCGACGCCCAAGCCGCCGGCCGCGCCATCGCCGACCTGGAACGCATCCGCGACGATTGCTTGGTGTCAGTAATGCAAGCCCTGCGCGCCAACGACTGGGCATCCGGCAAAGTCTGGAAACAACACGAAGAAGTCCTCTACAAAAAACCCCACCGCCGCACCCTGGAAGAAGACACCGCCGTCGGCGACATCCCCACCCCCCTGACGCTGCACCAAGGCATCGTCCCCCCCGAATGGGTGGACTACAACAACCACATGACCGAAAGCCGCTACCTCCAAGCCTTCGGAGACGCCTCCGACGCCCTGTTCCGCTACATCGGCATAGATCGCGCCTACCACGCCTCCGGCCGCAGTTACTACACCGTGGAAACCCACCTCAACTTCCTCAAAGAACTCCACGCCGCCCAACCCTTCACCATTGACACCCAACTCCTCGCCACCGACCCAAAACGCATCCACCTCTTCCACACCCTCCGCGCCGAATCCGGCGACCCCCTCGCCACCACCGAGCAATTGTTGTTGCACGTCAACACCAAACAAAACCGCGCCACCCCCGCAGACGAAAAAATCCTCGCTCGCCTGCAGCAAATTCTGGACGCTCACCAATCCCTGCCGAAGCCGGAACAAGCGGGGCGAGCAGTCTGGGCGAAGAAAGCGTAGTAATGATGGGGGGTTGACATTCGCTACGCTTTATGATATAATGCGCGGCTCGTGATTGGTGGGGGAAAGGCACAAGGAAGTGCAGTTTTTCCTTTTCGGTATTCTTTTCTTAACTGCAATGGGGGTAGTTCTATGAGCAAAGCGAGTTTCTATGACGGTGTAGAAGAAATTTGGAACGAATATTGGCACGGAAGTCGATCAGCAGCGGATGCATTGCAAGAAATGTATGCGCGCATGCAGAAGAACGCGGACATGAATCGTAAGTGGTCTGATAAAAATTGGCGCATGGAGTGCCAATTGGACATCGCCCCTCACAACGAAAGCAAAGAAAAATGCCTTGAAAAATCCGTGGCTTTCCTTGGGGAGCGCGGACACATGCGCGGGTGGTGCAATCAGGTGCCGACCGCTTCCGGCGTAGCCGGATCCGGGGATCGACAGGCCAATGTCGACCTTGCGCACTGGGACGAAGAGAACAAACACCTGCGGCTGGTTGAGTTGAAGTGGGAGAGCAGTGATCCGGTGGGAAGGGCGATGTTTCAAGCGATCAAATCCGGTCTCGCCTACATTTTCTTCTGCAAGCACCGGGGTTCCGGCAAGTGGAAATTGGTCCACTTGCGCCCGCGCCATGTCGCTCTGGAAGTGGTCGCTCCGCGCGAGTTTTTTGCTCTTGAAGCAAGCCGTCCGGACGCGCTCCCCGAAATCAGCCAGGCGCTTGTGCAAATCGCGAGCGGGGAAATCGCCGATGCCGCCCCCGAGATGTCCGTGGGCATGCATGCTTTTCCGGAGGATTTCCGCCTGCCATTTGCAAATGGCGCAGAGGTCAAAGTGCAATGCAATACCACCGCGGCCACTCCGGAAGGCCAGCGCGTTCGCGACGCCTTCGCAAACCTGTCGCCGGTCTGGAAATAAGTTCATGGACGAACTTTTTCTCCCCGGAGTTCCGGTGGATTTGGTCAGGCAAGCCTTTGCCGCCGCCCCGGGCAACGAAATCACCGGCGGAAAATTCGCAAGCCCCGAATCCTCGGCCGCTCTGGCCGCAAACACTTTCGGTTTCTTCCTAAACCGCCCCGGCGACCTCCCGCTGCCGCCGGAATGCAAAGGCGAAACTCCGCGCGACTTGTCCATTGAAACCGAAGTGCGCTTTCCCTGGACCGGCGGCCGCCACCCATGGCTGGACGCGCTGATCATCACCGAGACCTCGCTCATCGGTGTGGAATCCAAACGCTTTGAGCCGTTCCGGAAAAAACAGCCGGGCGAGTTTCAAAAAACCTACTGGCGGCCGGAATGGGGCGGCAACATGAAAGGATACGAGCGCATCCGCAACGAACACCCACACAAAGACTTTGTCCATCTTGACACCGCCCAACTCGTCAAACACGCCCTCGCGCTTCGCACCGAAGCGCAAAAACGCCCCAAACTCCGCCCGGTGCTGTGGTATCTCTACGCCGAGCCGGAATGCTGGCCGAAAGACGCCCGCCCCATCCCCGACATGGAAAAACGCGCCCACCGAAAGGAAATCGCGCGCTTTGCCGAAATAGTCGCCGCCGATGAAGTCCGCTTCCTCTCCTGCTCCTACCGCGACCTGCTCGCGCACTGGTCTGCACACGGCCTTCCCGATGTCCGCGACCATGCCGGCAGGGTGCTAGAGCGCTTTTCCCCATAACAGACCGCCCATGCCCCCCGCTGACCCGCCCCCCCGCGCGCGCCGAAACTGCTACAATTCCCCGAACACTCCCTGAGGACCTGTCATGACCACCGCAACCATTGATACCATTGACATCGGAAAAGAGTTCGCGATAAACCCGCGCGGCGTGCGCCATGAAGACAGCGATGTCTCCGCGCAGCGCTTCCGGGAGGAATTTCTGGAACCGATTTTCACCAGCCCGGAAAAATACTCGCGGCCGGTGAAAATCGTCCTGCACAATGCGGTGGGAGGATTTGGCGCGTCCTTCTTGGACGAGGCTTTTGGCGAATTGGTGCGCAAAAAATTCATCACGCCGGCAAACTTTGATGACACTTTTGAGTTGGTCGCCGACCGCGGCGGATTTTGGCTGTTTGCGCGGATGATCAGAACGCTCGTTGCCGAAGCCGCGCAAGAGCAGCCGGAGAACCAACAGCGAGTGGGTGCCGGCTGAGGAAACTCCCGTGGAACTGGACTCCACTTCGCACATCGTCGTTTCGTTTTCCTGGCCCGACCGCATTCTTCTGGCGGTGGTTGCCGCGTTGCTGGGCGCGGTCTTTGCGTATGCCAGCAGCGAATTCCAGTCCTGGCGGGAGAGGAAGCGGGAAACCATCGGGAATGTGGCGGGGGAGTTTCTGCACTTGCTGGATGTTCTGGACGAATCAATCAAAAACTTCTGGAGCGCATCTCCCCGCGAGTTGAAAGCGGGCCGGGAAATTGCGCTATCAGTGTCCATTAAGAGCACCCTGACGCATGCGGCGGAGTGCATGAAGTTGCTGTTCAAGTTGAAAAAACTGGAAGGCCACGCACAGCAGGAAATTTTCCATGAAATGATCGAAAGCATCGGGCGCGATGCAACCAGGGGCGCTTTTGAAGGGAAAAACAGGAAGCGCTCCGCGGACATCATCACGCAATCCGGCAGTGCGATACTGAATTTGCGCATCCGCTTTCAGGAATTCCTCTACAAGTAACCCGCGCAACCCGCAATGCCATCGCCCGCCCCCCAACGCGTCCTAATCACCGCCGCCGCCGCCGGCATCGGCAAAGCCATCGCGCTCGCCTTCCGCGAAGCCGGCGCCGATGTCCACGCCGTGGACATAGACCCCGACGCCGTCGCAACCTTAAACGCCGAACACCCGGCAATCCACACCACCGTCGCCGACGCCGCCGACGAGTCCGCCGTCGCAAAAGTATTTGAATCCCAAACCACCCGCACCGGCGGCATAGATGTCCTGATCAACTGCGCCGGCATCGCCGGCCCCACCGCTTTACTGGAAGAAATTGAATTAACCGACTGGCGCCGCTGCATCGCCGTAAACCTTGACGCCGCCTTCCTCTGCTGCCGCCGCGCCATCCCGCTGATGCGCGCCGCCGGCCGCGGCTGCATCATCAACATCTCCTCCACCGCCGGCTGGCACGGCTACCCGCTGCGCACCCCCTACGCCTCGGCGAAATGGGCGCTCATCGGCCTGACCAAATCCATCGCCATGGAGCTCGGCCCCGCCGGCATCCGCGCCAATGCCATCTGCCCCGGCAGCATAGACGGCGAGCGCATGGACCGCGTCATCGCCGCCGAAGCCGCCCGCAAAAACATGCGCGAGTCCGACATCCGCAAACAATACACCGACGGCGTTTCCCTGCGCACCTTCATAGACGCGCGCGACATCGCCAACGCCGCGCTGTTCCTCGCCTCCGACGCCGCTTCAAAAATCACCGGGCAAATCATCAACGTGGACGGCCATATGGAAAACACCGGCGGCCTCGGCTAAACACGGGCGCGGGGCGGTAAAATCCCCCAACCACCATAACCCGCCGCCAATGAACTTCTCCCTGACCGAATCCCAACGCCTGCTGATAGAAACCGCCCGCCGCTTTGTTGAGGAGGAACTGTATCCCCACGAAGCGCAAGTGGAAAAGAGCGGCAAGTTGGACGACGAGTTGCGCCGCGCCATCATCGCCAAATCGCGCGAAGTCGGCCTGTACGCGGCAAACATGCCCGAAGAACTCGGCGGCGGCGGACTGGACACGCTCTCCATGTGCCTGCTGGACCGCGAACTCGGCCGCGCAAGCATGGCGCTGCAATACACCGTCGCGCGCCCCAGCAACATTCTGCAGGCCTGCGCCGGCGACCAGCGCGAAAAATATCTCCTCCCCTGCATCCGCGGCGAAAAAGTGGACTGCCTTGCGATGACCGAACCCGGCGCCGGTTCCGATGTGCGCTCCATGTCCTGCGCGGCGAAAGCCGATGGCGGAGACTTCGTCATCACCGGCGCCAAGCACTTCATCAGCCACGCCGACATCGCCGACTTCGTAATCTTGTTCGCGGCAACCGGCGTCACCGAAACCGCGCGCGGCCCCCGCAAAAAAATCACCGCGTTCTTAATTGACAAAGGCACCCCCGGCTTCCAAGTGCGCGCCGGCTACGACAGCGTCTCGCACCGCGGCTACCACAACTGCATTCTGGAATTTGACCGCTGCCGCGTCCCCGCCTCGCAAATCCTGGGCGAAGCGGACAAAGGATTTGAAGTCGCAAACTCGTGGCTCGGCAACACCCGCCTGCAAGTCGCGGCGATCTGCCTCGGACGCTGCGACCGCGCCCACCAACTCGCCTGCGAATACGCCGCAACGCGCAAGCAATTTAATCAAACCATCGGAAAATTCCAGGGAGTCGCGTTCAAACTCGCCGACATGGAAATCAAACTCCGCGCCGCCGAGTTGCTGGTCATGCAGGCCGCATGGCGCGAAGACCACGGCGGCATGAGCGACATGGACGCGGCAATCGCAAAACTCGCGGCGACCGAAGCGCTCGCCTTCATCGCCGACGAAGCGCTGCAAATTCACGGCGGCATGGGCCTGATGACCGACCTGCCGCTGGAGCGCATCTGGCGCGACGCGCGCGTGGAACGCATCTGGGAAGGCACCAGCGAAATCCAGCGCATGATCATCTCGCGCGCGATTTTGCGGCCGCTTGAATCATGAAAGCCATGCAGGAAGGCGCGGCCGCGCACTCTGACATTAAGCCCGACCCGACCCGCCTGCGCCGCTGCTTAAACCCAAAATCCATCGCCGTCATCGGCGGAACCGAAGCCGCGCGCGTCATTAAACAATGCCGCAAGTTAAATTACGCCGGCGAGTTATGGGCGGTCAACCCCAAGCGCAAAGAACTGGAAGGCGTGCAGTGCCACCCCGACATCGCCGCGCTCCCCGACGCCCCCGACGCGGCCTTCGTCGCAATCCCGGCCGAAGCCAGCATTGACGCAGTCGCCGAATTGACAAACCGCGGCGCCGGCGGCGCGGTCTGCTACGCCTCCGGTTTCGCCGAACTTGGCGAAGACGGCGCCGCACGCCAAGACCGTCTGACGTATGCCGCCGGCGCGATGCCGCTAATCGGCCCCAATTGCTACGGCTTCATCAACTTGCTGTGCGGCGCGGCGCTGTGGCCCGACTACCACGGCGCCTCGCGCGTCTCCCGCGGCGCCGCAATCTTTTCGCAGAGCGGCAATGTCAGTTTAAATCTCAGCATGCAAAAACGCGGCCTGCCGCTCGCCTGGCTGGCAACACTCGGCAACCAGGCCTCGGTCGGCATTGAGGAAGCGATGGCCGCCGCGCTGGAAGACGAATGCATCACCGCCATCGGCCTGCACATTGAGGGCCTGAAAAACCTGCCGCTGTTTGCCGAACTCGCCGCGCGCGCCGCGCGCCGCGGCGTTCCGATCATCGCGCTCAAATCCGGAAGTTCCGAAGTTGGCGCGCGCATCACCATGAGCCATACCGCAACCCTCGCCGGCGAAAACGCGCTGTATGACGCGCTGTTCGCGCGCGTCGGCGTCGGCCGCGTGAACAGCCCTGAGGAATTCATTGAAGCGTTAAAGTTGGCAACGGTCTGCGGCGCGCCGCGCGGCGCGCGCATCGCCTCCATGAGTTGCAGCGGCGGGGAAGCCGCGCTCGCCGCCGACCTCGCCGCCGGCCGCGAATTGGAATTTCCGCCGCTTGATGCCGCACACCGAAAAAAAGTGCAGGCGACCCTCAACGACTATGTGCGCGCCGACAACCCGCTGGACTACCACACCTTCATCTGGGCCGACCGTGCGCGCATGGCAAAAACCTTCGGCGCGATGATGTCCGGCGATTTTGATCTGACGATGTGCATTCTGGACATTCCGTCCGGCGACCACGAAGCCGAGGAAATCTGGATGCGCGCCGTGCATGCATTCATTGACGCCTGCCGCGCAAGCGAAAAACCGGGCGCGCTGGTCTCGCTGCTGAGCGAAAACATGCCGCCGCATATTTCCGAATTGCTGATGGAAAACAACATCGCGCCGCTGCAAGGCCTGGCGCAGGCGCTCGCCGCGGCCGAAGCGGTCTGCGCAGTCGGCCGCGCCTGGGCGCGCGCCGAACCTCCGCCCGCGCTCGCTCCGCTCATTCACAACGATACAACCGAAAAAGAAACCCTGAACGAACATCAGGCAAAAGAGTTGTTGCGCGCTGCCGGATTCTCCACCCCCGAATCCGAAACCGCCGACTCCGCCGATGCGGCCGCGGCCGCCGCCGCGCGCCTCGGCTTTCCGGTCGCGGTAAAGGCGCTGTCGCCGGACATCACCCACAAAAGCGAAGCCGGCGCGGTCGCCGTCGGCCTGCGCGATGAAACGGAAGTGCGCGCGCACGCCTCGCGCATGCTCGCTTTCTCCGGCAGCTTGCTGATTGAAAAAATGGTGGAAGACGCCGCCGCCGAACTGCTGCTCGCCGCCGGCTGCGACCGCCAATTCGGACGCTACTTCATGCTCGGCTTCGGCGGCGAATGGGTGGAATTGATCGGCGACCGCCAACTGCTGCTGCCTCCGCTGAATGAGGACATGCTGCACAGTGCGCTCGCCCGCCTGCAAACCGCGCCGCTGTTGCGCGGCTACCGCGGCCGCCCGCGCGCCGATGTCGCCGCCGCGGTGCAATGCGCGCTGCGCCTGCAGGAATTGACCGACGCCGCCCCCGGCATTTTGGAAGTGGAGATCAACCCATTGATGATACAGTCGCAGGGCGCGGCGGTCGCCGACGCCCTGATCACGCGGCTGCGCGCAAACAAAACATGAACCCGGAAATTCAAACCAGTGTCAACGGCGCGGTGCTGGAGGTCGTCCTCAACCGGCCGAAAGCCAACGCCATAGACGCAGTCACCAGCCGCAAAATGGGCGAAGTATTCGCCAACTTTCGCGATGACCCGGCACTGCGCGTCGCCGTGCTGACCGGCGCCGGCGAAAAGTTCTTTTGCGCCGGCTGGGACTTAAAGGCGGCGGCCGAAGGCGAGCAGGCGGACGCCGACTTCGGAGTCGGCGGCTTCGGCGGTCTGCAGGAGTTGCCCGACATGAACAAACCGGTCATCGCCGCCGTCAACGGCATCGCCTGCGGCGGCGGTTTGGAGTTGGCGATCTCCGCCGACATGATCATCGCCGCCGAACACGCCAGTTTCGCGCTGCCGGAAATCAACGCCGGCACCATCGCCGACGCCGCCACCATCAAACTGCCGAAGCGAATCCCCTGGCACATCGCGATGGAAATGCTGCTGACCGGCCGCTGGATGGACGCGAAAGAGGCGCACGCGCGCGGACTGGTAAATGAAGTAACCGCGGCGGGCGATTTAATGCCGCGCGCGCGCGAATTGGCGTCGCTGCTCGCCGAGGGACCCCCGCTGGTATTCGCCGCGATTAAAGAATGCATCCGCCTGACCGAGACCATGCCAACGCAGCAAGCGCTCAAACTGCTGTCCGGCCGCGTGCCGCCGACCATTCAGACGCTGTATGCGAGCGAGGACATGCGCGAAGGCGCGAAAGCCTTCGCCGAAAAGCGCAAGCCGGTGTGGAAAGGGCGGTGAGCCGGTGAACTTCACCCGCGGCAACATCAGCGCGCGCCAGCACGGCGCGATGGAATACACCGAGCCGCCGGTCGACTTAAACGCGGTGCGCCGCTACCGCCTCGCGCGCATCCGCGAAAAACTGCGCGAGTCCGACTACGCCGGCATCCTGCTGTTTGACCAGGTCAACTGCCGCTACGCCTGCGACGCCACCAACATGCAAATCTGGTGCTCGCACTACGAGACGCGCTGCGTTTTCATCGCCACCGACGGCCCGCTGATTTTGTTTGACTACGGCAACTACCCGCATGTCGCCGAGGGCATTGAAACCATAGACGAATACCGCGTCAACCCCTCGTTTTATTTTTTCGCCGCCGGCCCCCGCGGCGAGGAAAAAGCCGAGGAGTTCGGCAAGGTCATCGCCGACCTGGTCAAAACCCACGGCGGCGGCAACACCCGCCTTGCCATTGACCGCCTCTCCCACCTCGGCTGCGACGCGCTGCGCCGCCGCGGCCTGTCCATTCACGACGGCCTGGAAGTGATGGAACTCGCGCGCGTGATTAAATCCCCCGAAGAACTCGCGCTGATGCAAAAAGCCATTGATGTCTGCGAAATCGGCCTGCGCCGCATGCGCGAGGCCTGCGAGCCGGGCATGCGCGAAAACGAATTGTGGGCGCTGCTGCACCACGCCAACATTGAACTCGGCGGCGAATGGATAGAAACGCGCCTGTTGTCATCGGGCCCCCGCACCTTCCCGTGGTTTCGCGAATCGTCCATGCGCAAAATGGAAAAGGGCGACATGATCAGCGTGGACACCGACCTGATAGGCCCCTACGGCTACTGCGCCGACATGTCGCGCTCGTGGGTGTGCGGCGCCGCGCCCGATGACCGGCAAAAGCGCCTCTACGAACTCGCCTTCCGGCAAATTGAACACAACACCTCGCTGCTGAAAGCCGGCATGAGTTTCCGCGAAATCGCCGAAAAAGCCTGGCGCATTCCCGGCGAATTCGCCTCGCACCGCTACGGCGTGCTGATTCACGGCGTCGGCCTCGCCGACGAATACCCGAGCATCAAACACCTGCAGGACTTTGACGACAAAGGCTACGACGGCATGCTGGAGGAAAACATGACGCTGTGCGTGGAGTCCTACATCGGCTCCGAGGAAAGCGGCGAGGGCGTCAAATTGGAGGAGCAAGTGCTTATCGGCGCCGGCGGCGCGCGCGTGCTGACCGTCGGCGATCCGATAGAGGCCGGCTGGCTGTGATAACGGTCAGGGCCGCCAGCCCGCGCAGCCCGGCGCTCGCCGCGATGATCGGCGAACTGGACCGCTTCCAGTTGTCGCTCTATCCGCGCGAGAGTTGCTATCTGGATTCGCTTGACGAATTGTGCGGCGAGGATGTGCATTTTGTCGCCGCCTATGAGGAGCGCGCCGCGCTCGGATGCGGCGCGGTCAAATACGCGCGCGGCGACTGCGCATACGGCGAAATCAAGCGCATGTTCGTGCGCCGCGCCGCGCGCGGGCGCGGCGTGTCCAAAAAAATCCTGGCGAGTTTGGAATCGCACGCGCGCGAAATGCGCGTGGACGCGCTGCGTCTGGAGACCGGCGTCCGCCAGCCCGAAGCCATCGGCCTCTACGCGCGTTTCGGCTTCACCCGGCGAGGCCCCTTCGGCGACTACCGCGACGACCGCCTGTCGGTGTTCATGGAAAAACAACTCTCCGCGGCATGAGCGAAAGTTTTGATTACATCATCATCGGCGCCGGCTCGGCCGGCTGCGTCCTCGCCAACCGCCTGAGCGAAGACCCCGGCGCGAGCGTGCTGGTGCTGGAATACGGCGGCCGCGACAAAAGCATCCTGATTCAAATGCCGACCGCGCTATCCATCCCGATGAACACCGCGCGCTTCGCCTGGCAGTTTTACACCGAGCCGGAGCCGGGCCTGAACGGCCGCCGCATGCACTGCCCGCGCGGCAAGGTGCTCGGCGGCTCGTCCTCCATCAACGGCATGGTCTATGTGCGCGGCCACGCCCACGACTACGACGAATGGGCGCGCGCCGGCGCCGCCAACTGGGACTACCGCCACTGCCTGCCGTATTTCCGCAAAGCAGACGACTGGAAATTCGGCGCCGACGCCTACCGCAACCGCGGCGGACCCTTGTCGGTCAACAACGGCAACGAAATGAAAAACCCGCTCTACCGCGCCTTCATAGAAGCCGGCGCGCAGGCCGGCTACATGCGCACCGAGGATTACAACGGCCGCCGGCAGGAAGGATTCGGCGCGATGCACATGACCGTGCGCAACGGCGTGCGCTGGTCGGCCGCAAACGCCTACCTGAAACCGGCGATGCAGCGGCGCAACCTGAAAGTGCAAACCGGCGCGCTGATTCGCCGCATCGTCCTGGACGGCGCGCGCGCGCGCGGCGTGGAATACCAACTCGGCGGCAAAGTCGCGCAAGTTGCCGCGCGCCGCGAAGTGCTGCTGTGCGCCGGCTCGGTCGGCTCGCCGCAATTGCTGCAACTTTCCGGCATCGGTCCGGCCGCCGCCCTAAAAGACGCCGGCATTCAAGTGCTGCATGATCTGCCCGGCGTCGGCGAAAACCTGCAGGACCACCTTGAGTTTTATTTTCAATTCCGCTGCCGCCGGCCGATTACCTTAAACGCAAAACTCAATTGGCCGAGCAAGTTCGCAATCGGCGCGCGCTGGCTGCTGTTCAAGTCCGGCCTCGGCGCGACCAATCATTTTGAATCCTGCGCCTTCATCCGCTCGCGCGCCGGCCTGCCCGCGCCCGACATTCAATACCACTTCCTGCCCGGCGCGATGCGCTACGACGGCCGCGCCGCCTTCGCCGGCCACGGCTTCCAAGTGCATGTCGGCCACAACAAACCGAACGCGCGCGGCCGCGTGCGCGCAACCGCGCCGCATCCGCTCGCGCCGCCGTCCATCTTGTTCAACTATCTGGACAACGAGCCCGACCGCGCCGCCTTCCGCCAATGCGTCCGCCTGACCCGCGAAATCATCTCGCAATCCGCGATGGACCCCTACCGCGGAGACGAAATCCAGCCCGGCGCGGCGGTGCAAAGCGACTCCGACATAGACGCCTTCGTGCGCGAATCGGTGGAGAGCGCGTATCACCCGTCCTGCTCATGCAAAATGGGCGCCGACAAAATGGCCGTGGTGGACGCCGAAACGCGCGTGCGCGGCATGGAAAACCTGCGCGTGATTGACTCCTCCATTTTCCCGCCCATCCCCAACGGCAACCTAAACGCCCCGACCATAATGACCGCCGAACGCGCCGCCGACCTCATCAAAGGCAGGGGAATGCTGCCGCCGTCGGACGCGGAAGTGGGGCTGGCCGAGGGGTGGGAGGGGAGGCAGAGGTGATATACTGGGCATCACTCTGCAGCGAGAAGCCGCCAATGCGATTCGAAACTATTAATGCCAGTGAATACGTACCCGTGGAGCCGGAAGAGATCGGTTCCAAGGACAAGTTTTGGCTGCAGCATGTTGACAGTGGGCAACATTGTCTTTTTAAGATCGGGCGTGACCAGAACGAAAACTGGGCGGAAGTGGTTTGTTATCGAATCGCAAAACTGCTCGGAATTCCCTGTGCAGAGTACAAGTTGGTGAAATTCGCAGACAAGCATGGGGTTCTATCCACCTCTTTTCTTGGAAACGGCGAAGAGTTTAAATCCGCGAACAAGAGGCTGGCAAGCGAGTACTCAGACTACCAGCACAGTGTGAACATGCCGCCCCAATACACAATTGACAGGGTTTTTGCATTGTTGAAACGCGCGCGCCCTGATGTTGCGCCTCCGAGTGCTTTTGTTTGCACCGGTGATGGCGACATTAAATTCGTCGATGAAATTTTCGTCGGATATTTAATGCTCGATGCGCTGGTGGCAAATCAAGACCGGCATCATCAAAACTGGGGGATCATCACCCGGGTAGAAACGAAAAAAGTTCGCCTGGCGCCAAGTTTTGACCACGCTTCGAGTTTTTCCCGCGAGTCGGATGAAATGAAAGAGCAGCGCATGCAAACGTGCGACCATGGATTCACTCTCGAGGCTTTTTGCGGGCGGGCTAAAAGCCGGTTCTACGATGAGAAAGGAGAAGTCCGTCTGAAAACCTTGGAAGTTTTTCAGTACGCCCACCAAATTCTTCCGACTGCGGCAAAATACTGGCTTACTCGGTTGAGGAAATTGGATGCTGATGCGGATTTTCGGGCGCTGTTTGCAGACGCCGACCGTGCTATCATCACGCAAATCAGCATTGATTTTGCGCTCCGTATGCTACAATTTAACCGACACCGCCTACTTGACCTCGACCATGCTTGAATCCCAGCCGAATGCATCTGCGCGCGAGCTCTTTATCGCCGCGCATTACCCCAACCAGGAGTGGCACCCGCTTGCGCGTATGGTGCGCCCGGAGGGCGGCCCGGGCGGACCCTATGTGCTCACTTATACCAATGGGGTGGAAAAGTCTTATTTTGGCTTGCCAGAGATGCTCAGGCCCCAGCAAGGTCACTACCCCGACATCCCATCGATTATCAGCAGTCGCCTGATGCCCTCGTCCCGGCCCGACTACCGTGCATGGCTGTCGTGGATGGACTTGGAGGGTGACCCTGACCCGTTTGACATCCTCGCCCGCACCGGCGGCCGCAAGGCCACCGATTACTTCGAGACCTTTCTCAAGCCGGAACCGGTGCAGGGGAAGTGTCAAGCGTATTTCTTTCTGCACGGTATGCGCTACTTTCCTGTCGACCGTATTGGGAGCGCAATTCGGGATTTGTGCACCGATGACCGCTTGCTGACGATGTCAGATTTTGAAAATTCGCATGACAGCAATGCGGTGGCCTTGCGGACTGACAACAGCACTCGCCAAATTCTCGGCTACTGCCCCGGCTACATCGCCTACAACTTTCGCAAGTTGCTGATGGAGCCGGCAAAGCACAATTTGATGGTGCGGGTGCAAAAAATTAATCGGGATGCGCCACTGCGCATGCAACTGCTGTGCCAGATTAGTTTCGACTGGCCCAAGGATTTCGATCCTTTTGCTTCGAGGGATTTTCAGTTGTTGGGGAGCGGCTGACTCTGGGGTTCCTGGATTGTGTGTCTGGGTTACCCCTCTGCCGTAACAACCACCCGCAACCTTTCCAAATCCCCCACCAAATACCTCCGCGTCCCGGTCTTTCGCACCAGGCCGGCGCGTTGCAGTGCGCCGATGCGGCGGCTGATGGTTTCCGGGGCGAGGCCGAGCAGGGTGGAGGCGCCGGACAGCGTGAAGGGCAGGGTGATTTCCACCGCCGGCGAGCGCGGTTTTTTGGCGGCGGTTTTTTGTTCGCGGCGGGCGATGATCCAAAACAGCGCGGCGACGCGGTGCGTCGCGTCGGCGGCGTTTAGCAGCGAGGCGTCGCGGCGCACGCCGCTGAGCGAGTCCAGCGAGTGCTGCCAAAAACTGATCGCCAAATGCGGATGCCCGGCGAAAATTGCCTTCACCGCGGACTCGTCAAAGCAGCACAATTCGCAGTTGCTCAGCGCGTAGGCGTGGAAGTTGCGGAAGTCGCCGGCGCCGACGATTCCCGGGGCAAACAAAACGCCGGCGACCTGCGACGGGTCGCCGGGCGGCGTCAGTTTGACCGCGCCCTCGGCGAGGTGGGCGATGACCATGCGCGCGCCGACCGACAGGCGCCCGCCGGGGGCGATGGTGAGCCGCCGGCGGTGGTCGTGAATCGCGTCGCGCTCGGCGCGGCTGAGCGCGCGTTTGACCGCCGGATGCCGGCCGAGGCACTTGGCACAGGTGCCGTCCTGGCTGCCGCAGGGAATCGGCCCCGCTTTTTTCGCCGGGATTTTCGTTTTCGGTTGGGTTTGCATATTGCGTGTTTTGCCGCTCCAAACGCCATTTTACAAAAACCGCGTTAATGACATATGTCAATGAAACGGCCGCCGCCGGCGCCGATAATATACTGTCCATATTCCCGCGAGGAAACTCTCATGCAAAAACCCTTCCGAAAAATCCTTCTCCTCTGCGCGCTGCTTCTGCCCGCGCCGCTTCTCGCCGCCGGGCTGCCCGGCTACCAGGTCGGCAACAAAGCCGACATCGCCGGACTCAAGCGCGTCAAGCAAGTGCTGGTGGCGCCGCCGCTGGTGCCCAAGCACGACCAGGTCGCGAAAGGCAAGCCGAAAATCGTTGAAGTGGAAATGGTCATTGAGGAAAAGGAAATTGAAGTGGAGCCCGGCGTTTTCATGTGGGTGTATGCGTATAACGGCAGCGTTCCGGGGCCGTTGATCGTGGTGCACGAGGGCGACTATGTGGAACTGACGCTGATCAACCCGAAGACCAACAAACTGCCGCACAACATTGACTTCCACGCGTCCACCGGCGCGCTCGGCGGCGGGGAACTGACCAACATCGCGCCGGGGCAGCAGGTCAAGTTGCGCTTCAAGGCGACCAAGCCCGGCACTTTCATCTACCACTGCGCGCCGGGCGGCGCGATGACTCCGTGGCATGTCGTGCATGGCATGAACGGCGCGATCATGGTGCTGCCGCGCGACGGGCTGAAGGACGGCAAAGGCAAGCCGATTCGTTACGACCGCGCCTATTATGTCGGCGAGCAGGACTACTACCTGCCGAAAGACGCGAGCGGAAAATACAAGCGCTACGCGAACCCGCTCGCCTCGCTGCAGGACGATCTGGAGGCGATGAAGACCCTGATTCCGACGCATGTCGTGTTCGGCGCGACCAAGGGCGAGTTGACCGGGGACGGCGCGATGCGCGCGAAAGTCGGCGAGACCGTGCTGATCGTGCATTCGCAGGCAAACCGCCAGAGTTACCCGCACCTGATCGGCGGGCACGGCGACTATGTCTGGGAGCGCGGCAACTTCAATGACCCGCCGGTCACCGGCATAGAGAGCTGGGTCATCGCGGCCGGTTCGGCCGGCGCGTTCACCTACAAGTTCCGCCAGCCCGGCACCTATGTGTACTTGTCGCACAACCTGATCGAGGCGGTGCTGCTCGGCGCGATCTCGCACATCAAGGTGGACGGCAAGTGGGACGCCGCCCTGATGGACCAGACGATGCCGCCGTCGCCGATTCAGTGACGGTCGAGTCCGCGGCCGCGCGCGCATGCCGAAGCACCTGACGCCGCATGACGCGCTGCTATTGCTGCTCGGCCAGCAGCAGCGCGTGTTTAAAAAACTCGGCGCGAGCGCGCGCATCGGCATGGCGCGCGTGTTTTGGGGCTACGCGCTGTGGCTCGGCCTGCTGCCGCCGCTGTGCGCGTATCTCGGCGCGCGGCGGCACGGCTGGCGGCTCGGGCCGGGCGAGCCGCTTTACATGAGCGACGCGATGGCGCTCGCGGTTTCGGGCGCGTATTTCGCGGCGATGCTCGCCGGCTTCTTTCTCGCGACCGCGCTCGCCGCGTGGATGGCGCGCAGTTACGCCGCGCGAAATTCCCTCGGCCATTGCGGCGCGCTGATCGCGCTCGCCGGCACGCCGTTCGCGCTCGGCGGCGTGTTCCACTTGTATCCGTCGCTCGCGCTCAACCTCGGCGTGCTGATTCCGGCCTCGGTGTGGAGCGCGGCGCTGCTCTACGCCGGCCTGCCGAAAATACTGCGCACCAATTCCGCGCGCGGCATGCTGATGGCGAGTTCGCTGATCGGCGTGCTGCTGGTCGCGCTCGCCGGGCTGCTCGCGCTGACCATGCTGTTGTGGGTGAACGGGCTCGGCCCCGGACTCGCGGTGTAATGGCGCGCGCGCGCGCAATTCCCTACCACGACCAAATCGTCGCCGTTTTCATCGCGGCGTCGATCGGCTGGGCGCTGTTCGGCATGCTCGCCGGCGTGTGGGCCGCGGCCGAACTGGTCTTCCCCGCGCTGAATTTTGATTTGCCGTGGCTGACTTTCGGCCGGCTGCGCACCGTGCACACCAACGCGGTGATTTTCGGCTTCGGCGGCTCGGCGCTGATCGGCACCGCGTTTTATTCGGTGCAGCGCACCTGCCACCAAAGTCTGTTCGCGCCGGGCCTCGCCTGGGTGGTATTCGTCGGCTGGCAGATTGGCATGTGCCTGTCCATGCTGCTGCTGTTCGCCGGCATCAACGCCGGCAAGGAATACGCCGAAATGGAATGGCCGCTGGACATCGCGGTCGCGGTATTGTGGCTGTCGTTTGCGCTGTGTTTTTTCGGCACGATCGGGCGCCGCCGCATCGCGCCGATTTACATCTCCAACTGGTTTTACGGCGCGCTCATCATCGTGGTCGCGATGCTGCATGTGGTGAACAACCTCGCGCTGCCGGTGTCGTGGCGCGAATCGCTTCCGCTTTACGCCGGATCGGTGGACGCGGTGGTGCAGTGGTGGTACGGCCACAACGCGGTCGGCTTTTTTCTGACCGGCGGCTTCCTCGGCATGCTGTATTACTTTTTGCCGAAGCAACTGGGGCGGCCGATTTGGAGTTACCGCCTCTCGGTCATCGCCTTCTGGGCGTTCGTCTACACCTACATCTGGGCCGGCCCCCACCACCTGCACTTCAACGCGATTCCCGACTGGCTGCAGACGCTGGCGATGGTCATGAGTCTGCTGCTGTGGCTGCCGTCGTGGGCGACCATGGTCAACGGCGTGATGACCATCAGCGGCGCGTGGCACAAACTGCGCGAGGACCCGGCGCTGAAGTTCATCGTCATCGCGCTGCCGTTTTACGGCCTGGCCACCTTTGAGGGCCCGATGCTCGCGATTAAAAGCGTCAATGTCGTCAGCCACTTCACCGACTGGACGGTCGGGCATGTGCATTCCGGCGCGCTCGGCTGGAACGCGTTCGTGACTTTCGGCACGCTGTATTTTCTCGCGCCGAAACTCGCCGGCCGGCCGCTGTTCAGCGCGCGCGCCGCCAACATTCATTTCGCGCTCGGCGTCACCGGCGTGCTGCTCTACATCATGGCGATGTGGGGCGCGGGCATCATGCAGGGGCTGCTGTGGCTTAACCTCGACGAGGCCGGCGAGGTGCGCTACAGTTTTGTGGAAATCATGGAAGCGGTCGCGCCGTATTATGTCGCGCGCCTGATTGGCGGGGCGCTGTTCTTCGCCGGCACGGCGCTGATGGCGTGGAACTTGTACATGACCATGCGCGGCGCGCGCATCGTGCAGTGGTATGCGCCGGCGCATGCCGAAGCAAGCGCGGCCGCGCGCAAAACCAAACCGCGCACGCGCGCGCGCAAACCGGCGGCGGCATGATCGGCCTGCACAAACTTGTTGAGCGCCGCGCCGGCCTGCTGATTTTCGGCATCCTGTTGGTCTCCTCCATCGGCGGCTTGGTGCAGATTCTGCCGGTGCTGTTCGCGCCGCCGCCGCAGTCCTCGGCCGAGCGTTACCCGCCGCTCGCGCTTGCCGGGCGCGCGCTCTACATCCGCGAATCCTGCGCGCTGTGCCATTCGCAGCAAATCCGCCCGCTGCTCGCCGAGGTGCGGCGCTACGGCGCGGCCTCGCGGCCCGGCGAATTCATTTACGACCGCCCGTTTTTGTGGGGCTCAAAGCGCACCGGCCCCGACTTGCAGCGCATCGGCGGCAAATACAGCGACGCCTGGCACCGCCTGCACCTGACGCGCCCGCGCGCGGTGGTGCCGTCTTCCATCATGCCGGCCTACCCGTGGCTGGCCGAGCGCAGGGTAGACGGCATCGCGCTGCAGGCGCGCATGCGCGGCATGCGGCGGCTCGGCGCGGAGTACACCGACCAAGAAATCGCCGAGGCCGCGAACGCGGTCGCCGGCAAGAGCGAACTGGACGCGATGGTCGCCTACCTGCAGTTCCTCGGCCGCGGAGGAGCGCCCCGGCAATGAGCGCCGCGCTGGTGGTTTTTTTGCTGATCGGCGATCTCGCGGTGATGGCGCTGATGATCGCGCTGCTGCTGTGGGCGCTGCTGCGCCGCGGCGCCGCGCACAGTCCGGCGCGCGCCGCCGACATTCCGCTGCACGACGAGGCCGGCGATGGCTGAGTTCGCGTCAAACTTTTGGTCGCTGTGGGTCATCGGCCTGACCCTGCTCAGTCTGGCCGCGCTGGTCTGGCTGCTGTTCAGCGTGTATTTTTCCAAGCACAAAGAGGAGCGCGGCGTGGTGTGGGACGAGACGCTGCGCGAAGGCGCGCACCCGCCGCCGATGTGGTGGTTCTGGCTGCTGCTCGCGGTGCTGGTTTTCAGCCTCGGCTATCTGGCGCTGTTCCCCGGGCTCGGCAATTATCCCGGCGCGCTCGGCTGGTCGCAGCATTCGCGGCTGGTAAAAAGCGAGCGCGACTTTGCGCGCGCATACGGCGAAGCGCGCGCGCGCTGGGCGAATGCCGAACTCTCCGAACTTTCGGCCGACCCGGACGCGATGCGCTCGGCCGCGCGCGTCTATCAAAACTACTGCGCCGCCTGCCACGGCCGCGACGCGCGCGGCGGCGCGCGCATGTTTCCGAACCTGCGCGATTTTGAATGGCAATGGGGCGGCGGCGAAGCCGAAATTTTGCATTCGCTGCGCGAGGGGCGCCGCGCCGCGATGCCGGCCTGGGGCGAAGTATTGGGCGAAGAGGGCGTCAACGCGGTCGCCGCCTATGTGCTCGCGCTGTCCGGCGGCGCCGCCGACAACCCCCGCTACGCGCGGGGAAGGGAAATCTACGCGCAATTTTGCGTCTCCTGCCACGGCGCGGCCGGCGGCGGCAACCCGCAAATCGGCGCGCCCAATTTGGCGAACGACGCCTGGCTTTACGGTCGCTCGGCCTCGGCGGTGCGCGCCTCCATCAAAGAAGGCCGCAACGGTGAGATGCCCGCGTGGAAAACGCGGCTGGACGAAACGCAGATTCGCCTGCTGGCGGCGTGGCTGCTGAGCGGGGCCGAGACCAAATAAGCGGCGCGCGGTTCGGGGGCGGCATGCGCTAAAATTCGCGCAGGGCACTATCGCAGAAAATGCGCCGCAGAAAATGTTGCGGCGCATGCAAACCGCCGGCAACCCGACTCCCGTCCCGCGATGACCGAAACCTGCACGACACCCGCATTTCAACGCCTTGAGGCGGCCGAGTTGGCGCGGCGGCTGTTCCGGCTGGAAGGGGAGTTCCGGCGCCTGCCGGGCGAGCGCGATTTAAATTACCTGGCCGACACTTCCGCCGGGCGCTATGTCTTCAAGATCGCGCACCGCGACGAAAAGCCCGGAATGTTTGACTGCCAGCGCAAAGTGCTGGCGCGGCTGCGCGACGCAAAAGTTTTCGCGCACGCGCCGCTGTGGCTGGAATCGGCCGGCGGCAACGCGGTGGAAAAAGTCACCGCGGCCGACGGGTCGGCGCATTACGCGCGCGCGCTGGAATATGTGGACGGGCGGCCGATGTCGCGGGTCAATCCGCACACCCCGGAATTGCTGGAGAGTTGGGGCGAAAAAGTCGCGCTGTTTGACCGCGCATTGGAGGGGTTTTCGCACGACGCGCTGGCGCGCCCGCTGCTGTGGGAGATGGAGCGCGGCGCCGAAGTCGTTCAAAAATTTTCGCCGCTTTTGGAGTCGGACGCGCGGCGCGAATTGGTCCGGCATTTCAGCGCGGTGTATCAAAGCGAAATCCCGCCGCGCATTCCGCAATTGCGGCGCGGCGTGATTCACAACGACGCCAACAACGACAATGTGCTGGTCGCGGGGCCCGGCGATGATCCGTGGGCGCAGCGCGCGACGCAAATCATAGACTTCGGCGACATGCGCGAATCGTGGCTCGCGGCCGACGCGGCGATTGCGGCCGCGTATGCGATGCTCGGCAAGGCGCGGCCGCTGGACGCGGCCGAGTCGGTGGCGCGCGGCTACCACCGCGCGCATCCGCTGCGCGAGGCCGAGATAGATGCGCTGTTCCCTTTAATGTGCATGCGCCTTTGCATGAGCGTTTGCATCTGCGCGCACCAGCGCGCGCAGTCGCCGCAAAACGACTATCTGCGCGTCAGCGAAGACGCGGCCTGGGCCGCGCTGGAAATTCTGCGCGACATTCCGCCGCGGTTTGCGAGTTATGCGTTTCGCGCGGCCTGCGGATTGGAAGCCAACCCGAACTCCCCGGCGGTGGTGGAATGGCTGCGCGCGAACGCGCCGTTTGCGCCGGTGGTCGGCGTCGACTTGGCCAACGACAAATTGCTGGTTTTTGACGCGAGCGTCGCCAGTCCGCTGCTGGGCGCGCCGGGAGCGGGCGACCCGGCCGAGGCCGCGCGCATGCTGTTTCGCGCGGTGGAGGACCAGGGTTGCGCGGCCGCGGTTGCCCGCTACGACGAGCACCGGTTGATCTACACGCACAAAGCCTTTGACGACATCACCGGCCACCGCCGCACGCTACACCTCGGTATAGACATCTTTATGCCGGCCGGCGCGCCGGTGCATGCGCCGCTCGGCGGACAGGTATACGCGGCCGGCAACCGCGACAACCCGCTGGATTACGGCGGCCTGCTGATCATTGAGCACCGCGTCAAAGACCGCGATGGAAACGCGCTGGTCTTCCACACCCTCTACGGCCACCTGCAGCCGGCCTCGGTCGCGCGCTGGAAGCCGGGCGATGAAATCGCGGCCGGCGCCGAAGTCGCGCGCTTCGGCGATGTCGGCGAGAACGGCGGCTGGCCGCCGCACCTGCATTTTGAAATCATCACCGACATGCTCGGCAACCGCGACACTTTTGTCGGCGTAGGCACGCAGCGGCACCGCGCGGTATGGCTGAGTTTGTGCCCGGACCCGAACCTGATGCTCGGCATTCCGCCGGAACAACTCCGCCCGCCGCCGCGCGGAGACGCGCGGCAATTGCTGGACGCGCGGCGGCGCGCGCTCGGCCCGTCGCTGCGCCTGTCGCACCGCGAGCCGATTCATTTGGCGCGCGGCGCGATGCAGTATTTGTTTGACATGCACGGCCGCCGCTATTTGGACGCGGTCAACAACATCGCGCATGTCGGCCACTGCCACCCGCGCGTGGTCGCGGCCGAGCGCATGCAGGCCGGCCTGCTGAACACCAATACGCGCTATCTTTATGACGCGCTCGCTGCCTACACCGAACGCCTGCTGGAAAAATTCCCGGAAGAATTGTCCGTTTGTTATTTGGTCTGCAGCGGCAGCGAAGCCAATGACCTCGCGCTGCGGCTGGCGCGCTGCCACACCGGGCGGCGCGATGTGGTCGCATTGCGGCACGCCTACCACGGCAACCTGAGTTCCACCATTGAAATCAGTTCGTATAAACACGACGGCGCCGGCGGCGCCGGCCGGCCGGCGCATGTGCATATCGCCGAGATTCCCGACGCCTACCGCGGCGCGCACCGCGGCGCGGACGCCGGCGAGCAATACGCGCGCGATGTGCGGCGCGCGCTCGCAGACGCGGAGGCGCGCGGCGGCGCGGCCGCGTTCATCGCCGAATCGCTGCCGGGCTGCGGCGGGCAGGTCGCGCCGCCGTCCGGCTATTTGCGCGCCGCTTACGCGCATGCGCGCGCCGCCGGCGCGGTGTGCATCGCCGACGAAGTGCAAACCGGTTTCGGCCGCGTCGGCGAACACTTCTGGGGCTTTGAAGCGCAGGACGCGACGCCGGACATCGCCACCCTCGGCAAACCGATTGGCAACGGCCACCCGATGGCGGCGGTGGTCACCACGCGTGAAATCGCCGCGAGTTTTGACAACGGCATGGAGTATTTCAATTCGTTCGGCGGCAACCCGGTTTCCTGCGCGGTCGGGCATGCGGTGCTGGATGTGCTGGACGGCGAGCAACTTCCGGAAAACGCGCGCGTGGTCGGCGGCGCGCTGCGCGGCATGCTGCGCGAACTGCAGGCGCGTTTTGCGCTGATCGGCGATGTGCGCGGCATGGGGCTGTTCATCGGCGCGGAGTTGGTGAATGCGCGCGACACGCTCGCGCCGGCCGCGGCGCAGGCCGCCTACATCGCCGAGCGGATGAAACAGGAAGGCGTGCTGGTCGGCGTGGACGGCGCGCTGCGCAATGTGCTGAAGATCAAACCGCCGATGTGTTTTTCCGCGGAAGACGCGGAAACGCTGGCGCGCGTTTTGGAAGGCGTGTTGCGCGAAGATTTCGCGCAGCCCGACGAGCGCCGCGCCACGCTGGCATGACAAAACGCACTAGGAGCGCGAAGCGCGCGGGGCGCAAGCCTCGCCCCAAATTTTCGCTAGCGCAGCGGCCGTTCGCGCAACTGCGCAACCCGTATGCGCCGCTTGAGGTGGTGGACGCGGAGGCGGTTGAGTTGCTGCACGACGCGTCCATGCGCATTCTTGAAGAGGTCGGTTTGGAAATGCTGAGCGGCGAGGCGCGCGAATTGATGGTGGAACACGGCGCGCGCATAGATCCGAAAAGCGGCTATGTGCGCATCGGCCGCGAAATCGTGATGGAAAAAATCGCCGCGGCGCCGCGCGAGTTCACATTGCACGCGCGCAATCCGGCCCGCAACTCCACCTACGGCGGCAACCACATCAACTTCAGCATCGTCTCCAGCCCGCCGAATTGCTCCGACCTGGACCATGGCCGCCGCGCCGGAAATTTTGAAGACTACTGCAAGTTTCTCAAACTCGGGCAGGTCTTCAACATCGTCTCGGTGATCGCCGGCTACCCGGTTGAGCCGGCCGACCTGCCGGTGCACACGCGCCACCTGGACGCCTATCTGGCGTTCATCACGCTCAGCGAAAAACCCTGGCATGTCTACAGCCTCGGCAACGGCCGCGTGGAAGACGGCCTGGAAATGGTGCGCATCGCGCGCGGAGTTACCAACGAACAATTGCGGCGCGAGCCGAGCATTCTCACGGTGGTCAACACCAATTCGCCGCTGAAAGTGGACAAGCCGATGCTGGAAGGCGCGATGACCATGGCGCGGCACGGGCAGCCGGTGGTGGTCACGCCGTTCACGCTCGCCGGCGCGATGAGCCCGGTTACGCTCGCCGGCGCGCTGGCGCAGCAAAACGCCGAGGCGCTCGGCGTGATCGCGCTGATACAGATGGCCGCGCCCGGCGCGCCGGTGATGTATGGCGGCTTCACTTCCAATGTGGACATGAAATCCGGATCGCCCGCGTTCGGCACGCCCGAATACGCGAAGGCGGCGCTCGCCGGCGGGCAACTCGCGCGGCGTTACGGCCTGCCTTACCGCACTTCCAATGTGAACGCGTCAAACTGCGTGGATGCGCAGGCCGCGTGGGAGTCGGAGATGTCGCTGTGGAGCGCGGTCATGGCGCACGGCAACATGATCAAGCACAGCGGCGGCTGGCTTGAGGGCGGTTTGTGCGCGTCGTTTGAAAAGTTGATCATTGACATGGAGATGGCGCAGATGATGGCCGAGACGCTCGCGCCGCCGGAGGTCAGCGAAGAGACGCTGGCGCTGGACGCGATTCGCGAAGTCGGCGCCGGCGGGCATTTTTTCGGAAGCGCGCACACCATCGCGCGCTATGAAAACGCATTTTACGCGCCGCTGGTCGCCGACTGGCGCAACTTTGAAACCTGGCAGGAAGCCGGCTCGGAGGACGCGGCGCGGCGCGCCAACACGCTGTTCAAAAAAATTCTGGAGCATTACGAGCCGCCGCCGCTGGATCCCGGCATTCGCGAGGAACTGGAAGCCTATGTGGCGCGGCGGCGCGCCGAGATTCGGCCGGAATAACGCGCATGCGCATCATGCATACATGTATCATGCATGTATACTGGGGAGGAAGAAACCCAAAAGCAGCGAGGAAAAAAACATGATCATTTACCCCGACATTGAACTGCACAACGGCCGTTGCGTCAATCTCAAGCACGGCGGCATTGAGGACCCGAAGGTGTTTGACCTGAGTCCGCAGGAAGCGGCGAAAGAGTTTGAA
Source organism: Gammaproteobacteria bacterium (assembly GCA_028066695.1). Lineage (GTDB taxonomy): Bacteria > Pseudomonadota > Gammaproteobacteria > Arenicellales > Poriferihabitantaceae > JAHRAW01. The sequence goes on along the minus strand of JALCBG010000006.1, from coordinate 34,904 downwards.
AAGTCCGGCGCGGAATGGCTGCACCTGATCGACCTGAACGCGGTCTTCGGCGGGGGCGGCAAAAACGCCGGCGTCATCCGCGAAATCATCGGCAACGCCGGCATTCCGGCGCAGGTCGGCGGCGGCATCCGCGCGGCCGGCGCGATTGACGACTGGTTCAACCACGGCGCCGCGCGCGTGGTGCTGGGCACGGCCGCGCTGTCCGACCCGCGGTTGGTCGAGGAAGCCTGCGTCCGGCACCCGGAAAAAATCCTGATCAGCATTGACGCGCGCGACGGCAAGGCGGTCTCGCACGGATGGAAGCGCACATCGGCCTTCACCGCGCTGGAGTTGGCGAAGCGCTTTGAGCGCAGCGGCGCGGCCGGCATCATCTACACCGACATAGACCGCTACGATGAACTCCCCGAGAGCAGCATGGCGAACACCACGCGAATGGCGGCCGAACTGGATTGCCCGGTGATTTCCAGCGGAACCGTGCGCAACCTGGACGATGTTTCCATGCTGTCGCAACTGCCGAACATCGCCGGCGCGGTCATCGGCTGGGCGCTGTTTTCGCGCGCGATCACGCTGGAAGACGCGCTGCAACTGGCGCGGCAAAAGACCACCGAGGCCGCGTTTCTCTAGGCGCCCCCGCGCCCCGTGGCGGCGCCGCCGAATCCCGGCAGTCCGTAATCCTCCGGCGAAAACTCCGTGAGCGAGCCGAGCACCGCGTCGGCGTCGCGGTAGCGCGCCTTGTCCATGTTCGCGTCGGGAACCGCGATGACGCGCATGTTCGCGGCGAGGCCGGCGGCGAGGCCGGACGGCGCGTCTTCAAAAATCAGCGTTGATGCCGGGTCGGCGCCGATGCGCGCCGCCGCCTCCAAAAAAATATCCGGCGCCGGCTTGCCGTGCGCGACATCGTCCCCGCCGACGCGCGCGTCAAACAGCGCGAACCAGTCGGTGTGCCGCGTGATTTTAATGTCAAACAAATCCCAGGCCGAACTGGTGGCGAGCGCGATTGGGATGCGGTGGCGGTGCAGGTGCCGCACCAACTCCTCGGCGCCGGGCATGGCGCCGCAGGCGGCGAAGGACTTTCGCAAAATCACATCGCGCTCGGCCAGATATTCTTCGGCCGAGAGCGGCAACTCCAGTTCGCGCACCAGATAGCGCGCCGAATCCAGCGCGCGCCGCCCGATCATGTTTGCCTTGAGGCGCCAGTCAAAGGTCTTGCCGAAGCGCGAGACCACCGCGTTGGTCGCTTCGGTGTAGACCGGCTCGGTGTCCAGCAACAGGCCGTCGACATCAAACAGCACATGCGTAACCCGCGCGCGCGCGGCTGTTTTCCCGTTCATTTATGCGCGCATTTTTTTGCCGGCCGGATCGTATAACGGCCGCGCGATCAGTTGCGCCGGGTGCTGTTCGCCGAGCATTTCCACCGCAAAACGCGCGCCGTCCTTCGCCAATTCTGCCGGCACATATCCGAGCGCGACGCTTTTTTTGCAGTGGTGCGCGTAGCCGCCCGAGGTTACATAGCCGACGCATTCACCGTTGTGAAAAATCGCCTCGTCTCCGGATGCGTCTATGTCTTCGGTTTCCACCACCATCGCGGCGAGTTTTTTCGCGCGCGCGCCGCCGCCTTTCTTTTGTTTGTTGTCTTTTTCAGAAAGCGCGGCTTCGCGGCCGATGAAATCTCCCTTGCCGAAATCCATGAACGCGTCCAGCCCGGCTTCGGCGGCGGTGCAGTCCGGGCGGTAGTCCAGCGACCACACCCCCCAGTTTTTTTCCAGGCGCAGCGACATCAGCGCGCGCGCGCCGTACCAGCGCAGTCCGATGTCTTCGCCGGCGTTTTCAATTTCCTCAAAGAGTTTTAACTGGTAGGGCGGCGCGCAGTAGATTTCATAGCCGAGTTCGCCGGAGAACGAGACGCGCGCCAGCAGCGCCGGCACGCCGCCGGCCGCGATGCGGCGCACATCACGAAAACGCAGCGCGGCGCCGGCATCTCCGCGCGTGATGCGCGACAGCAATTCGCGCGCCTGCGGGCCGGCGATGGCGATGCCGTGGTAGTCGTCGGAGGCGTTGCGGTAGCGCACTTCGCCGCCGTTTTTGTTTTCCTCTTTGTGTTCGCGCAGGCGCAGTTCAAACCACCTGCGGTGCATT